>NZ_JAMZIK010000028.1 GCF_024178315.1 Siccirubricoccus soli | reverse complement strand
CGCCCGAGATGGGCGATGGGGGCGAAATCCCCCACCGGGTCGAAGGGCAGCCGCGCCACCAGCGCCGGCACCACCACATGGGCATTGCTGTGGACCAGGATGGTGTGGCCATCCGGCGGCGCCTTGGCGACGAGGTCCATACCCACCAGCCCGGCCGCGCCGCCCGGCCGGTTCTCCACCACCAGTGGCTGGCCGAGCGGTCCTGCTGCGGCCTCGGCGAAGACCCGGGCGACGACGTCCGTGGTGCCGCCCGGGGCGAAGGGCACGATGACTCGCAGCGGTCGGTCCGGCGACCAGGGCTGCGCCAGGGCCGGGGCGGCGAGGGTGGCGAGGGCGGCGGCCAGGGCGGCGCGGCGGCTGGGCATGGAAGTCCTCCGGCTGGCGTTTGGGCACACCATGACGGAGCCGGATGAATCCTCCAACCGACGGAATCCGCTTTACAACCATACCAACCGGTCGGTACGCTTATCTCGCAAAGGAGGAGTACCCATGGCCCCGCACGCCGCCACCGCCCGGGACAAGCTGCTGGACGCCGCGATCCACGTGGTCCGCAGCCAGGGCTATGCGGCGAGTTCGGTGGACGAGATCTGCCGCGAGGCGGGCGTCACCAAGGGCGCCTTCTTCCACCATTTCCCGAGCAAGGAGGCGCTGGCCATCGCCGCCGCGGGCCGCTTCGCCGCGGCCGCCGACACGCTCTGCGCCGCCGCGCCCTACCGCGCGCTGCCCGACCCGGCGGCGCGGGTGCTGGGCTATGTCGCGCTGCGGCGGGACTGGCTGCGGGGGGAGCTGGCCGAGATCACCTGCTTCGCCGGCACGGTGGTGCAGGAAGCCTATGCCACCAGCCCCGCCCTGCGCGCCGCCTGCGAGGCGGCGATCTGCGGCCATGCCGCGACCCTCGACGCGGATATCGAAGCTGCGATGCAGGCGCGCGGCCTGGCCGGGCGGTTCAGCCCGGCGGGCCTCTCGCGCCACATCCAGGCGGTGATCCAGGGCGCCTTCATCCTGGCCAAGGCCACCGGCGAGGTGGCGATGGCGGAGGAGAGCCTGGACCATCTGCGGCGCTACCTCGAACTGCTGTTCACCACAAAGAAAAGGGACGTCCCGGAATGACCACCATCATCGACATCACCCCCGAGGAGGAGCGCGAGCTGGTGCTCGGCCGCATCCTGGCGGCGCCGCGCGCCCTGCTTTGGCGCTGCTGGACCGAGCCGGCGCTGCTGAAGCGCTGGTTCTGCCCGGCGCCCTGGCAGGTGACGGAGGCGGAGATGGAGGTCCGCACCGGCGGCCGCAGCCGGATCACGATGCGCGGGCCGAACGGGGAGGGCGGGCCGATGGAAGGGCTCTACCTCGAGGTCGTGCCGGGCGAACGCCTGGTCTTCACCGATGCCTTCACCGCCGCCTGGAAGCCCTCCGCCAAGCCCTTCATGGTGGCGACGGTGACCTTCGAGGATGCCGGCGCCGGCACCCGCTACATCGCCCGCTGCGGGCATTGGTCCGTCGAGGACCGGCAGCGGCACGAGACCATGGGCTTCCATGAGGGCTGGGGCAAGGTGGCCGAACAGCTCGAAGCCACTGCCCACAGCCTGCAGGAGTAAGCGCCATGGCGAAGTTGCAGAGGATCACGCCAAGCCTCTGGTTCGACGGGAACAAGGCGGAGGAGGCGGTGGCGTTCTACCTCTCGGTCTTCCCCGGCGCGAAGCCGGGTCAGGTGATGCGTGCCAGCGCCGCCGGGCCGGGGCCGGAAGGCGGGGTGCTGGCATTGACCTTCAAGATCGAGGGCACGGAGGTGATCGCCCTCAATGGCCGGCCGGAATTCGGCTTCACCCCGGCCGTCTCGCTGATGCTGCTCTGCCGGGACCAGGCGGAGGTGGATCTGGTCTGGGACCGGCTGCTGGCGGGCGGCAAACCCATGCAGTGCGGCTGGCTGACCGACCGCTTCGGCGTGACCTGGCAGGTGGTGCCGGACGGGGTCCGGGAGCTGCTGTGGGAAGGCGACCCGGCCGGCCGGGCACGGGCGATGCAGGCGATGGCGGGGATGGTGAAGCTGGACCTGGCGGCGATGCGGGCGGCTTATGCAGGGGGCTCCACTCCCTGAACCCCGCGGCAGGGGCTCTGCCCCTGCACCCCGCCGGGGCCAGGACCTGGCCCCGGACCCCGGTCTGAGTTTGGCACTTGGCGCTTGAGCCGGGTGGCTGGGCTGCACCGGGTAGCGGTCCAGCAGAAGGCGCAGCGACCGGGCGACCTGCGGACCTCGCTCCGGTCGCTCTAGAAGCCTAAGCGATGCCGCTGCGTCAGACGGTCGGGGTGATCTCGACCAGCAGGCTGAAACCGTGGGCCGCGGTTGCGATCCGGATGTGAAGGCCTGGCTACGAGCAGCGCAGTTCAGAGGCCGTCACAACGCCTCGTCCGAGTGCGGGACTGCACCGGGACATTCGCCCGCTCATCGCTCCGTAGCCATTGGCCCCTGGTCCACCGTGGGCACTGGGCGCCTCCACCTAGGCGTGCATACGGCCAACCCCGGTCTCACGGCGCTCTAGCCCCTTCGTGCTCCCGCGCCAGTACTCCGAGCCGGAGCTCAGCCTCCCCGAAGCGGTCAAATTCGCAGACTCCCACCGGGGTCCGGGGACCGGTTCGGTCCCCGGCGGGAGTGCAGAGGGCAGCGCCCGCTGCCAGGGCCCGGGGCGGAGCCCCGGCCCTACGCCGCGATCGCGTAGGCCGGTCGCCTCGGGTCCGCGCCTGCCGCCAGCAACCCGGTCGCGGGATCGGTTTTCACCACCTCCACCGTGCCCGCCAGCCAGGTCTTCTCCGGCCAGTCCTTGATGTCGTGGCCCCGCCCGGCCAGATCGTCCCGCACCGCCTGCGGCACCCGGCTCTCCACCGCCAGCCTGCCGGGGAAGAAGTCGAAGGGCGCGAAGCTGGAGGGGAAGGAGTAGCTGGCGAAGCGCGGCGCCTCGATGGCGTCCTGCACCTCCATGCCGTGCTGGAAGATGTTCAGCACCACCTGCAGCATGGCCTGGATCTGCACATCCCCGCCCGGCGTGCCGAAGGGCATCACCCCGCCCTCCGCGGTCACGATCATCGCCGGGTTCGGGGTGAGGCGCGGCCGCTTGCCGGGGGCGACGCCGCAGGGGTGGGTGGGGTCCGGCCGGCTCTGGCTGCCGCGGTTGGAGGGGATGATGCCGAGCCCGGGGACGACCGGCGAGTTCCAGGAGCCGTCCGAGGGCGTCGCGCTGAAGGCGTTCCCCCAGCGATCGACGACGCAGCAATAGGAGGTATCCGCCTCTACCATCGGCGCCGAGCGGGGCGAGGCCTCGGGCGACGCGGGCGGGTGGTTGCTGCCGAGGATCTTGCCCGGCATCCCCGGCAGGGCGCGCTTCGGGTCGATCTCCGCCAGCCGGGCCGAGAGGTGGTCCTCCGCCAGCAGCCGGTCGAGCGGGACGTCGAGGAAGGCCGGGTCGCCGAAATGGTATTCCCGGTCGGCCATCGCCGCCTTGATGCTCTCGGTGAAGAGGTGGATGTAATCGGCGCTGTTGTGGCCCATGGTGCCGATGCCACCCTTCTCCATCAGCAGCAGGGCTTCCAGCAAAGCGGGCCCCTGGCACCAGGGGCCGCAGGTCAGCACCTCATGCCCGCGCCACATCCGCCGCACCGCGGGCTCGATGCGGGAGCGGTAGCTGGCGAGGTCCTCCATGGAGAGGTAGCCGCCCTCGCGCTGCATGAAGGCGGCGATCTCCCGCGCGATGTCGCCGCGGTAGAAGGCGGCATGGGCGGCGGCGAGGCCGGCGAGCCGCCCCTTGCCGGCGGCCTTCTTCTCCTCATCGACCATGTATTGCAGGGTGCGGGCGAGATCGGACTGGACGAATTTCTCGCCCAGCTGCGGCCGGCGGCCGCCCGGCAGGAAGATGGCGGCATTGCCCGGGTAGCTGGCGTATTCCGCCTCATGGTCGCGGATGTTGTCGGCGAGCAGCGGGTAGACGGCGTAGCCGTCCCGCGCATGCCGCAGCGCATATTGCGCCACGTCGCCGAAGCCCATGGTGCCATGGCGCTCCAGAGCGGTGATCCAGGCATCCGGCGCTGCCGGCACGACGGTGCGCAGCACCCCGTTCGGGATCTTCCCGCCATGCTCCCGCATGAACAGGTCGGCGGGGATGGATTTCGGCCAGGTGCCGAGGCCGGCGATGGTCTCCACCGTGCCATCTGCCTTCCGGATCAGGATGGGCGCGACGCCGGCGACATTGACCAGGTCCGGCAACAGCACGCCGAGGGCGATGCCGGCGGCGCAGCCGGCATCGATGGCGTTGCCCCCCGCCTCCAGCACGGCGAAGCCGGCGCTGGCGGCCAGGTAATGGCCGGCGGAGACGGCATGGCGGGTGCCGTAGAGGGTGGGGCGGGTGGCGTACATGCTGGGCCTCCTCCGAAGGAGGAAGGCTCGGCTCCGGTCGGCCTGGCTGTCAATGCCCTGGCGATCCGGTCGGTGCCCCGCGTCACCGCGCATCCTGTGCTTTGGCACAATGGAATTCGGCGAGGTTGCCGCGTCGCCCGGCGATCCGGGCGCAGAGGGAGGGCTCTCCAGCCTGTTCAGCCCCCCGCTGGTCGGGCCGCCGATGGTGTAGGGCGGGACCGGTCGAGCTTCGCTCCCCGGTCCCGCCCGGATCGGCATGAGGCCGCGCTCCGCCCGGGTCGCGTCGCCGGGTCGGCCGATCCCTGCTACTCACGGGGGACTCGCCGGCAGAAGGAAACGCCGCATGACCAACCCCGCCCCCATCCTGCTGACGCGGGATTCCCGCGGCATCGCCACCGCCCTGCTGAACCGGCCGGAGCGCGGCAATGCCTATAATGCCGACCTGCTCCAGGCGCTGATCACCGCCCTCGGCCATCTGAAGGATGATTCCGGGGTGCGGGCCCTGGTGCTGCGCGGGGCGGGCAAGCATTTCGCCGCCGGGGCGGACATCCACTGGCTGTCTGAGGTGGCGGGCTACCCGCCCGAGGAGGCCTACCAGGCCTCCCTCGCCACCACCCGTGCCATGCAGTTGCTGAACGAATTCCCGAAGCCGACCCTGGCCGTCATCCAGGGCGCCTGCTTCGGCGGCGGGGCCGGCCTTGCCTGCTGCGTCGATGTCGCCCTGGCCACGCCGCAGGCCGTGTTCGGCCTGACGGAGGTGCGGGTGGGCGTCGCCCCCACCCCGATCTCCACCCATATGGTCCATGCCATGGGGCTGCGCCATGCCCGCCGCTACGCCGCCACCGGCGAGCGCTTCGGGCCGGAGGAGGCGCTGCGCATCGGCCTGGTGCATGAGGTGCTGGAGGAGGAGGCGATCGAGGCCCGGCTGGAGGAGATCCTGACCGCCATCCTGCTCTCCGCCCCCGGCGCCGTTGCCGCCACCAAGACCAGCATGCTCGGCGCCGCCGGGCTGATGCTCAGCGAGCGGGAGATGGCGCTGCTGGCGCATGAGGGCTGGGTGCAGCGCGCCTCGGCGGAGGGCAGGGAAGGGCTGGCGGCGTTCCGGGAAAAGCGCCGGCCGGCCTGGTTTCCCGCGGCGGCGGAATGACTTGCCGCGAAGCTACGGATGAATAGCGCCACTCGTCCGGAATGCTGTCATCGAAGCTTCATCGAATTGCAACTCTACCGTCGCATGCCGCGCCTAGTCAGGCGCCACCCACCGCTGGGCAGTAACTCGCCGCCCGGCCACCACGACCGTGGAGAGACGCGTGAATCGTCGCACCCTTCTTGGCCATCTGGGGCTCGCTGCCTCCGGCCTCACCCTGACGGCCCCCTTGCTGCCGCGTCCCGGCCTTGCGCAGCAGGCCCAGATCACCGGCGCCGGCGCCAGCTTTCCGAACCCGGTCTACCAGAAATGGGCGGAAGCCGCCCGCGGCGCCGCCGGCATCGCGCTGAACTATCAGTCGGTCGGCTCGGGCGCCGGCATCAACCAGATCCGCAATCGCACCGTGGATTTCGGCGCCTCCGACGCCCCGCTCACCGAGCAGCAGCTTACGGAGGCGAATCTGCTGCAATTCCCCTCCGTCATGGGCTCCGTCGTGCCCATCGTGAACATCCCGGGCGTCGAAGCCGACAAGCTGAAGCTGACCGGGGAGCTGCTGGCCGACATCTACCTGGGCAAGATCACCAAATGGAACGACGCCCGGCTGGTCGAGCTGAACCGCGAGCTGAACCTGCCCAACCTCGCCATCGCCCCGGCCTATCGGGCGGATGGCTCCGGCACCACCTTCGTCTGGGTCTCCTACCTCGCTACCGTTTCCTCGGAGTGGAAGCAGAAGGTCGGGGTCGGCACCTCCGTCCGCTTCCCCGCCGGCACCGGCGCCCGCGGCAATGAAGGCGTGGCCGGCACGGTGAAGAACATCCGCGGCGCCATCGGCTATGTCGAGAACGCCTACGCCACCACGAACAAGCTGGTCACCGCCCAGCTCCGCAACAAGGCGGGCCGCTTCGTCGCCCCGACCCAGGCGGCCTTCCTCGCCGCGGCGAGCAGCGCCAACTGGAACGTCCCCGGCATGGCGGCGAACCTGATCGACCAGCAGGGCGAGGCCGCCTGGCCGATCGTCTCCCCGACCTTCATCCTGCTGCCGAAGAACCCGACGGATGCGACGCGCAGCCTGAACGTCATGAAGTTCTTCGACTGGGCCTTCCGGAACGGCAGCCAGATGGCGCAGGAACTGGAATACATCCCGCTGCCCAGCACGGTGCACGACATGGTCCGCGCCGCCTGGAAGGCGGAAGTGAAGGCCAACGGCCAGCCGGTCTGGACCATGTGATCCCCGCCGGCCCCGGGTGCCCTCGCGGCAGCCGGGGCCGGCGCCCTCCTCCTCCCTCCGCCGCGGAGCACGCGCTTGCAGCAGGCCGCCACCCTTCCCCTCGGCACACCGATGGGCGCCAAGCCGCAGCGGGCCGCCTCGCCCGGCAGCTTCGGCGACACGCTGTTCTCCGCCGCCTGCCATGCCGCGGGCGGCTTCGTGCTGCTGCTGCTCGGCGGCATCATCATCGAGCTGTTCATCGGCGGCCTGCCGGCCTTCCGTGCCTTCGGCATCCCCTTCATCTGGTCCACCGAATGGGACCCGGTGACGGAGGTCTTCGGCGCCGGCGTCTCCATCTACGGCACGATCGTCACCGCGGTGCTCGCCATCCTGCTCGCCGTGCCGGTCGCCTTCGGCGTCGCCTTCTACCTGACGGAGCTCTCCCCTCCCTGGCTGCGCCGGCCGGTGGGCACGGCGGTGGAGCTGCTGGCCGCCGTGCCCTCCATCATCTACGGCATGTGGGGCTTCTTCCTGATCGCACCGATCATGGGGCAGTACATCCAGCCGGCGGTGATCGACACGATCGGCGAGCTGCCGCTGATCGGGGAGCTGTTCCAGGGCCCGCCCTTCGGCACCGGCATCTTCACCGCCGCCCTCATCCTGGCGATCATGATCCTGCCCTTCATCGCCGCCACCATGCGGGACGTCTTCCAGCAGGTGCCGCCGGTGTACAAGGAAAGCGCCTACGGCCTCGGCTGCACCACCTGGGAGGTGATGCGGAGCGTGGTGCTGCCCTATACCCGCATCTCGGTTGTCGGCGGCATCATGCTCGGCCTCGGCCGGGCGCTGGGGGAGACGATGGCGGTCACCTTCGTCATCGGCAACGCCAACCGCATCTCCGCCAGCCTGTTCGGCCCCGGCAACACCATCGCTTCGGTCGTCGCGCTGGAATTCGGCGAGAGCGAGATGGGCAGCCTGAAGCTCTCGGCACTGCTTGCCCTCGGCTTCATTCTCTTCGTGCTCTCCTTCATCGTGCTCGCCATCTCGCGCTTCCTCCTGCGCCCGCGGCTGAAGGGCTGACCCCATGAGCGCCACCACCATGCCGCCGGCGTTGGGCCCGGTGAAGGACCAGGCGGTCGCCGCCGCTCTCGGCCGGCGGCGGAAGGCCGCGGACCGGCTGGTCCGCCTGCTTTCCTACGCCGCCACGCTGATCGGGCTGGTCTTCCTCGCCTCCATCCTCCTGACGCTCTTCTACAAGGGCTTCGGGGCGATGAACCTCTCGGTCTTCACCGAGGTGACGAAGCCGCCGGGATCCGAGGGCGGGCTGCTGAACGCCATCGTCGGCAGCCTGATCCAGGTGGCGCTGGCCACCGCCATCGGTACGCCCATCGGCATGCTGGTCGGCACCTTCCTCGCCGAGTACGCCAAGGGTTCCGCCTTCGGGAACCTCGTCCGCTTCGTCTCGGACATCCTGCTCTCGGCGCCCTCCATCCTGATCGGTCTCTTCGTCTACCAGCTCCTGGTGCTGCCCTTCGGCGGCTTCTCCGGCTGGGCGGGCGTCGCGGCACTCACCATCATCATCATCCCGATCGTGGTCCGCACGACGGAGGACATGCTGACGCTGATCCCGAACACGCTGCGGGAGGCGGTGATCGGGCTCGGCGCGCCGAAATGGAAGATGATCGTGCTGATCTGCTGGCGCGCCGCGACGTCCGGCATCATCACCGGCATCCTGCTCGGCATCGCCCGGATCGCCGGCGAGACCGCGCCGCTGCTCTTCACCAGCCTCGGCAACAATGCCTGGTCCACCAATCTGAACGGCCCGCTGCCGAGCCTGCCCATCACCATCTATTCCTATGCCGGCTCGCCCTTCCAGGACTGGATCGAGCTGGCCTGGGCCGGGGCGCTGCTGATCACCCTCGCCGTCCTGCTGCTGAACATCCTCGCCCGCTCCGTCCTCGGCCGCGGCAAGTGAGAAGAGGAGCCGCCATTCCATGACACCCCCGAGCGAAGCCCAGACCACCGACAGCGCCGCCCAGAACGCCTCCTTCGGCGGCATGCAGGCCCGCTCCGCCGCGGCCCTGAACGAGACGGCGCGGGTCACCGTACGCAACCTTGACTTCTTCTACGGCGAGAACAAGGCGCTGAAGGGCATCAACTTCCTGCTGCCGGAGAAGCAGGTGACGGGCATGATCGGCCCGTCCGGCTGCGGCAAGTCCACCCTGCTGCGCGTGCTGAACCGCATGTACAGCCTCTATCCCGGCCAGCGGGCGGAGGGCGAGGTACTGCTGGACGGCGAGAACATCATCGCCGACGGCGTCGACATGAACGCGCTGCGCGCCAAGATCGGCATGGTGTTCCAGAAGCCGACGCCCTTCCCGATGTCGATCTACGACAACATCGCCTTCGGCATTAAACTGCACGAGAAGCTGTCCAAGGCGCAGCTCGATGAGCGGATCGAGTGGGCGCTGACCCGCGCCGCCATCTGGGGCGAGGTGAAGGACCGGCTCAACGCCTCCGCCATGGGGCTTTCGGGCGGCCAGCAGCAGCGCCTCTGCATCGCCCGCACCATCGCGGTGCGGCCGGAGGTGATCCTGTTCGACGAGCCGACCTCGGCGCTCGACCCGATCAGCACCCTCAAGATCGAGGAGCTGATCGACGAGCTGAAGCGGGACTTCACCATCGCCATCGTGACGCACAACATGCAGCAGGCGGCGCGCTGCGCCGACCAGGTGGCCTTCTTCTACCTGGGTGAGCTGATCGAGGTGGCGCCGGCGGGGCAGCTCTTCACTGCGCCGAAGCACCCGAAGACCCAGGAATACATCACCGGCCGGTTCGGCTGAGGCGGAGGAGCGCGCGCATGGAAACGATGCCCGAACATACCGTCCGCAGCTATGGCGAGGAGCTGCGCCGGCTGCGCGAGATGGTCGCCCGCATGGGCGGCCTGGCGGAGCGGCAGGTCGCGGACGCCACCAGCGCCCTGGTCCGCCGCGACGCCGAGCTGGCGACCGAGGTGATGGGCCGCGACAGCGCGATCGACACGCTGGAGCGGGAGATCGAGGCCTTCTGCATCCGCCTGCTGGCGCTGCGCCAGCCGGTCGGCCAGGATCTGCGCCTCATCATCGCGGCGCTGAAGATCATCCACTCCATCGAGCGGATCGGCGACTATGCCCGCAACGCCGCGAAGCGCAGCGTGGTGCTGGCGCAGCAGCCGCCGCTCGGCAGCCTCAACGGCTTCCAGCGCATGGCGAAGCTGGTGCAGGAGAACCTGAAGGGCGCAATGGACGCGCTGGTGAATGACGACGCCACCCGGGCCGGCGAGGTCTGGAACAGCGACCAGTCGGTGGACGAGGTCTATAACGGCATCTTCCGCGAGATGCTGACCTTCATGATGGAGGATCCGCGGAACATCACCGCGGCCACCCATCTGCTTTTCGTCGCCAAGAACCTGGAGCGGATCGGCGACCACGCCACCAACATCGCCGAGACGGTCTATTACGCCGTCTCCGGCGAGACCCTGGGGGAGGAGCGCCCGAAGGCCGACAGCTCGGCCTTCGCCGTGGTGCGGCCGCCGGGTTGAGGAGAGGGGGTTGACCATGCCGGATATGGTGCCGGGCCATGCCCGCCCCACCATCCTGGTCGTTGAGGACGAGGTCCCGCTGCTGACCCTGCTGCGCTACAACCTGGAGAAGCAGGGCTTCCGGGTGGAAGAGGCGGCGGACGGCCAGGAAGCGCTGCTGCGCGTGGCCGAGGCGAAGCCTGATCTGGTGCTGCTGGACTGGATGCTGCCGGCCATGTCGGGGCTCGAGGTCTGCCGCCAGCTTCGCCGCCGCCCGGCGACCCGCGACCTGCCCATCATCATGGTGACGGCGCGGACGGAGGATCAGGACGCCGTCCGGGCGCTCGACACCGGGGCGGACGACCATATCGGCAAGCCCTTCGTCATGGACGCGCTGATGGCCCGCATCCGGGCGCTGCTGCGGCGCTCCGGCAGCATCGCCGCCAAGGGGGTGCTGGCCTGGCGCGACATCGCCATGGACCAGGATGCGCACCGCGTCTCCCGCAACGGGCGGCCGCTGCATCTGGGGCCGACCGAGTACCGGCTGCTGGAATTCTTCCTGCAGCATCCGGGCCGCGTCTTCTCCCGCGAGCAGCTCCTGGACGCCGTCTGGGGCCGCGACATTCATGTGGAGCCGCGCACGGTGGACGTGCACATCCGCCGGCTGCGCAAGGCGATCAATGCCGAGGGGGAGGAGGACGTGATCCGCACGGTCCGCTCCGCGGGCTACGCCCTGGATACCGAGGAGAGGTAACCTTCCCACGACGGGCGCAACGCCGTGGCGGCCCTGGAGTCGTTACCGGTCCGAGGCTTGGCGCCGCTGGCAATGCGCGGGCAGAGGGCAGGATCCCGCCGGGGCGGCCCGTCTAGAGCAGCCTCCGACCTGATGGATCACGGTATGATCCATCAGGTCGGGGATAGACTGCTCCTGATATTGCCATAGAGCATGCTGCGTTCGCTTGCGCTCACGCAGCATGCTCTAGGCCGTTGTTTTGCGAGCATCTTCACGCGTTCAGATGCGTCCATCTGAACGCGATCTGCCCTAGCGCTTCAGCCGCGCCACGGCTTCGACGCAGCGGAGGAAGCCCGTCAAGTCCCGCCAGCGGCGCTCCGCCGGCACCTCCGTCACCGCCAGGAAGCCGCCCGCGGCCTGCAGCCCGCCTTCCAGCATCAGGTTGTCATGCAGGTCGAAGGCCTCGATCAGCATGCCCTCCGCATCCTCCCAGCCGGAGGCGCCGCGGCGGCGGGCGGCCGGGCCCAGCGCCGCCATGGTGCGGGCGCCGAAGCGGGCTGCCATATTGGTGTAGCCGAAGGCCGGCCGGCCGAGGCCGCGCATAAAGCCCAACTCGAACACCGTGCCCGGATCGGCCGAGGGACCGCGGAACGGGGTGAGGTTCGCGATGATGGCATCGCAACCGCGCATCTCCGCTTCCAGCCCCTGGTAGAGCCGGACCCATTCTGGGGCATTATCCGCGGCGGGCGTGGGGGTGTCGGTGGGGAAAACGCCCAACAGGCCGTGGGCGGCGCAGATGTCCTGCTTCGCCGCGGCGATGGCGGCCGAATCGGCGAGGAAGACCTCCGGCCCTGCTAGGTAGATGCGCATATGCCTCCATCCCATGGATGGGGTAAAAAGGGAACAAGGAATGCGCTGCGATGCGTGAGGAAGCGGCCCGGCCCGCATGGATGCGATCTGCCGGGACGGCCGCAAGCCGCGGCCCGGACGGGAAACTCCCCCCGTCGGGCGCCCCCGCTCGGCCCGGCTCCGGCCTGGGCTGAGACATGGACGCCGAAGCGGAATACAACAACCGGGCCCGGGTCCCGGAGCATCCCGTCATCCTCGCCGCCTGGAAGGCCGAGGCGGCCGCCTTCCGCACGGCCTGGCCGGAGGCGGAGCTGGACCTGGCCTATGGCCCGGGCGAGCGGGAGAAGCTCGACCTCTTCCGCCCCGGGCCGGGGGAGGGCTGGCCGATGGCGCTCTTCTTCCATGGCGGCTACTGGCAATCCCTGGACCGGCACTGGTTCAGCCATATGGCGCGGGGCCTGCTGGCACGGGGCGTGGCGGTCGCCATGCCCTCCTACGATCTCTGCCCGGTGGTGCCGCTGCGCGTCATCGTCACCCAGGCGCGGGCGGCTTCGGCCTATCTGCACCGGCGGAGCGGCCGGCGGCTGCTGGCCATCGGGCATTCGGCCGGCGGGCATCTCGCGGCGATGCTGCTGGCCACCGAATGGCGCAGCCTGGACCCCGGCCTGCCGGCCGACCTCGTCGCCGCCGCCCTGCCCATCTCCGGCGTCTTCGAGCTGGAGCCGCTGCTGCCCACCAGCATCGCCACCGCGCTGCGGCTGACGCCGGAGGAGGCGCGGGCGCTCTCCCCCCGCTTTTTGCCGCCGCCGGGCGGCGCGGTGCATGCCGTGGTGGGCGCGGTGGAGAGCGCCGAATTTCGCCGCCAGAACCGCGAATTTGCCGCCGCCTGGGGCGGCATGGCGGAGGAACTGCCGGGCCGCAACCACTTCACCGTGCTGGAGCCGTTGGCCGATCCGGAGAGCGGGCTGGCGCGCCGGGCTGCGGCGATGGCGCTTGCCCTTGGCTGAGCATTCCAGTTTAACCCGCGCAACGAGGGCCGCATCGGCCGGCCGAGGACCGCCGTAGCGAGGGAGAGTGCGGGATGGCGATGCCGCCGCGCGCGCAGGGGGCGCCGATGCCGGCGGCCGCTCCGGCCGGAGGCATCGGCAACTCGGCCAGGTCGGGCGACGCACCGGGCCGCTGCCGTGCCGCTGCTCCGGGCCAGGCTTCGGGGCGGCGGGCATGACCACGCAATTGCTGCTGATCCAGGCGCTGAACGGGCTGCAATATGGCGTGCTGCTCTTTCTCGTCGCCGCCGGCCTCACCCTGGTCTTCGGGGTGATGGACTTCATCAACCTGGCGCATGGCGTGCAGTACATGCTGGGCGCCTATCTCGGGGCGAGCTTCGCCGCGCTGAGCGGCAGCTTCTGGGCCGGGCTGGCCCTGGCCCTGCCGGCCACGCTGCTGGCCGGGCTGGCGCTGGAATGGCTGGTCTTCCGCCACCTCTATGCGCGGGACCATCTGGCGCAGGTGCTGGCCACCTTCGGCGTCATCCTGGTGCTGAACGAGGGGGCACGCGCCATCTGGGGCAGCGCGCCGCTGCAGGTGCCGATGCCGGAGGCGCTTTCCGGCGGCATCCAGCTCATGCCGGGGCTGAACTACCCGGTCTATCGGCTGGCGATCCTCGCCGCCGGGCTCGGCACCGCGGCGCTGCTCTGGCTGCTGGTGGAGCGGACCCGGGTGGGGGCGCTGGTCCGGGCGGGGGCCGCCAACGCGCCGATGGTCGCGGCGCTCGGCGTCGATATCCATCGCCTGTTCATGCTGGTCTTCGGCTGCGGGGCGATGCTGGCGGGCTTTGCCGGGGTGATGGCGGCGCCGATCCTTTCGGTCGAGCCCGGCATGGGCGATTCGGTCCTCATCACCGCCTTCGTCGTCATCGTCATCGGCGGCATCGGCAGCGTGCGCGGCGCCTTCCTTGGCGCCGTCCTGGTGGGGCTGGTGGAGACGCTCGGCCGGGCGCTGCTGCCGGATCTGCTGCGGCTGGTCCTGGCGCCGTCACCGGCGCGGCAGGCGGGGGCGGCGCTCGGCTCCATGCTGGTCTATCTGGCCATGGCGCTGGTCCTGGCGCTCAGGCCGCGCGGCCTCTTCCCCGCCCGGGCCGGCTGAAGCGCATGGCGCGCTGGCGTGAGGCGGCGCTGCCGCTGCTGCTCTTTGCCCTGCTCGGCGCCGCCCCCTGGATCGGCTTCGGGGAGGGCTATGTGCTCACCCTGCTGGCGCGGGCGATGATCCTCGGGATCGCCGCGCTCGGCCTGCATCTGCTGGTGGGCGGGGCGGGGCTGGTCTCGCTCGGCCATGCCGCGCTGCTCGGCCTCGGCGCCTATGCGGTGGTGGCGCTGGATGCCGCGCGCATCACCGAGGCGCTTTGGGTGGCGCCGGCGGCGATCGGCGGTGGCGCGCTTTTCGCTCTGCTGACCGGCGCCGTCGCGGTGCGGACCAGCGGCGTGCAGTTCATCATGATCACCCTGGCCTTCGCCCAGATGGCCTTCTTCACCGCCGGCTCGCTCTCGGTCTATGGCGGGGATGACGGCTACACCCTCTATGGCCGCACCGAGATCCTCGGCCGGCGCTGGCTGGAGGACCGGCTGGTCTTCCACTATCTCTGCCTCGGCCTGCTGGCGGCGAGCTGGGGGCTGGTGGTGGCGATCCTTGCCTCCCGCTTCGGCCGGGTGCTGCGGGCGGCGCGGGAGAATGCGCTGCGCGTCGCCGCCCTCGGCTTCAACCCGGCGCCCTATCGGCTGCTGGCCTATGTCATCGCCGGCGGCATGGCCGGGCTGGCGGGCGCGCTGCTGGCCAATGCCACGGAGTTCGTCGCGCCCTCCTACCTCGCCTGGCAGCGTTCGGGCGACCTGCTCTTCATGGTCATCCTGGGCGGGCTCGGGGCGCCGCATGGGGCGGTGCTGGGGGCGCTGGCCATCGTGCTGCTGGAGGAGTGGCTGGGGCATTGGACGGCGCATTGGCGGCTGATCTTCGGGCCGCTGCTGATCCTCTCCGTGCTGTTCCTGAAGGGCGGGCTGGCGGGGCTGCCGGCGCAGCTCCGGGGGGCGGGGCGTGGCTGATTCCATCCTGGCGCTGGAGGGGCTGCGCAAGCGCTTCGGCGGGCTGACCGTGACGGACGACGTCTCGCTCTCGGTGGCGCCGCGCGGCATCCATGCCGTCATCGGACCCAATGGCGCGGGCAAGACGACGCTGATCCACCAGATCAGCGGTACGCTGCGGCCGGATGCCGGGCAGATCCGCTTCGCGGGCCGGGAGGTTACCCATCTGCCGCTGCATCGCCGTGCCCGGTTGGGGCTGGCGCGCAGCTTCCAGATCACCGCCGTGCTGCCGGGCTTCTCGGCGCTGGAGAATGTGGCGCTGGCGGTGCAGGCGGGGGCGGGCTCCTCCTTCCGCTTCTTCCGCCCGGCCGCGGGCGAGGCTCGGCTGAACGCGGCGGCGATGGCGGCGCTGGAGCAGGTGGGGCTGGCGCCGCGCGCCGGGGTGAAGGCCGGCGCGCTCTCGCATGGCGAGAAGCGCCAGCTCGAGCTCGCCATCGCGCTCGCGCTGCGGCCGAAGCTGCTGCTGCTGGATGAGCCGCTGGCCGGCGCCGGGCCGGAGGAGACGGAGCGGCTGATCCTCCTCCTCGGCCGGCTGAAAGCCGACTACGCCATCCTGCTGGTGGAGCATGACATGCAGGCGGTCTTCGCCCTGGCCGAGGCGGTCTCCGTCCTGGTCTATGGCCGCCTCATCGCCAGCGGCGCGCCGGAGGCGATCCGCGCCGACCCGGCGGTGCGCGCCGCCTATCTCGGCGAGGATGCCTGATGCTGGCGCTGGAGCGGCTTGCGGCGGGCTATGGCGAGAGCCAGGTGCTGTTCGATGTCTCGCTCTCCGTGGGGGCGGGGGAGGTGGTGACGCTGCTCGGCCGCAACGGCATGGGCAAGACCACCACGGTGCGGGCGGTGATGGGGCTGCTGCCGAGCCAGGGCGGGCGGCTGCTGGGCGGCCGCGTGGCCTTCGCCGGGCAGAAGGTGGCTGGCTGGCCGCCGCACAAGGTGGCGCGGCTCGGTCTCGGCCTGGTCCCGGAGGGGCGGCAGGTCTTCCCGACCCTGACGGTGGAGGAGAACCTGACCGCCACCGCCCGCCCCGGCCGCTGGACCCTGGCGGAGGTGGTGCGGCTCTTCCCCCGCCTGGCCGAGCGGCGGCGGCATGCCGGCGCCAACCTCTCGGGGGGCGAGCAGCAAATGCTGGCGATCGGCCGGGCGCTGATGACCAACCCGGCGCTGCTGATCCTGGACGAGGCGACGGAAGGGCTGGCGCCGCTGATCCGGGCGGAGATCTGGACGGTGCTGGCGCGGCTGAAGGCGGAAGGCCAGGCGATCCTGCTGATCGACAAGAACCTTGCCGCGGTGATGCGGCTGGCGGACCGGCATGTGGTGCTGGAGAAGGGCCGCACGGTCTGGCAGGGCGGCAGCGCCGCGCTGGCCGCGAGCCCGGAGGTGCTGGAAGGCTACCTGCATGTCTGACGGGGCCGGCTGCTGATCCCGCCGGGGCCAAAGCCGTTCGGGCCCGTTCAGGCACGCAGGATGCGAGGCTGGCGCTGGCCCCGGCCGCATGGCACCTCGGCCATGGCGGGCCGGCCCGGCCTGGTTCAACATCGGGGGGATGCCGGCGTGCCTGTCTGCGATTGCCAGACCACCGCGGGCCCCACCCCTTGGCCTGCCCGGTCCGTGCCGGGGTGCGCCCCGGCCCGGCTGGGGGCCGCCGCGCTGGCCCTGACCCTGCTCGCCGGCTGCGCATCGCGCCTGGGCCCGGAGGGGGAGGCGGCAGCCCGGAGCGGCTTCGAGCGGATCTGCGTGCCGCTGACGCGGACGCGCCACGCGGCCGAGGCGGTGCCATCCTCCGGGCCGCTCCGTGCGGCCCCCGGAAAGCTCGAGGCCGGGGGGTTCTCGCCCGCCGCCACCGACATCGCCGAGGTGATCGGCGTCCTGCCCCTGCTGGAGCAGCTCCTTGCGGCGGAGCAGGATGCCGCGCGCGGCCGCGGCGCCGGCGCCGAGCTGCGGCTGCTTCGCCTGCGCCTGGCGATCTCGGACCGCATTCAGCTCGCCATGCTGGACATATCCAGCACCCAGGCCGTCATCGACTGTGAGGGCGAGCGGGGGGATGAGCTGCGGATGCGGCTGCAGGCCGCGGAGGACCGCCGGGCCCGGCGGCTGGGCCTGACCAGCATCCTGGTCGGCGCCACCACGGCCGCCCTGTCCGGTGGCCTCTCACTGGCGGGCTCCCAGGCGGGCGGCGACATCGCCGGGATCGTCGGCGGCACCGGCGAGGCCTCGGTGGCGGCGGCGCTGCTGTTTGGCGAGATCTCCGGCCCGCTTCGAACCGAGCGCAACCTCCTGCGCGAGGTCTGGGAGCGGCCGCCGCAATCGGAGCTGTTCCCACGCACGGTCTGGCGCTTCCTGACCCGGCGCCGGACGAGCGACCCGGATCGCGCCTCGCCCGCGGAGGCGGTCGCGGCGGAATGGCGGGCGGGAGACCGCCTGGGTCCGCCCGGCTCGGCCGGTGAGCGGGCGCGCATCGACCTGCTGTTCGGCGGCGGCGGCCGCTACACGGTGCAGGAGCTGGAAGTGCGGGACGCGATGCTGGACCTGCTGGAGGCGAGCATCGCGCTGATGAGCGAGGAGCTGCGCGTCCTGGTCATCGAGCTGGCGGAGCGACCCGCCACCGGCGGGCCCGGCCTGGACCGGTGAAGCTCGCCCGGGCGCGGCCGGCGGCGAGCCCCGGCACCCCGCGGGATCAGACGTCCAGATCCTCGGTATCCAGCTTCGCCGCCTGCTCCTGGATGAATTTGAACCGCAGCTCCGGCCGCCGGCCCATCAGCGCCTCCATCAGCTCCGAGGTGCGCGCCCGGTCCTCCGGCGGCAGCACCACCTTCAGCAGGGTGCGCTTCTTCGGGTCCATGGTGGTCTCCTTCAGGGAGGCGGGCGGCATCTCGCCCAGGCCCTTGAAGCGGCTGACCTCCACCTTCTGGTTCGGCTTGAACTCCTTCTTCAGCAGCCGCTCGCGGTCCCGGTCATCCATCGCATAGACGGATTTCCCGCCGGCCTGCAGCCGGTAGAGCGGCGGCTGCGCCAGGTGGACGCGGCCCTGCCGCACCAGCTCCGGCAGCTCCTTGTAGAAGAAGGTCATCAGCAGGGCGGCGATATGCGCACCGTCCACATCGGCATCCGTCATGATGACGACGCGGCCATAGCGCAGCCGGCCGATGTCGAAGCGGTCCCCGGCGCCGCAGCCCAGCGCCTCGATCAGGTCCTTCAGCTCCTGGTTCTGCCGCAGCTTGTCGGCGCTGGCGCTGGCGACGTTCAGGATTTTTCCTCGTAGCGGCAGCACTGCCTGAGTTTCTCGGTCGCGTGCCTGTTTGGCCGAACCGCCGGCGCTGTCGCCCTCGACCAGAAAGAGCTCCGTCCCCTCCGCGCTCTCTCGCGCGCAATCCGCCAGCTTGCCGGGCAGGCGGAGCTTCCGCGTCGCGGATTTGCGCGGCGTGTCCTTCTGCTCCCGCCGGCGGATGCGCTCCTCCGCGCGCTCGATCGCCCAGGCGAGGAGGTTGTCCGCGGTTTGCGGGTCGCCGGCCAGCCAATGGTCGAAATGGTCGCGCAGCGCCGCTTCCACCAGCCGGCTGGCCTCGGGCGAGGTCAACTTGTCCTTGGTCTGGCCCTGGAATTGCGGGTCCCGGATGAAGACCGAGAGCATGCCCGCCATGCCGCCGAACAGGTCCTCCGCGGTCACGCTGGCGGCGCGCTTCTCCTTCTTCAGCTCGCCATAGGCGCGCAGCCCCTTCACCAGGGCGGCGCGCAGCCCGGCCTCATGCGTGCCGCCCTGCGGCGTCGGGATGGTGTTGGCATAGGTGGAGAGGAAGCCGTCGCCCTGCTCCAGCCAGGCCAGCGCCCATTCGCAGCGGCCGGCACCGTCCGCGAAGCCCGCCTCGCCGGTATAGGGCGTGGACGTCACCTGGCTGCGGCCCTCGATGGCGGTGGCGAGGAAGTCCGCCAGCCCACCGGGGAAGTGCAGCACCGCGCTGGCCGGCACCTCCTCCTTCGCCAGGGCAGGGTCGCAGGCCCAGCGGATCTCGACGCCGCGATAGAGGTAGGCCTTGGAGCGGCAGAGCCGGTAGAGCCGGGCGGCGGAGAATTCCTGGCGGCCGAAGATCTCGGGGTCCGGCTTGAAGCGGATGGTGGTGCCGCGGCGATTGTGGATCGCCCCGGCATTCTTCAGCTTCCCCAGCGGCTTGCCCCGCGCATAGGCCTGGGTGAAGAGGGTGCGGTCGCGCGCCACCTCCACCTCCAGCCGTTCCGAGAGGGCGTTGACCACCGAGGAGCCGACGCCGTGCAACCCGCCCGAGGTGTCATAGGCCTTGCCGCTGAACTTGCCGCCGGAATGGAGGGTGGTGAAGATCACCTCCAGCGCGCTCAGCTTGGGGAATTTCGGGTGCGGGTCGGTCGGGATCCCCCGCCCATTGTCGCGGACCGTCAGCCAGTTTCCCGGCTCCAGCGTCACCTCGATGCGGTCGGCATGCCCGGCCACCGCCTCGTCCATGGCGTTGTCGAGGATCTCGGCCGCCAGGTGGTGCAGCGCGTTCTCGTCGGTGCCGCCGATATACATGCCGGGGCGCCGGCGGACCGGCTCCAGCCCCTCCAGCACCTCGATGTCAGCCGCGGTGTAGGTGGCGCCTGAGGCGGCGCCGCCCTTGGAGAAGAGGTCGTTCATGCGCGCCACCTAGCGTCCTCCGCGAGTCGAGGGCAACAGCGGCGGCGTGGTGCCGCGGCTTCTGCCGCGATAAGTTCCTTATATGTTCTTAGAGCCCGAATGCCAAGTCATGGTCGAGCCGTGGCGCCTGCCGGTCAGGGCAGCGGTGCCGGCTAGGCCGGGCACGGCACGCAACTGGCCGGCGCCTAGATGGGCAGCGTCGCCATCCGGCGCGGAGCGGCACCCGGCCCGCGTCCGGCTCTTAAGAAAGCTGCGCCGGAAGCGGCTACGCCATCGCTGATATTGCGTCACCGGGCGCTCTGCCGAAAGTAGGCTGCGGCAGGTACGGGAGCGGTGCCGGCGCGACATTAACTTAAATGCAGTTAATTGACCTATTGCATTGCACAAACACGCTTTTCGGCTCCGCGATGATGCCGAATTTGCAACCTGCCTCGCTTGAAGAACCCAGATGTCCCGCGTAAGTCGGAGCCATCGGAGACGGAGCGGGGGAGGGTGCTGATGGCCCAGGCAGCGGAAACCGCGGGCGCCAAGCGGCGCGGGCGAACGGCCAAGGAACCGGCCCTGAGCCGCGACCAGCTCCTCCGGGCCTACCGGGACATGCTGCTGATCCGCCGCTTCGAGGAGAAGGCCGGCCAGCTCTACGGCATGGGCCTCATCGGCGGCTTCTGCCATCTCTATATCGGCCAGGAAGCGGTCGTCGTCGGCATGCAGATGTGCCTCGAGCCGGGCGACCAGGTCATCACCTCCTACCGCGACCACGGCCATATGCTGGCCACCGGCATGGAAGCCCGCGGCGTGATGGCGGAGCTGACGGGGCGCATCGGCGGCTATTCCAAGGGGAAGGGCGGCTCGATGCACATGTTCAGCCGCGAGAAGGGCTTCTATGGCGGCCATGGCATCGTCGGCGCGCAGGTGTCGCTCGGCACCGGCCTCGCCTTCGCCAACCACTACCGGGATGCGAAGAACGTCACCCTGACCTATTTTGGCGAGGGCGCCTCCAACCAGGGCCAGGTCTATGAGAGCTTCAACCTGGCGGCGCTGATGAAGCTGCCCTGCATCTACATCATCGAGAACAACAAGTACGGCATGGGCACCAGCGTGGAGCGCGCCTCCGCCTCCCGCGACCTGTCGAAGAACGGCGCCGCCTGGGGCATCCCCGGGGAACAGGTGAACGGCATGGATGTGGTGGCGGTGAAGGAGGCCGGGGAGCGCGCCGTGGCGCATTGCCGCGCCGGCAACGGCCCCTACCTGCTGGAGATGAAGACCTACCGCTATCGCGGCCACTCCATGTCCGACCCCGCCAAGTACCGCACGCGGGAGGAGGTGCAGAAGATGCGCGAGCAGTCCGACCCGATCGAGACCGCGCGCAAGCTGCTGCTGGACCAGGGCGCCGCCGAGGCGGAGCTGAAGGCGATCGACGACGAGGTGAAGGGCATCGTGCAGGACGCCGCCGATTTCTCGCAATCGAGCCCGGAGCCGGACGAGGCCGAGCTCTGGACCGATATCCTCATCGAGGAGGCTCGCTGAGATGGGCGTGCAGATCCTGATGCCCGCCCTCTCCCCCACCATGACCGAGGGGAAGCTGGCGCGCTGGCTGAAGAAGGAAGGGGACACGGTGAAGTCCGGCGACGTGATCGCCGAGATCGAGACCGACAAGGCGACCATGGAAGTGGAAGCCGTGGATGAGGGCACGCTGACGAGGATCCTGGTGCCGGAAGGCACCGAGGGCGTCTCGGTGAACGCCCCGATCGCCGAGCTGGATGGCGGCGGCGGCGGTGCCTCCACCGGCGCGGCGCCGGGCCAGGCGGGGCCGGTGACGCAGCAGCCCGCGCCGCCGGCGGCGGCGAGCCCCGAGGTGGGGCAGGTGGCGAAGCAGGCCGAGGACCATGCCGCCGTCGCCACGCGTGGCCAGCAGCGCGGCGAGGGCGCGGCCCATGCCGGCGAGGCCGCCGCTGCGCCGGAGAAGGATTGGGGCCCGACCAGGCCGATCACGGTGCGGGAGGCGCTGCGCGACGCCATGCTGTTGGAAATGCGCCGCGACGCCGACGTGTTCCTGATGGGCGAGGAAGTTGCCCAGTACCAGGGCGCCTACAAGATCAGCCAAGGGCTGCTGGAGGAATTCGGCCCGAAGCGGGTGATCGACACGCCGATCACCGAGCACGGCTTCACCGGCATGGCGGTGGGCGCGGCCTTCACCGGCCTGAAGCCCATCGTCGAGTTCATGACCTTCAATTTCTCGATGCAGGCGATCGACCAGATCGTCAATTCGGCGGCGAAGACGCTCTACATGAGCGGGGGCCAGCTCGGCTGCTCCATCGTCTTCCGCGGGCCGAACGGCGCGGCGGCGCGCGTCGCCGCCCAGCACAGCCAATGCTATGCGAGCTGGTACGCGCATGTGCCGGGGCTCAAGGTGTTGGCGCCCTGGTCCTCGGCGGATGCCAAGGGCCTGCTGCGCGCCGCCATCCGCGATCCCAACCCGGTGGTGGTGCTGGAGAACGAGATCCTCTACGGCCACACCTTCGAATGTCCGGTGGACGAGGAGTTCATCCTGCCCATCGGCAAGGCGAAGGTGGAGCGGGAAGGCAAGGACGTGACCCTCGTCGCCTATTCCATTGCCGTGACCTGGGCGATGCAGGCGGCGGAGGAGCTGGCGAAGGAAGGGATCGAGGCGGAGGTGATCAACCTTCGCTCCATCCGCCCACTCGATGCTGCGACCATCTCCGAGAGCGTGAAGAAGACCAACCGCCTGGTGACGGTGGAGGAAGGCTGGCCCTACGCCAATATCGGCACGGAAGTGGCGATGCAGGTGATGGAGGCGGCGTTCGACTGGCTGGACGCGCCGCCGGTGCGCGTCACCGGCAAGGATGTGCCGATGCCCTATGCCGCCAATCTCGAGAAGCTGGCCCTGCCGACCGTCGCCGACATCGTGGCGGCGGCGAAGCGCGTGACCTACAAATAGGGCAGGGGGATCCGTCCAATGGCTACGAACATTCTCATGCCCGCCCTGTCGCCCACCATGACGGAAGGCACGCTGGCCCGCTGGCTGAAGAAGGAAGGCGACCAGGTCAAGGCGGGCGACGTGCTCGCCGAGATCGAGACCGACAAGGCCACCATGGAGGTGGAAGCCGTGGATGAGGGCATCCTTGGCAAGATCCTGGTGGCGGATGGCACGGCCGGGGTGAAGGTGAACGACCCGATCGCGGTGCTGGTGGAGCCGGGCGAAAGCGCCGAGGCGGCACCGAAGCCGGCACCGGCTTCCGCCGCGGCCCCGAAGGCCGAGCCTGCCGGCATCGGCGGCGCCGGAAATACGCGGCAGGCCGAGGCGCCGGTACCGAAGGCGGAGCAGGCGGCGCTGAACCCGCAGCCCCTGCCGCCGGCGGAGAAGCCCGCGGCGAACGGCCATGCGCCGAATGAGCGTATCTTCGCCTCGCCGCTGGCGCGGCGGATGGCGCTGCAGGCGGGGCTGGACCTTGGCCGGGTGACGGGCAGCGGCCCGAACGGAAGGGTGGTGAAGGCGGATATCGAGGCAGCGCTGGCCAAGGGCCCGGCGCCTGCTGCCGCCCCGGCGCCCGCCGCCGCTGCACAAGCGGCCGCGCCTGCCCCGGCGGCGCCGAAGCCTACGGCGCCTGCCCCCGTGGTGACCGCCCCGCATACCCCGGTGCCGAACAGCACCATCCGGAAGGTCATCGCCCGGCGTCTGTCGGAGTCCAAGCAGACCATCCCGCACTTCTATGTGACGATGGACTTCCACATCGACGCGCTTTTGCAGTTGCGCGCCGACCTCAACGCCAAATCGCCGAAGGACGGCCCGGCCTCCTTCAAGCTCTCGGTGAATGACCTGGTCATCAAGGCGGTCGCCGCCACGCTGCGGCGCTTCCCCAACGTCAATGCGATGTGGACGGAAGAGGCCATCCTGCAGTTCCAGGATGTCGACATCTCCGTCGCCGTCTCGACGCCGACCGGCCTCATCACCCCGATCATCCGCAAGGCAGACCAGAAGGGGCTGAGCACGATCAGCAACGAGATGAAGGATCTGGCGGCCCGCGCCCGCACCGGCAAGCTGAAGCCGGAGGAGTTCCAGGGCGGCGGCTTCTCCATCTCGAACATGGGCATGTATGGCGTGCGGGAGTTCAGCGCCATCATCAACCCACCCCAGGCCGGCATCCTGGCTGTGGCGGCAGGCGAGCCGCGGCCGGTGGTGAAGGATGGCCAGCTCGGCATTGCCACGCTGATGACCTGCACCCTCTCGGTCGATCACCGCGTCATCGATGGCGCGCTGGCTGCCGAGTTCATGCAGGCGCTGAAGGGCGTCGTGGAGGATCCGCTGAGCCTGATGCTGTGAGCCTGCGTCTGGAAGACGCGACGGAGGACGACCTTCCCCTCGTCCTCCATTACGTCCGCGCGCTGGCCGAGTACGAGAAGCTGCTGCATGAGGTAACAGCGACGGAGGACGACTTCCGCCGCCTCCTCTTCGGCAGCCCGGCGCGGGCGGAGGCGCTGATCGCGCGCTGGGAGGGACAGCCCTGCGGCTTCGCCCTCTGGTTCTATTCCGTCTCCACCTTCGACGGCGCGCCGAAGCTCTATGTGGAGGATGTCTTCGTCGATCCTGTCCAGCGTGGCCGGGGCTTCGGCCGCGCCATCTTCGCCGATCTGGCGCGGCGGGCGCTGAAGGCGGGCTGCTCTCGCATGGAGTGGAACGTGCTGGACTGGAACGCGCCCTCCATCGCCTTCTACCGATCCATCGGCGCCCTCCCGCGGGAGGGCTGGACCCTGCAACGGCTCAGCGGCGACGCGCTCCGCGCGCTGGCGGGCAAGGAGAGCTGAGATGGCCGACACGCAATTCGACGTCATCATCCTCGGCGGCGGGCCGGGCGGCTATGTGGCGGCCATCCGCGCCGCCCAGCTCGGGATGAAGACGGCGGTGGTGGAGCGCGAGCATCTGGGCGGCATCTGCCTGAATTGGGGCTGCATCCCGACCAAGGCGCTGCTCCGCAGCTCCGAGATCAACCACCTCCTGCACAATTTGGATGCCTATGGCTTCGCCGCGGACAATATCCGCTTCGACCTGGGCAAGATCGTCAAGCGCAGCCGTGCCGTGGCCAAGCAGCTTTCGGATGGCGTGCGCTTCCTGATGAAGAAGAACAAGGTCACGGTCTTCGACGGCCAGGGCAAGCTGGCCGGCCGGGGCAAGCTCTCCGTGACCAAGGACGGCAAGCCGGTGGCGGAGCTCACGGCGCCGCACATCATCCTCGCCACCGGCGCCCGCGCCCGGGTGCTGCCGGGGCTGGAGCCGGATGGGAAACTGGTCTGGACCTATCGCGAGGCGATGGTGCCGACCGGGATGCCGAAGCGGCTCATCGTCA
The DNA here is from genome assembly GCF_024178315.1 of Siccirubricoccus soli. GTDB lineage: Bacteria > Pseudomonadota > Alphaproteobacteria > Acetobacterales > Acetobacteraceae > Siccirubricoccus > Siccirubricoccus soli. Next base: position 56,670 of record NZ_JAMZIK010000028.1, on the reverse strand, counting down.
TCGGCTCCGGCGCCATCGGCGCGGAATTCGCCAGCTTCTACCTGAACCTGCGCGCCGAGGTGACGCTGGTGGAGGTGATGGACCGCATCCTGCCGGTGGAGGATGCGGAGATCAGCGCCTTCGTCCTGAAATCCTTCCAGAAGCAGGGCATGAAGGTGCTGACCGGCGCCAAGGTCCAGGGGCTGCGCAAAGCCGCGGACAGCGTCACCGCCATCATCGAGGCCGGCGGGAAGGTGCAGGAAATCGTGGCGGACCGGGTCATCTCGGCGGTCGGCATCGTCGGCAATGTCGAGGATATCGGCCTCGAGGGGACCGGGGTGAAGGTGGACCGCACCCATGTGGTGGTGGACGAGTACAGCCGCACTGGGGAGAAGGGGGTCTATGCCATCGGCGACCTCACCGGCCCGCCCTGGCTGGCCCACAAGGCGAGCCATGAGGGGGTGATCTGCGTCGAGGCGATCGCCGGCCGGAACCCCCACCCGCTCGATATCTCCGTCATCCCCGGCTGCACCTATTGCCGACCGCAGGTCGCAAGCGTCGGGCTGACCGAGGCGGCGGCCAAGGAGAAGGGGCATGAAGTGCGGGTCGGCCGCTTCCCCTTCATCGGCAATGGCAAGGCCATCGCCATGGGCGAGCCGGAGGGCATCATCAAGACCGTCTTCGACGCGAAGACGGGGGAATTGCTGGGCGCCCATATGGCCGGGCCCGAGGTCACGGAAATGATCCAGGGCTACACCATCGCCAAGACGATGGAGACGACGGAGGCGGAGCTGATGGAGACCGTCTTCCCCCACCCGACCATTTCGGAGGCGATGCACGAAGCGGTGCTGGACGCCTATGGGCAGGTTATCCATATCTAGCCCATGGCTACCACCCGCATCGAGATCCGGCACCAGGCGCAGCCCCCAAGGGGGGAGGGGGAGGTCCTGCCCCTTCGCCACCCCGAAAAGGCCCATCGTCCGGACAATCCCATCCAGCGCAAGCCCTCCTGGATCCGGGTGAAGGCGCCGACGCACCCGGTCTATCACGAGACCCGGGCGCTGATGCGGAACAACAAGCTGGTCACGGTCTGCGAGGAGGCGGCCTGCCCGAATATCGGGGAGTGCTGGTCCCAGCGCCACGCCACCATGATGATCATGGGCGAGACCTGCACCCGCGCCTGCTCCTTCTGCAATGTGGCGACCGGGCTGCCGAAGGCGCTCGACCATGACGAGCCTCGGCGGGTCGGCGATGCGGTGGCCAAGCTGGGGCTGCGCCATGTGGTGATCACCAGCGTGGACCGGGACGACCTGCCCGATGGCGGCGCCGCCCATTTCGCGGCCACCATCCGCGCCATCCGCGCGGCGGCGCCGGGCACCACGGTGGAGGTGCTGACGCCCGATTTCCTGCGCAAGGACGGTGCGCTGGAGGTGGTGGTGGAAGCCCGGCCGGATGTCTTCAACCACAATCTGGAGACCGTGCCGAAGCTCTACCCCACCATCCGCCCCGGTGCCCGCTACTACCATTCGCTCCGGCTGCTGGACCGGGTGAAGCAGCTCGACCCTTCCATCTTCACCAAATCCGGCCTCATGGTCGGGCTTGGCGAGGAACGGATCGAGGTGCTGCAGGTGATGGACGACATGCGCAGCGCCGAGGTGGATTTCCTCACCATCGGCCAGTATCTGCAGCCCAGCGTGAAGCATGCGGCGGTGGATCGCTTCGTGACCCCGGACGAGTTCGAGGATTACGCCCGGCTGGCCCGCGCCAAGGGCTTCCTGCTGGTCTCGGCGACGCCGCTGACCCGCAGCAGCTACCATGCCGACCGCGACTTCGCCGCGCTGCGGGAGGCGCGGGAACGGCAACTCGCCAGCGGGTCGCGCGGCGCCTGATGCCGACCCATGCCGAGCGGAAGGTGCTCCGCTACACGCCGGAGCAGCTTTTCGACATGGTCGCGGATGTACGCCGCTACCCCGAATTCCTGCCCTGGTGCGTCGGCGCCCGCATCCTGAGCCGAAGCGAGACCGAGCTGGTCGCCGATCTCACCATCGGCTTCAAGATGTTCCGCGAAAGCTTCCGCAGCGAGGTCACGCTGGAGCGGCCGGGGCATATCCATGTCCGCTACCTCAACGGCCCTTTTCGCTATCTGAACAACCACTGGCGCTTCCACCCCCACCCGATGGGGACGGAGGTGGAGTTCTTCGTCGATTTCGAGTTCCGCTCCCGCCTGCTGCAGGCGGTGATCGGGACGGTGTTCAACGAAGCGGTGCGGCTGATGGTTCGGGCCTTCGAACGCCGGGCGATGCAGCTTTACGGGCGGCCGCAGGCACCACCGGCGACTGCGCCGGCCTGAGGCGGTGCCGCGAGGGGGGGCGCCCTCCAGTGTCTGATTTGCGTCGTCATTCATCAGCAGCGGTGATCCTCCCATCACCGCTTTGCGTTGGCTGGTCGCGGCGGCAGTGCGGCAGGCTGCCGCCATGGCCTATATCCTCTATGGCGATCGCCGCTCCGGCTCCTCCATCGTGGAGCTCGCCCTGGCCGAGATCGGCGCCGAGGCGGAGCTTCGCCCGGTGCCCTTGGCCAGCGACGCGCAGCTTGCCGCCGGGTACCGCCAGCTCAACCCCATGGGCCGGGTGCCGACGCTGATCCTGCCGGACGGCACGGTGGTCACGGAAAGCACCGCCATCCTGCTGACCCTGGAGGCCCGGCACCCTGCGGCAGGGCTGTTGCCGCCGGGTGACGATCCCGGTCGCGCCGTCGCGCTGCGCTGGATGATGCTGGCGGCGAGCGAGATTTATCCCTGCGTCACCCGTTACGATTACCCGGACCGCTTCGGCGATGCGCCGGAGTCGATCCGCCGCTGCGCCGTCGGGATGGCACAGGAGATCTGGCGGCTGATCGAGGCCAGTATCTCACCCGCGCCCTTCCTGCTGGGCGGGCGGCCGACGCTGGCCGATCTCTACCTCGCCGTGCTGTCCCGCTGGATGGGCTGCGAGGCGTGGATGCCGGAGCATTGTCCGAAGCTGCAATCCCTGGCGCGGGCGGTGGCGACACGGCCGCAACTGACGCCCGCCTGGCGCCGGCATTTCGAGCTGCCGCAATAGGGGGAGGAACGCGCTTGTCCCGAAAGGTCTTCGTCAACCTGCCGGTCGCCGATCTCGGCCGCTCCATGCGCTTCTACGAAGCTCTCGGCTTCCGCTTCAATCCGCAATTCACCGACGCGACCGCCGCCTGCATGGTCATCAGCGAGCACAACTATGCCATGCTGCTGACGCATGAGAAATTCCGCCTCTTCACCCAAAGGCGATGGCCGATGCCAAGGCCAGCAGCGAGGTGCTGGTGGCGCTAAGCTGCGAGAGCCGGGCCGAGGTGGATAAGATCGTGGCCAAGGCGGTTGCCGCCGGCGGCCAGGTTCCGCGGCCGCCGGAGGATCATGGCTTCATGTACGGCCATGCCTTCGAGGACCCGGACGGCCATATCTGGGAGCCTTTCTGGATGGCAGCGGAGGCGGCACAGGGCTAGAGCGTTTTCGGTTTACATGCGTTCACCGAAAACGCTCTAAGCCTTTGTCTGCAGAGCAGATTCCCGCCTTCGGGCGATGCCGCCCTACGGCGATCTGCTCTAGGGCCTGCCGCCGCCCTGGCAGATTACGACGTGATCCGCCAGGGCGGCGATAAGCTGCTCCAGATGCACTGTTTCTCGGAGCAATATCCGTTCAGGCGATTCCGCGTGCGCGGATATTGTTCTGAGGCCTGCCGGAAAGCGGCCCCACGGCCCGTCTTTTCCGGGCCGGACGCCGGCCGGCTTGCCGAGGCAACCAGCCCCCGGCGGCACTGTCGCGGCAGCGCCGCGACCCGTCCAGGAAGATCCCCCGCCGGTCCCCGCCTCCTCGCGTCCCGAACGCGCCCCGGCCCTTGCCTGCGGCGCGCATTCGCCGCAGGGTCGGGGCACTCTGTCAGTCCGGAAGCCCGCTCATGGTCCATGCCCCCGCCCGTCCGCCGGCCGGCGCCCCGCCCGTTCGCATCAACCTTTATTCGGACACCCAGACCCGCCCGACCGCCGCCATGAAGGAGGCCATGATGCGCGCCGAGGTCGGCGACGAGCAGCATGGCGACGACCCGACCGTCCACGCCCTCTGCGACCGCATGGCCGCGCTGATGGGCAAGGAGGCGGCGATCTACCTGCCCTCCGGCACCATGTGCAACGTCGTCGCCATCCTCACCCATTGCGGCAAGGGCGATGAGGTGGTGGCGCATGAGACCTCGCACATCCTCTTCTCCGAGGGCGGCGCGCATGCCGCCTTCACCGGCGTGCAGATCATGCCGCTGAAGGGCGCCGGCGGGATGTTCACCGCCGATGAGGTCCGCGCCAATATCCGCCCGAAGACCCGCTACAACCCGCCCCAGCGCCTGCTGGAGGTGGAGCAGACGGCGAATATCGGCGGCGGCAAGGTCTGGCCGCTCAAGCAGCTCAACGACGTGGCCGCGGTGGCGCATGAGCAGGGCTGGTCCACCCATATGGATGGCGCGCGGCTGATGAATGCCTGCGTCGCCGCCGGCGTGGCGCCGAAGGACATGGTCGCCTCCTATGACAGTGTCTGGCTGGACTTCACCAAGGGGCTCGGTGCGCCGCTCGGCGCCGTGCTCTGCGGCAGCAGCGAGTTCATCGGCCAGGCCTGGCGCTGGAAGCAGCGGCTCGGCGGCTCCATGCGGCAGGGCGGCATCTGCGCCGCCGCCTGCCTCTACGCGCTGGACCACCATGTGGACCGGCTGGCGGAGGACCATGCGAACGCCAAGGCGCTGGCCCGCGGGCTGCGCCAGATCCCGGGCGTGGCGGTGGAGGAGCCGGAGACCAACCTGGTCTTCTTCGACGTGAAGGGCGCCGGCTGCGATGTGCCTACCTTGCAGAAGCGGCTGGCGATGAAGGGCGTCTCGGTCAGCGGCCTCGGCGGCCGGGTGCGCGCCTGCACCCATCTCGACGTCACCGCGCCGATGATCGAGGAGGCGGTGGCGCTGATCCGCGAGGCGCTCGCGGCCTGATGGAGGGGATGGCGCGGCGGCTGCGCGGCGCCCGCGCCGAGACCTCCGGGCGGCAGGCGGAAAGCGCCGCCGCTGCCGCCCTGGTGCGGGAGGGCTGGACCGTGCTCGGCCAGCGCATCCGCACCCCGGCGGGCGAGCTGGACCTGGTCGCCGAGCGCGACGGGCTGCTCGCCTTCATCGAGGTGAAGGCACGGGCCCGGCTGGCGGAAGCTGCCTTCGCCCTGCGGCCGCGCCAGCGCGCCCGGCTGCTGGCGGCGGCGGAGTGCTGGCTTGCCGCCCATCCCGGCCATGGCGCGGCCGGCATGCGCTTCGACCTGCTGCTGGTGGATGTGGCGGGGGAGGTCCGCCGCATTGCCGACGCCTTCCGCCTGGGCGATGCCTGATACCCGGCTCGGGACGTCTTCCCGGGCCAAGCCGGGTATCGCGCAGGGTTGGCGTGGCGGCTGCGCGCCAGCCACAAGGCCAGACCGGCCACGCATCTGTGGACCGCACCGGTCAGTAGGTCGCGCGCGGCCGGTATGAGCTCCGCCCGGCCGTAATTTGAGTGTTACTTTTATGACAATTCCGGGCGCTGTGGGCCCGGCCGGTGCACACTCCTCGCAACCCCGCGAGACCGGCGGGGGCTGGGAGGCAAGAATGGACAAGGCGAAGTTGCTGCAACTCGGCTTGGTGGCCGGGCTTGCCGCGTGGCCGATGGGCCCCTGGGCCCAGGCGACACAGGACCACAGCCATGCCGGGCACGGCCCGGTGCTGGGGGAGGTGAGCTTCCCCGTCTCCTGCTCACCGGAGGCCGCAGCCGCCTTCGAGACCGGGATGAAGCTGCAGCATTCCTTCTGGTATCAGGCGGCCCGCGACGCCTTCCGCGAGGCGGCGCAGCGCGACCCCGGCTGCGTCATGGCCCTTTGGGGGCAGGCGATCACCCTGCTGGACAACCCCTTCACCCCGCCAGTCGCCGCCAATCTGCGGGAAGGCAAGGCGCTGCTCGACCGCGCCCGCGCCACCGGCGCGAAGACCGAACGAGAGGCCGGCTTCATCGCCGCCCTCTCCGAGATCTTCGCCAGCGACGACCTGCCTGGCCACCGCGTCCGGCTGCAGCGCTACGAGATGGCGATGGCGGCGCTGCATGCGCGCTTTCCCGAGGATTCCGAGGTGGCGATCCTCTATGCCCTCTCGCTCGACATGGCGGCCTCGCCCGCCGACAAGAGCTATGCGAAGCAGCGCCGCGCCGCGGAGATCCTGGAGGCCCAGGCCGCCCGCTACCCGCAGCATCCGGGCGTCGCGCATTACCTGATCCACAGCTATGACGTGCCGGCGCTCGCCAGCAAGGGCGTGCCGGCCGCCGAGCGCTACGCGACTCTTGCCGCCGATGCGCCGCATGCGCTGCACATGCCCTCGCATATCTTCACGCGGGTCGGGCGCTGGGAGGAGTCGATCGCGACCAACCGCCGCTCCGCCGATACCGCGCGGGCGCGGGAGGAAATCTTCGACGAGGTCCATGCCCTCGACTACATGGTCTATGCCTATTTGCAGACCGGCCGGCCGGAGGCGGCGCGGCGGGTGCTGGCGGAGACGGAGCGGTTGGCGGGCTGGACGCCGGACCGCCCGCTAGGCGGCTATGCCCTCAGCGCCATGCCGGCCCGCATCGCGCTGGAGCAGGGTGACTGGGAAGCGGCGGCGAAGCTGGATACCAGGGCCTTCGGAGTCCCCTATGTGGATGCGGCGACGCAATTCGCCCGTGCCGTCGGCGCCGCCCGCGCCGGCCGTCCGGGGGATGCGGCACCCGATATCGCCGCGCTGCGGGAGGGCGCGGCCGCGCTCGCCGGCCGCGACGCCTATTGGCAGGAGCAGGTCGAGATCCTGCGCGTCGCCGCGGAGGGCTGGGTGGCCTATGCGCGCGGCGAGCGCGACCAGGCGCTGGCGCTGATGACCGAGGCCTCGACGCGCGAAGCGGCCACGGAGAAGCACCCGGTCACCCCCGGGCCGCTCTTCCCGGCGCGCGAGCAGCTTGCCGAGATGCTGCTGCTGCAAGGCCGCGCCGCCGAGGCGCGGCAGGAATACGAGGCGGTGCAGCAGACCGAGCCGCGGCGGTTCCGCGCCGTGCATGGCGCGGCCCTTAGCGCGGCCCAGGCCGGCGATCGCGCGGCGGCCAAGCAGCATTACGCCGCGCTGCTCGAGATCGCGGCCTCGGCCGAGATGCCGCATCCTGCGCTGATCGGGGCGCGCGATTACCTCGCGGCGCAATAGCTGCTGCCATGGGGGCGGTTTGGCTGCCCCTCGTTTTGCCGGGCTGGCCAGAGGGAAGCCGCGCAGGCAGGGGCGGCTGCGCGCAGCGCCTTCGCAGCCATCCCGGGCGCCAGCCCCGGCCAGCGGGTCCCGCGCCCTCAGGCCGTCACGCCTGCCGGGCCCGCCCGATCGCGCAGGCCAGGGGACCACCCGCTGCGCCACCATAACAATCCGTGCGGCGTTGCAGTTTTCCGCCGATCTGGCGGCTCATATGATGCAAATACGACATATTCTTTATGTCAGGTGGCCCAGACCCTGAGCGGCCGGTCCAGGGCCTCGACAGGCGTGGCGTCGTCGTCCGGCATTTGAGTGGAACGGCGTCGCGGGCATGGCAGCACCCGACGCCTGCGGGGTGGCTCATCCCATGCGCGGGTGCCGCTGCGTCGCAGCTTCCCTGGCGCAAGCGCCCGAGGCGCCGGCACCGCGGGATGCCTGGTAGGCGTCGGACGGGAGCGCGGCGATGCCGGCAGGAGGCCGGCGCACGGCCCCGGCTCTGGCCCGAATGGCCGCCGGCAACGCCAAGGGGAACGGGGGGACGGCTCGATGCAGAGAGCCTTGTTCAAGCTGACGAATGCGCGCTACGCCGTGCAGCGCTGGCTCGCGCCGAATGTTCGGCGCGGCGGAAGCGGCCGGCTTCCACATCACCGGGGACCATTTCTACGAGCCGATCTCGAATACGCACATCGTCGCGCGGCAATATTGCGATGCGCCGCGGCAATGCATCGGCCTGCCCCTCGACATGCCGACGCATGAGGCCCTGGCCTGCGAGATCCTGGCGCGCACCCGCCGGAATTCCTGGCGAGCCGGCAACCGCGGCCTCCACCAGCGTCGCGTCGATCAGGGTGCCGGCCTTCAGCATCAGCCCCTTGGCGTCGAGCGGCGGTTCAGCTCAGTGAACAGCGCCTCGGCCAGGCCGTGCTCCGCGAGCGTGCCACGGAAGCGGCACAGCGTGGTCTCGTCCGGCGTGCCGTCATCCAGCCCGAAGCCGCAGAAGCGCCGGAAGGACAGCTGGTCGGCCAGCGCCTCTTCGAGGCCAGGATCGGAGAGCTGGTACCACTGCGCCAGCAGCAAGGCACGGAACAGCGCCAGCGGCGGATAGCCGGGCCGGCCGGCCGGTGACCGCAACGGCGCCAGCTTCCGCTCCATCGGCGCCCAGTCGATCAGGCCAGCGATCCGCTCCAGCCGGCGGTTCGCACCGGCATCCGCCGGCAGCAGCGCCTCCGCGAGGCTGCCTTGTCCGATCCGCCGTTGGCCCATCCGCGCCTCCGCCAACCTACCGCAGGCCCAGGCGAATCAGCATCGGATGCGATCAGCAAGGCGTTTCGCAGAGGTCTCCCCAGGAGCTGGCGTGGCTTTCGGCCCGCCTTCCGCAACTTTGGCGCGCGCAGAGCGGCGGCCCGGGCTCCCCGGCCTGGTGGGCGCCGGAGCCGCATGATTCCGCCTCCTCCTTCTACATGCAGCGGGTCTGATACCCGGCCTGGAGAGTCCGGACCGGGCACTGCGCGGGCTTGGCGTGACGGCGGCGCGGCCATCGAGCCTGCAACAGCCGCCCTCCCGCGCGGCCGCCATCGCGCCGGGCGCCTGCTGCGCCGGCCACCGCCTGGGCGCATCCAGGCCGCGGCGTTCGGCGGCTGCGCCGGCCTGCGTGGCCGCGTGCCGGGCAGCGGGAGGACATCCCGCACCGCGGGCCGGATTGACCCGGGCGCCCCCGCATGATGCCCTCTGCCCAAGCCACCCGGCGAAAGGGAGAGAACGCCATGCCCATCGTGCCCAACCATGTGAAGCAGCGCCTGGCGAAGGACGAACTCGCCCTCGGCTTCGGCGTGCACCATCTGCGCGGCGCCGCGGTCGGCATGCTGGCCGCTTCGGCCGGCTTCGACTGGCTGTTCATCGACATGGAGCATGGCGCGACTTCCGTGCACGAGGCCACGCAGATCGCCATCGCCGCGCTGAACCAGGGCGTGACCCCCATCGTGCGCGTCTGCAAGGATGCGGTGTTCGAGGGCACCCGCGCCCTCGACAACGGCGCCATGGGCGTCGTCGTGCCGCATGTGGACAATGCCGAGGAGGCGAAGGCCGTCGCCGACGCCTATCGCTTCCCGCCGGTCGGCACCCGCTCCTGGGGCGGCCCGCCCTTCGCCTACAACTTCAAGCCGCCGGCAGTGGCCGAGGCGCAGGTCGAGCTGAACCGCGAGATCCTGGTGACGGTGATGATCGAGACGCCGGAAGCGGTGGCCAATGCCGCCGCCATCGCCGCCGTGCCGGGGATCGACGCGCTGATGATCGGCACCTCGGACCTGACGGCCTCGATGGGAATCGCCGGGCAGATCGGGCATGAGCGGGTGCAGGCGGCCTACAAGACGGTGGCCGATGCCTGCAAATCCTCGGGCAAGGTGCTCGGCATGGGCGGCGTGTATGACGAGACCTGGGCCGCCGCCTACATCAAGCTCGGCGCCCGGCTGCTGCTCAGCGGCTCGGACCACAACCTGCTGCTGGCCGGCGCCACGGCGCGCAGCAAATTCCTCCGCGGCCTGCAGGGCTGAAGGGGAGGGGGCGGGGCAGGGACTGCCCTGCCTGCCTTGCGCAGGGCCGGCGCGACCGGTCGGCTCTGCTCCAACCTGCCTGCCTGCCGAGAGGCGGGATGGGCCTATCGCCAGCCCTGCCGCGCTTGCATTGCCGGGCAGCCGGCGGCCGGCCTGGCGGCCAAGCGTGCAGCCAGGTCACGCGTCACACCAGCTGCACCCGGTCACGCGCTTTTCGAACTTGCGAATGGTTCTCACTATCGGTATCAGTTGGGCGTGACGGAGTGATACATGCGCCCTGCCCGCCGCATCCTCGGCCTGCTCGCCGCCGCCATGGCCCTGCCTGGCGCCGCCCTGGCGCAGGAGGTGAATCTCTACTCCTCCCGCCACTATGACAGCGACCGCGCGCTCTACGCCGAATTCACCAAGGAGACCGGCATCCGAATCCGCCTGATCGAGGGCGATGCCGACCAGCTCATCGAGCGCATCCGCAATGAGGGGGCGAACAGCCCCGCCGATGTCTTCATCACCGTCGATGCTGCGCGGCTGGCCCGCGCAGCCCATGCCGGCATTCTGCAGCCGGTGCAGTCCCAGGTAATCGCCAGCCGCGTGCCGGAAGGGCTGCGCGACCCGGGCGGCACCTGGTTCGCCGTCTCCCAGCGCGCCCGCGTCATCATGTACGACAAGGAGCGCGGCGCGCCGCAGGGCCTGACGCGCTATGAGGACCTGGCCGATCCGCGCTTCCGCAGCATGCTCTGCGTCCGCAGCAGCAACCACCCCTACAATATCAGCCTCGCCGCCTCGCTCCTCGCCGCCGACGGGCCGGAGCGGACGGAGGAGTGGGCCAAGGGCGTCGCCGCCAACCTGGCGCGCCCGCCCCAGGGCGGCGATCGCGACCAGTTCCGCGCCATCCCCTCCGGCCAGTGCCAGCTCGCCATCGCCAACACCTACTACCTGGCGGCCTTCGGTGCCTCCCAGCGGGAGGAGGACCAGACGCTGTTCCGCCGGATCGGGGTGATCTTCCCGAACCAGGCGCCGGGCGACCGGGGGGCGCATGTGAACATCTCCGGCGCCGGGCTGGTGAAGACCGCACCGCACCGGGCGGATGCCATCCGCTTCCTGGAATTCCTTGTCTCCGACAAGGCGCAGGAGATGTTCGCTCTGGGGAACATGGAATACCCGGCCGTGCCGGAAGCGCCGCTGCACCCGGCCCTGACCGCCATGGGCAGCTTCCGCGGCGAGACGGTGGATGCCGAGCGGACCAACACCAATGCCGGGCCGGCGCTGCAGATCATGCAGCGCGCCGGCTGGCGCTGAAGGAGACGTGGGGGGAATGATCGTCTGCCTTTGCAACGCTTTGACCGACCGGCAGTTGGAACAGGCGGTCGCCCAGGGAGCCCGGCGGCCGCGGGAGGTCTATGCCGCCTGCGACTGCAAGGCCCAGTGCGGCACCTGTACGCGAATGGTCCTCGGCATGATCCGGGACGCCGTGCTACAGCCCGCCGCGGGAGAGGCCACAATGGCGGCCGGGTGACGCGGGCCGGTTCGGCCGCCGGACCCTCTCGGCGGCCGCAACCAGGAGCGTTGCATGAAATCCGACCCGAAGGTCGTCGAGCATCTGAACACCCAGCTCACCAATGAGCTGACCGCGATCAACCAGTACTTCCTGCATGCCCGGATCCTGCGCCACTGGGGCGTGACCAAGCTGGGCAAGCATGAATACGAGGAATCGATCGACGAGATGCGCCATGCCGATTGGCTGATCGAGCGCATCCTCTTCCTCGGCGGGCTGCCCAATCTGCAGCGGCTGAACCAGGTGATGGTCGGCCAGACGGTCGAGGAGATCCTCCAGGCCGACCTGACGCTGGAGGAGAAGGCGATGGCCGATCTCCGCGAGGGCATCGCCTATTGCGAATCGGTGCGCGACTACGTGTCGCGCGACCTGCTGCGCCGCATCCTCGACAGCGAGGAGAGCCATGTGGACTTCCTCGAGCGGCAATTCGACCTGATCAAGCTGATCGGGATCGAGAAGTACATCCAGCTCAACAGCGCCTCGGCGCCGGAGCAGGAAGAGGGCGGCGGGGAATAGGGTAGCCAGGGGCGCTGCCCCTGGATCCCGGCAGGAGGCTCTGCCTCCTGCCCCTCCGCCGGGGCCAGGACCTGGCCCCGGACCCCGGTCCGAGTTTACTGGCTTACCCGCCGACTCACACCGGGGCCGGGGCGCGGGGGTGGCGCCCCCACCGCTCACCAGCCCCTCCACCGCCTGTGCAAACCGCCCCGGATTCGCCAGCACCCGCGGCACCTTGTGCTGCCCGCCCAGCTTTCCCTGGGCACGCATCCAGGCCTCGAACCGCCCTGCCGGCAGCAGCGTCACCTCCGGCGGGTCCATCTGCCCGCCCCGGCGGTGCGCCGCATAATCCGCATTCGCCGCCTGCAATGCCGCGTCCAGCGCCGCCGCCAATGCCGCCGCCGAGCCCTCGCCGCGCGCTTCCACCAGCCAGCGGTGATGCCCGCGCAGCGCGCCGAAGACCGGCCCTACCGTGTATTCCACGATCTCCAGCCCCACCTGCGCGGCGGCGGCCAGCAGCGCCTGTTCCAGCTCCTCACCCGCCAAGTGTTCGCCGAAAGCGGAGAGCATGTAGCTGACCCGCCCCGTCACCAGCAGCCGCGGCGGCAAGCGGTCGATGAACCGCACCGTATCCCCCAGCACATAGGCCCAGAGCCCGGCGCAGGAGGTGACGATGACGGCATACTCTACCCCGGTCTCGACAGTGCCCACCCAATGCCGGGTCGGCGTCGGCGCCGCCAGCTCCTCGACCGGCACGAATTCCCAGAACACGCCCCGGTCGGTGAGCAAGCGCAGCCCTTCGCCCTCGCCGCGATCGGCGATGGCGCAGAAGCCCTCGCTCGCCGGATAGACCTCCCGCGTTGCGCAACCCGGCGGCAGGAAGGGGGCGATGTGGTTGCGGTAGGGGCCCCAGGCGACGCCGCCATGCACCAGCAGCTCCAGCCCTGGCAGGGGCGGCCTGCCGTGCCGCGCCGCCAGCCGCTCCAGCAGCAGCAACAGCCAGGAGGGGGTGCCGGAAAGCATGCGAATGGCCGCCGCCGGCGCCTCCGCCGCCAGGGCCGCCAGCTTGGCATCCCAATCCGCCAGCAGAGCCAAGCGGGAGGGCGGCCAGCCCCAGGGCGCCAGCAGCCGCGGCACCTCCGCCGCGGCGATGCCGGAAAGATCCCCCTGCCGCACCCCCGGCGCCACCGCCTGCAGCGCCGTGGAGCCGCCCAGCATGAAGGAAAGGCCGCCGAAGATTCGGCTTTCCGGATGGCGGTGCAGGTGCCAGGCCAGCACATCCACTGCCGCCCGCCGGTTGGCCCGGACCATGGCGCGGGAGACCGGGATGTATTTCGTGCTGCCGGAGGTGGTGCCGGAGGAGAGCGCGAAATAGGGCATCAGCCCCGGCCAAGTGACGTCGCGCAGCACCGGGTAGTCCGGCTGCCACCAGTCCTGCCAGAATTGCTCGTAGCGGCGCAGCGGCACCCGGGCCTGGTAATGCGCGACATCGGTGATGTCGATGAAGCCGTGCAGCCGGCCGAATCGCGTGCCGGCGGCGTGGTGCAGCAGGCGCTGCAGCAGTGCCGCCTGGCTCGCTGCGGCGTCTTCCGCCTCCAGTGCGGCGATGCGGCGCGCGGTCACCGCCCGCAGCAGCGCCGTGGCGTCAAAGGGGGGGCCGGCCCTCATGGGCGCAGCACCGTCACATGGGGGAATTCCCGCGCCACCGTCTCCGGCCGCAGCGGCAGGCGGATGCTGCGCCCCTCGCGCCAGAGCGGGATCTGGTCCGCGAAGGCGGCGCTGCCGAGGAAGCCGTCCTGCCCGCCGAACAGCACGAACCAATTGGCGTCGGAGTCGCCAAGGTCCGAGACCTGTCGCGCCATGGCGCCGAAGCTGACCTCATGCGGACCGGCGACCAGCCCGTGGCCGGTCTTCATCGGCGTCTCGCGGGAGCCGCCGACCGGGTCGCTGCCCAGCACGAAGGCGCGGCCGAGCAGGGGCAGGTTCACCAGCCAATGCGCCGCGCGCAGCCGATGTACCTCGCCCCAATTGGCATGGCGGGCGGCCAGCGGCGCGGCACCCGCCACCGCCGCCCGCAGCACGGCATCGCGGCGGGCCGGCGGCAGCGCGTCCAGGTCCCGCAGCAGGAAGGTGGTGATGAAATTCCACCCCGTCTCCGGCCCGCGCGCCGTCACCCCCTCCGGCTGCAGGGCGGGAACGAGCTGGCCGATCAGCAGCTCGAAGATGAGGGCGGCGCGGCTTTCCGCGGCGTAGTCGCCATCCCAGCCGCGCAGCGGGGCCAGCAAAGCGGGGTCCGGCGCGCCGCCGGGCAGGGCGTCCAGCCGTGCCAGCAGCCCCTCTGCCAGTGCCGCCGCCTTGGGCGCCACCCTATCCCGTTGCAGCGCCGCCAGATCGGCGACGGAGAGCTTCGGCCGGGCGGCGAGCAGGGCGCGCAGCCGGGCGACGCGGTCGCCATCCGAGAAGAAATAGCCGATGGGCGGGGCATCCGGGGCCCAGAGCGCCGGATTCTCGTTGGCCGAGGCGAGGAAGCCCTCCCGCGGATCCTCCAGCGCCGGCAGGCGCCCTGCGTCGCGCAGCCGGGTCCAGGGCGCGGTCGCCGCCGGGTCGCGCGCATCCAGCACCGGGTCGGTGGCGGGGAAGCCGGCGCGGTCCGGCAGCAGGGCGGCGGTCAGCCGGCCGATGCGCCCGCTGCGATCGGCCCAGAGCATGTTCTGCGGCGAGACGGCGAAGCCGGCGAAGGCGGCGCGGAACTCCCCGCCATTGCGGGCCCGGGCGGCGCGCAGCAGGGCGGTGATCTCGTCTGCCGGCTCATGCCCGGCCCAGCGCAGGGCGATCTGTTCGCCGGCCGGATTGGGGATGATGGTGGCATCGGTGATGACCGGCCCCTGGGGCGAGACGCGCACGCGCCGTGTCGTGGCGAACCAGAGGCGCTGGCGGATCGTCACCTCCCGCTCCTCCAGCGGCAGGCCGGCAACGGCGAAGAGGTCCGAGGAGGCGGCGCGGAGGTTGGTGCCGCCCCAGGCCAGGTCCGGGTTGCGGCCGAGGCCGAGGATGGGCAGGCCCGGCACCATCATCCCGACCGCGTGGAAGGAGGGGGAGCGCATCCCCGCCAGCAGCCAGAGATTGGGCAGGGAGAGGCCGAGATGCGGATCGGCCGCCAGCAGCGCCGCGCCGCTTTCGCTATGCGCCGCATCCACCGCCACGGCATTGCTGCCCTGGCGGGAGAGGCCGGTGAGCAGCCCGCCGAGCGCCACCTGCCCCGCATTCGCCGGAGCCAGCCCCGTGCCGGCGACCAGCAGCCGCTGCCAGGCGCGGGCGAAGCCGGGCGTGCCGCGCTCCGCCAGCAGGGAGAAATAGCCGAGCCAGTTGATATCGGTGCCGGCCAGCCGGCCGATCGCCAGCAGGTCCTCGCGCGTCAGGGGCTCGCGGCGGAGGCCGAGCAGGCCTGCCTCCGGGGGGCGGGGGCCGTGGCGGATGGCGTGGTTCAGCCCCACGAGGAACGCATCGACGAAGTCACGCGTCTCGCGCGGCCAGGCGGCGATGATGGCGGGGGCGGGGCGGCCGAAATCGAGGATGCGCAGCGCATGGTCGATATCGGTGGCGAGCGGCCCGGCGACCTCCGCCAGCCTGCCCCGCGCCACATGCCGCAGCAGGTCGATCTGGGCGCCGCGGAGATGGCCATGCACCAGGCCGAGGGCCATGGCGAGGTCGGTGTCGCTCCCGGCCTCGATCCAGGGGATCAGGTGGTCGTTCCAGCGGATGGTGACCGGGGCGCCGAGGGGCAGGCCCCGGAGGGGCAGGGTGGCCAGCCTCTTCTCCACCGAGACATGGCGGGGAAACAGCGCGGCGCAGCCCGGCAGCAAGGCGGCGATCGCCAGCAACAGCGCCGCCTGGCGCGACCATCCCCGCATCTTCCCTGCACGTCCCGCCATCCGGCGCAAAAGCTTGGGGCGGGGGCCGCGCGGCGCAAGGCGCGGCGGTGCCGGCGGGCGGGCGATTTCCCCGGCCGCAACGACTAGGTGAGGTGATTGCGGCAGGGGCGGCGCGGTGGGTAGGGCGCGGGAATTCAGGCCGGTGACGGGCGGCAGGGCCGGGGCAGGGTGCCCGGGCAGGGCTCGGCCCCGGCAAGGGCGTCACCCTTCCTTACATTTCCCTCACTGGCGGGGACATCGCCGTGTCACCAGCCGCGGTAGCCGCCATGCGGCCCGCCGCGGCCATAGCCGCCATAGCCCCGACCGCCGCGGCCATAGCCTTCCGCGTAGCGGCCGTGCGGACGGTCATTCGCCGCGCCGGCGATCAGGCCCGCCGCGGCGCCGATGCCGGCGCCCAGCAGCAGGGTATTGCCCCAATTGGTCGAGCCGTCGGGGTTCTGGCAGCCGCCAAGCACCAGGCTGAGGGACAGGGTCAGGGCGGCCAGGATGCGGGTCATCGGGACTCCTCCTCGAGGAGGCAGCCTGACCTGGCGATGGGGCGGGGCCAGGGCGGTGCGATGGCAGCGCGCGGCGCGGCGATGGCAGGGATGGCGGGATCGCGCCGGAATCATGGCGTGGAGATCATGGCGTGGAGGGGCGTGGCTTGCGTCGGACCGGCAGCGCCGGCGGCCTGCTCGGCTGGAGCGGATCCGCCTTGACCGTGACGGCGCGCAGCGCTCCAGCCGCTCGTTGGGGTCCGGATGGCCAAGTGGGTCCTGACCCGACAAGGCTGCAACAGGCCGTCAGTCGGCCCCTGGCCTGCGGCGCCTCCGCTCCCTCGCCGCACTCTGGCGTGGACGGGCAGCCGGGGCATCGGCGGGCCGGGGGCCGGACCTCGTCCGACCGCGGCAGGGCGGGCCGGCCCACCAGTCCCATATCGGGGCCCATGCGGCGGCCCGCATGGGCCGGGCCTGGCTCTCATTCACACGCCGGAGCCAGGCGCTCCGGCGACCCCGCTTCCCGCGATCAGGCCCGGCCCGGCGAGAAGGCGTTGAAGGTCTGCAGGGTGTAGGTGTCCTTCACCCCCACCACGGTCTGCAGCCGCTCCACCACGAACAGGCCGATATCCTGCTCCGGCTCCAGGTAGAATTTTCCCATCAGGTCGTACTGGCCGGAGATGGAGTGCATTTCCGAAAGTTCCGGAATGGTGTCCGCCATCTCCCGCGCCACGCGATAGGCCTGGCCCATCTCGCATTTCACCATGACGAAGATCGCCCGCATCGGCTCCTCCTCCGGCCCGGTTGCCGGGCCGCCTGTTCTCCGCCATTGCGGGCCGAGCGCCGAGCCCGGTCAAGCCCGGCCGGCGCCAGCTCTGCCATGGCCCTGCCGCGGCTTCGCTGCGACAGGGCCTCGGGCCAGACGTGCGGTGTCGGCGCGGGAGGCTCAGAAATGCACGGCCTCGGGTGCAAAATAGCCGATACCGGTCAGCGCCACCCCGACCAGCCCAACGACACCGCCGGCCACCGCCAGCGCCGGCACGCCGGTGACGATGGAGGAGGAGGCCATGACGATCGCCACCTGGAAGGCGGCGGAGGCATATTCGTAATGGTGATAGGCAGCCATGGAGACGTCGCGGTGATGCTCCGCCGCCCGTGCCCGGTTCATCAGCTCGCGCCGGCC
The DNA here is from genome assembly GCF_024178315.1 of Siccirubricoccus soli. Taxonomy (GTDB): domain Bacteria; phylum Pseudomonadota; class Alphaproteobacteria; order Acetobacterales; family Acetobacteraceae; genus Siccirubricoccus; species Siccirubricoccus soli. The sequence goes on along the minus strand of NZ_JAMZIK010000028.1, from coordinate 39,191 downwards.
CTCGCCGGTCTCCGGCTCGCTCTCCCAGCGCTGGGCGCTGTCGCGCCAGGCGCGCTGCTGCCGCTCGATCGCGCCGCGCACCGCCTCGTCGGTGGCGGCGAGCCGCGCCAGCTCCGCCTCCTCCGCCGCCGTCCGCACCGTGGTCTGGCGCACGGTGCGGGACTGGAAGAAGGCCCAGAGGTTGGCGGCCTCCACGTTGCGCGAAATCGCCTCGGTCTGCGCGCTCTTCGCCCCGGTCTCGGAGATGGCGAGGAATAGCGCCAGAATGGAAATCAGCAGGGCGATACGCTTGTCCCCGCCATGGTCCGCATGTCCGTGTCCCGCCATTATTTCCGTTCCGGTGCTGTGGCTTCCGGCGCCGCCAGGGTGCGCTCGCCGCCGAAATGCCATTGGTACAGCCAAATGAAAAGCACTTGGATGCGGTTCCGGGCGGGTTTCGCCGGGACCGTACATCGCAGGAAAGTGATGTGATTGCCCCCTGCGTTCAGTCGCTTCCCGGCGGGCAAACGGAACGGTATCGTTGCTCTCCTGAGTCGCAACCTTCGGTTTGGGTGGGGGGCCCGCGTCAGGCGTGAGAGCGAAAGAGCCCGTCGGCGAAGCCTGGTCCGAGACCCAAGCCGCATGCCGTTCCTGATCACCGCGCGCGGCGCGACCCATGTCGGCACCGTCCGCAAGCGGAACGAGGATGCCTTCATCGACCGCTCGGATATCGGCGTCTGGGCGGTGGCGGACGGCGCCGGCGGCCATGGCGCGGGGGATGTCGCCTCGGCCGCGGTGGTGGCGGCGCTCGCCGCCCTGCCGGTGGACCTCCAGCCCGGGGAGAAGCTGGCGGAGATCCGCCGCCGCCTCTCCGAGGTGCATGCCGAGCTGCAGCGCCAGGCGGAGAGCACCGAAAGCGGGGTGATCGCCACCACCGTCGTCGTCATGCTGGCGCATGGCGACCATTTCGCCTGCCTCTGGGCCGGGGATTCCCGCGCCTATCTGCTGCGCCACGGCGTGCTGACCCGCATCACCCGCGACCACTCCCTGGTGCAGGAGCTGGTGGACCAGGGCACGCTGGCGGCCGAGGACGCCGAGCGCCATCCCCAGGCCAATGTCATCACCCGGGCGATCGGCGGGGCAGGGGAGCTCGAGCTCGACAAGGTCTCCGGCCGCTTCGAGGATGACGACCTGGTCCTGCTCTGCACCGATGGGCTGTTCAAGGCGCTGCCGGAGGAGCAGATCGGCATCCTGCTGATGGCCGGCGCCGATCCCGACCAGCTTCTCGCCGCGGCGAACGAGGCGCGGGCGCGGGACAACGTGACCGCGGTGATGGTGCGGGCGCGGGAGAGCGCGGCGGCGATCTGAGGCGAGGGCGCGGGGCGGCGGTCAGGCCGCGCCGGCATCCAGCATCCGGGCGAAGGCCGCGCCATCCGGCAGGGCGGGCAGCACCAGCACCCCAGCCGGCACGCGGGGCGAGCCTTCGGTCCACCACACCGTCTCGCCGCGCCCGGCCGCCGCGCATTCCAGCGGCGCGGGCGGGGGCGCCTCGGGCTCCGGCCCTGCCAGCCGCGCGGCGAGTTCCGCGGGGCCCAGCTCCAGCTCCAGCGCGGCAAGGCCCGCCGCCTCCGCCAGGGCCAGCCAGCCGGCCTGCGCCGCGGCGAAGCCGGCGGGATGGCCTTCCGCCGGCCGCGCGAAGGTCAGGGGAAAGAGCCGCCCGGCGCGATCAACGCTCGGCATCCAGAGGCCGAGCATGGCGGCCGGGCCGCAGGCACCGGCGGGCAGCAGGAAGCGCCAGATCGGTGCCTCCATCCAGGCCGGCTTCCAGCGCGGGCCGAGCAGGTCGCGGCTCGTGGCAATGGCCTGCTGCCACCATTTGTCCCAAGGGCGGGTGAAGCTGCCGGCCAGGCCCTGGCCAACGAAATCCCCGCGCGCTGGCAGCTTGCCATAGAAGCCACCGGGGCCGGGTGGCACTGCTGATGCGGCCAAGCCATCTCCTTAAGGTTGAGAGTATGCTGGACAATGTCGTATTTCTACGACACGATCCAGCCAATCGAAACGAACCAGGTCGGCACCCTTTGGGGCCGGCAATATCCCGCAGGAGCACGGCGCGGCCCATGAGTGCGATGACGCAGCTACGCGGGGCGGCGTTGCGCGCCTGCGGCCGCCGCTGGGCCGGGGGGCGGTGAATGGCCGAGTTCGACACCTACCTCGAGACCGAAGATACCGGCTCCGACCTTGAGTTCGACGCTGATTTCCTGGCGTTGAACACCGCCGCAACCGGCAAGCCGGAGCAGCAATTCGGCGATACCGTCATCCCCGCCGAGGATCCCGACTGGCGGGAGGTGGAGCAGCTTGCCGTCGGGCTGCTGGAGCGCTCGCGCGACATCCGCATCATTGTCCACTTGGCCGTAGCGCGGCTGCACACCCAGGGCGTGCCTGCCTTCGCCGAGGCGGTCGGGCTGATCGCCCGGCTGCTCGACACGCACTGGGAGGGCGTGCATCCGCGGCTGGACCCGGATGACGACAACGACCCGACGATGCGCGCCAATGCGGTGCTCGGCCTCGGCCATGTCGGGCGGGTGGTGCAGGTGCTGCGCGAGGCGCCGCTGGCCCGCAGCCGGCGCGCCGGCAGCTTCGGCTGGCAGCAGATCGCCCTCGCGATCGGGCTGCTGGAGCAGGACCCGGAGGCCACGCCGCCCACCGAGCAGGAGATCAACGCCGCCTTCGCCGAGACCGATCCGGATTACGCCGAGCGGATCCGCGCGGCCTTCGACGGCCTGGCCCGCGACCTTAAGGGAATCAACACCGCCTTCGAGGACAAGGGCGGGCCGGGCACGAGCCCCGATCTCAGCCGGCTGGAGAAGCAGGTCTTCGACATCCGCAAGGTGCTGGATCGCTTCAAGTCCGTGACGTTGGACACAGCGGCCGAGAGTGAACTCCAGGTAGAAGAGACGGGCGAGAAAGAAACCGAAGACCGTGTGGCGATGGCGGCGGCGCCACGGCGCGCCGGTGGGGCGGGCTTCGCCTCCGTGCTGTCGCTTCGCCAGGTCGAGACGCGGCAGGAGGCGATGCATCTGATGGAAGTGGCCGCGACCTACTTCGAGACCTACGAACCGGCCAGCCCGCTGCCGCTGCTCATCCGGCGGGCGCAGCGGTTGGCGGACAAGAATTTCCTCGATCTCCTGCGCGACATGGCGCCCGACGGGCTCCATCAGGCGCAGCTCATCGCGGGAACGAACGAATAGGGGGATCTGCGTCGGCGGCCGCTTGGCTGACGACCCCTGCGGACAACAGGAACCAGAGCGAGGTCAACAGTGGCCAAACCGAGCAGCCAGAAATTCATCGCCCGGAACCGCGCCCCGCGGGTCCAGATCGAATACGACGTCGAGACCTATGGCGCCTCGAAGAAGGTGCAGCTGCCCTTCGTCGCGGGCGTCATGGCAGACCTCTCCGGCAACCCGGCGGAGCCGCTGCCGCCGGTGGCCGACCGCAAGATGCTGGAGATCGATGTCGACAACTTCGACAGCCGGCTGAAGGCGATGAAGCCGCGCGTCGCCTTCATGGTGCCGAACACCCTGACGGGCGAAGGCAGCATGGCGGTGGACATCACCTTCGAGAGCATGGACGATTTCTCCCCCGCCGCCGTCGCGCGGAAGGTGGATGCGCTCAACCAGCTCCTGACCGCGCGGACCGAGCTCTCGAACCTGCTGACCTACATGGACGGCAAGAGCGGCGCCGAAGAGCTGATCGGCAAGGTGCTGCAGGATCCGACGCTGCTGCAGGCGCTCGCCTCCGCGCCCAAGGCGGATGGCGGCAACGAGTCGTCGGAGGGCTGATCGATGTCCGAGCAACTTCAATCGTCCTCCGCCTTCGCGGGGGTCACCTTCCAGGAGAACGACTTCGCCTCCCTGCTGAGCAAGGAGTTCCGGCCGAAATCCGATGCGGCCCGGGACGCGGTGGCGGGTGCGGTGCAGACCCTGGCGCAGCAGGCGCTGGCGAACACCACGCTGATCGGCACCGAGGCGCTGAAGACGATCGAGGGCATCATCGCCGCGATCGACGCCAAGCTGACCGAGCAGGTGAACCAGATCATCCACCACGCCGATTTCCAGCAGCTGGAATCCGCGTGGCGCGGCCTGCACTACCTGGTCAACAACACCGAGACGGACGAGTACCTGAAGATCAAGGTGCTCAACATCTCGAAGAAGGAGCTGACGCGGACGCTGAAGAAGTTCCGCGGCACCGCCTGGGATCAGAGCCCGCTGTTCAAGAAGCTGTATGAGGAAGAGTTCGGCCAGTTCGGCGGCGAGCCCTTCGGCTGCCTGATCGGCGACTACTATTTCGACCACAGCCCGCAGGACGTGGCGCTGCTGGGCGACATCGCGGCCGTCGCCTCGGCCATGCATGCGCCCTTCATCTCGGCGGCGGCGCCGACCGTGATGCAGATGGACAGCTGGAACGAGCTGGCCAATCCGCGCGACCTGACGAAGATCTTCCAGACGCCGGAATATGCCGCCTGGCGGAGCCTGCGCGAGAGCGAGGATGCGCGCTACATCGGCCTGACCATGCCGCGCTTCCTGGCGCGGCTGCCCTATGGCGCGAAGACCGAGCCGGTGGAGGAATTCGCCTTCGAGGAAGAGGTCGAGGGCGCCGACAGCAGCAAGTATTGCTGGGCGAATTCCGCCTATGCGATGGCGACGAACATCACCCGCGCCTTCAAGATGTATGGCTGGTGCACGCGGATTCGCGGCATCGAAAGCGGCGGCGCGGTGGAGGGCCTGCCCTCCCACACCTTCCCGACCGATGATGGCGGCGTGGACCAGAAATGCCCGACCGAGATCGCGATCAGCGACCGGCGCGAGGCGGAGCTGGCAAAGAACGGCTTCATGCCGCTGATTCACAAGAAGAATTCCGACTTCGCCGCCTTCATCGGGGCGCAGTCCCTGCAGAAGCCGCAGGAATATGACGACCCCGCAGCGACCGCTAATGCCAATCTCTCTGCGCGGTTGCCTTACCTTTTCGCGAGCTGTCGTTTCGCCCACTATCTGAAATGCATGGTTCGGGACAAGATCGGTTCTACCATGACGCAACAGCAGCTCACCGAGTGGCTGGAGCGCTGGCTCGGCCAGTATGTGGACGGATCGCCGGACTCCTCGACCGAGGAATACAAGGCCACCCATCCGCTGGCCGAAGGCAAGGTGGTGGTGGAGGCCAACCCCGAGAACCCGGGCTACTACAGCGCCAAGTTCTTTCTCAAGCCGCACTACCAGCTTGAGGGGCTGACGGTGTCGCTCCGTCTCGTCTCGCGCCTGCCGGCCTGAGCGGGTCGGGTCTTCCCGGCATCCAAGAAACGTCACACCAGAACGCGGATAGGGACTAGGAGAGAAACATGGCTTTCGACGCTTTCATGCTGTTCACGCCGGCTGATACGGGCAAGCCGCTGGCGGGCGAGACGCAGACCGACTTCACGGTCGGCGGCGACCCGTTCATTGCCGACTTCAAGAGCACGACGCCCTTCGAGATCGACGATTTCTCCTTCGACATCGAGAACGTGCTGAACATCGGCTCGTCCTCCTCGGGCGTCGGCGCCGGCAAGCCCACCTTCAACCCCTTCCAGTTCAGCCGGAAGATCGACATCGCGTCCCCGGATTTCTTCCGGATGTGCTGCTCCGGCAAGCACTTCAAGGACGTGGTCCTGGCGCTGCGCAAGTCGACCGGCGGCCAGTCCTCGGGCGAGGTCTTCCTGCGCTTCAACTTCAAGCTGGTCGGCATCAAGACCGTCTCCTGGTCCGGCGCCGATGGCGACGAGGCGGTGAAGGAGGAAGTGACCTTCGAGTACGGCTCGGTGCAGATCCAGTACAAGAAGCAGAAGCCGGATGGCGCCCTCGAATCGACCTCGAAGGACGCTGGTTGGGATCGAATTCGTAACATCCAGATCTGACGCCCTGGCGGCCGCCGCGACGATCTCGCGGCGGCCCTTGGACGGAATGGTTATTTCTAAGTAATAGGGCGATATTGCGGTCGTCGCGGCGCGTGGTGTCGGGCGTCCGGCCGCTTCCGGATGGGAAGCTGGCAGCGGCGAAGGGGAAGGGGGTGGGGCATGGCCTCGGATGCGGCGACACTTGATGCCCGTGGCGTACTCCGCACCGGCGATCCCCGCGCAGCGCTTGAGAAGCTGAAGCAGGAAGTCCGCAAGGCGCCGCGCGACCCGGAGCTGAGGACCTTCCTCTTCCAGCTCTTCTGCATCACCGGCGAATGGGACCGGGCGATCAATCAGCTCTCGGTCATCAGCGAGATCGACAAGCTCGCCATGCCCATGGTGACCACCTACCGCGCCGCCATACGTTGCGAGATCCTGCGCGAGCGGGTTTTCGCCGGCACCCGCCAGCCGACTTTCTTCGGCGAGCCGGAGCCCTGGATGTCCCTGCTGATGGAGGCGAACCGCCGCCTTGCCGCCGGCGCCTACGATCATGCGGCAGAGCTGCGCGACCAGGCATTCGAAGCGGCGCCGGCCAGCAGCGGCACGGTGGACGGTACCGGCTTCGAGTGGATCGCGGATGCCGATCCGCGGCTCGGCCCGGTGGTGGAGGCGATCGTCGACGGGAAATACTACTGGCTGCCGGTGCACCGCCTGGCGAAGCTGGAGATCGACCCCCCCGAGGATCTGCGCGACCAGGTCTGGCTGCCGGCACAGCTCACCTTCGCCAATGGCGGCAGCACGGTCGGGCTGCTGCCGGCGCGCTACCCGGGCACCGAGGCCGCGGCTGATCCCGCCCTGCTGCTCGGCCGCCGCACCGAATGGGTGGAGAAGGCGGAGGGCTGGTTCCTCGGCCTCGGCCAGCGGATGTTGACCATCGGCGCCGAGGAGGATCTGCCGCTGCTCGACCTCCGCAGCCTCGGGATCGCCGCGCCGCCGGCCGCGGCGGCCGAGGCCCCGGCATCCGACGGCTGAGCCCATGGTCGAGTTCAGCAGCCGCGAGCATCTGCAGCCATCGCTGCTGGACCGGCTGACCGACAATGCGCCGGAGAATTCGCGGGATCCGCCGGACCAGTCCATGCTCAGCATGGCGCAGCTCCGCGCCAGCGTGCTGCGCGACCTCGCCTGGCTCTTCGCCACCACGCGGCTGGAGGTGCTGGAGGAGCTGGACGGGCTGCAGGAGGTGCGACGCTCCGTGCTGAATTACGGCCTGCCCGCCTTCACCGGCCTGACCAGCGGCGGCAACCGCATCGCCCAGCTGGAGAACGCCATCGCCGAGGCGATCCGCGTCTTCGAGCCGCGCATCCTGCGCGACACGCTGCGGGTGAAGCTGCGCGGGCTGCAGAATGACAGCGCCGATGGCGCGCTGGTCTTCGAGATCCAGGGCGAGCTCTGGGCCCAGCCGGTGCCGCTGCGCATCCTGCTGGAGACCGCCATCGAGCCGGAGAGCAACACCGTTTCCGTCGTCGAGGCACGGGCGCGCGGCTGATGGACCCCAGGCTGCTGCGGCATTACGAATCCGAGCTGCGCTTCGTGCGCGAGATGGGTTCGGAATTCGCCCGCGAATACCCGAAGATCGCTGGCCGCCTGGCGCTGGCGAATACCGAGGTGGCCGACCCCTATGTGGAGCGGCTGCTGGAAGGCTTCGCCTTCCTCACCGCGCGTATCCAGCTGAAGCTGGAGGCGGAATTCCCGACCTTCACGCAATCCCTGCTGCAGATGGTCTATCCCCACTACCTGGCCCCGACCCCGGCCATGGCGGTGGTGCAGTTCAATCCGGACCAGGCGATCCGCGGCATGGCGGCCGGGCAGGTCCTGCCGCGCGGCACGGTGCTGCGCAGCATCCTCGGCGCGGATGACGACACCAATTGCGAATTCCGCACCGCCCAGCCGGTGCAGCTCCTGCCCATCGAGATCAGCGAGGCGGAGTATCTGCCGGCCGCCGCGGCCGTGTCCGCCCTCAACCTCCCGGAAGCGGTGCGCAGCCGCGGCGCCAAGGCGGCCATCCGGCTGCGGCTGAAGGCGCTCGGCACCGCGCCCTTCGCGGAGATCGCGCTCTCCCGCCTGCCGCTCTTCCTGGCCGGGGCGGAGAATACCCGCTTTCGCCTGCATGAGCAGCTCGTCGCCGATCTCCTCGGCATCGTCGTCCGCCCCACCCAGCGGCCGTTGCCCTGGCAGGAGGTGCTGCCGAAATCGGCGCTCGAGCCCCAGGGCTTCGAGGATGACGAGGCGCTGCTGCCGCCGGCGCCGCTGACCTTCCAGGGCTACCGGCTGCTGCAGGAATACTTCGCGATGCCGGAGCGCTTCCTCTCCGTGCGGTTGAACGGGCTCGACAGCGCCGTCTCCCGCTGTGCAGGGCAGGAGCTGGACATCATCTTCCTGCTGTCCCGCAGCGACATGCTGCTGGCCAATGGCTTCGGCGCCGACCAGTTCCGCCTGTTCTGCACCCCGGCCATCAACCTCTTCCCCAAGCGCGGCGACCGGCTGAACCTGAATGAGCGGGAGGTGGAGCACCAGATCGTGCCGGACCGCATGCGGCCGGTGGATTTCGAGGTGTTCAGCGTGCAGGGGGTGGAAGGATTCGCCGCCGATGGCGGCGAGCCGCAGGACTTCCTGCCCTTCTATGCGGCGAACGACCTGACCAGCTACCCGGAGATGCGGCGCTACTACATCCTCCGCCGGCGGCCACGGCAGCTTTCCGCCCGCACCCGCCAGCGCGGCCCGCGCAGCTCCTATATCGGGCACGAGGTCTATATCTCCCTCGTCGATGCCGAGAACGCGCCCTTCAAGGGGGAGCTGCGGCAGCTCGGCTTCGACCTGCTCTGTACCAACCGCGACTTGCCGCTCTTCATGCCGGTGGGGAAGGGGCGGACGGATTTCACCCTGGAAGCCAGCGCGCCAGTCGCCTCGGTCCGCTGCCTCGTGGGGCCGACGGCACCGCGCCCCTGCCGCTCGGATGGCGAGTATGCCTGGCGCTTCATCAGCCATCTTGGGCTGAACTATCTGAGCCTGGTGGACAAGGACGGGGTGCATGGCGCGGTGGCGCTGCGCGAATTGCTCAGCCTCTACGTGCCTTCCGCCAGCTCCCACCATGCCCGGCAGCTGGAGGGGCTGCTCTCCACCTCCACCCGCCCGGTGGTGCGACGCATCCCGGGCGCCGGGCCGCTGACCGCCGGCCGGGGGCTCGAGATCACACTGAAGATGGATGAGGTCGCCTTTGGCGGGGCAGGGGCGGTGGTGCTGGCCTCGGTGCTGGACCGCTTCTTCGCCAAATACGTCTCGATCAACGCCTTTACCGAAACCGTGCTGACCACCGCGGAACGCGGCGAGGTGGCGAGATGGCCGATCCGGATCGGGCGTCAGCCGGCGCTCTAGCCGAGCCGCCGGAGGGCGCGGCGCAGCCGGTGGCGACGCTGCCGCCCGATGCGCCGGCCGCCCCGCCGCCGCTGCATGCCAGCCTGGCGGCGGAGCCCTGGCGCCATGGCTTCTATCAAGCGATGCGGCGGCTGGAGGCGCTGCACCGCGACCGCCCGCGCCTCGGCCGCTCCACCCGGCCGATGCAGGATCCGGTGCGGCTGGGGCAGGACCCTTCGGTCACCTTCGCGCCCTCCACCCTCGCCGATTTCGAGCTGGGGAATGAGAAGCACGCGGCGCGTCTCATCGTGCATTTCCTCGGCCTGTTCGGGCCGAACGGCCCGCTGCCGCTGCACCTGACGGAATATGCCCGTGACCGGCAGCGCAATGCGAAGGACCAGACCTTCCGCCGCTTCGCCGACATCTTCCACCACCGCGCCCTCTCGCTCTTTTACCGCGCCTGGGCGGATGTGCAGCCGACCGTCAGCTTCGACCGGCCGGAGGATGACCATTACGGCCGCTTCGTCGCCTCGCTCGTCGGCATCGGCACTCCCGGGCTGCGCGACCGGGACGCCATGCCGGATCTGGCGAAGCAGCATTACGCCGGGCACCTCGTCGCCCGCACCCGGCATGCCGATGGGTTGGCCGCCATCCTGTCCGACTTCTTCAGGATGCCGGCGCGGATCGACACCTTCGTCGGCGACTGGCTGGTGCTGCCGGAGGACGGGCTGACCCGGCTGGGCGGCGGCGCCACCGTCGCGGCGCTCGGCGAATCCGCCGCCATCGGCCGCAAGGTCTGGAGCCGGCAGCACAAATTCCGCATCGTCTTCGGCCCGCTGACGCTGAAGGACTACGCGCGGATGCTGCCGGGCGGCGCCAGCTTCCGCCGACTGGTGCCGATCGTCCGCAACTATGTCGGGGACACGCTGGCCTTCGACGTTAACCTCATCCTGCGCCGCACCGAAGTCCCGCGCATTCAGCTCGGCCGCCAGGGCCAGCTCGGCTGGACCACCTGGCTGACGCCGCGGCGCGGCCTGACCGATGCGGGCGACCTCTTCCTGCATGCCGGCGCCGATGGCACGGCGCGGGAGGCGGATTCCCGCATGGCGGCACGCGAAGATTCGTAATAGAAACAACACGGCCCAGGACTGGAAAGCGCTCATGTCCGAGATCAGTCGTTCCGCCCTTTTCGGCAAGCTCAACCCGGTCGGGTACCGGGCGCTGGAGGCCGCCACCGTCTTCTGCAAGCTGCGGGGCAATCCCTATGTGGAGCTGGTCCACTGGATCCATCAGCTCCTGCAGCTCCAGGACAGCGACCTGCACCGGATCATCCGGCACTTCGGCCTGGATGCGGCGCGGCTTGCTGCTGACATCACCGCGACGCTGGACAAGCTGCCGCGCGGCGCGACGGCGATCTCCGACTTCTCCCCGCTGATCGAGGAATCGGTCGAGCGCGGCTGGGTCTATGGCACGCTGTTGTTCGGCGAGAACCAGGTGCGCACCGGCCATCTGGTGGTCGGCATGCTGAAGACCAAGGCGCTGACCAATGCGCTTGCCGGCATCAGCAAGGAATTCGCGAAGCTGCGGGCCGAGGCGCTGGCGGATGAGTTCCGCAAGCTGCTGGACGGCTCGCCGGAGGCCGCGCTGGTGGCCGCCGACGGCTCGAAGGTCGGCAGCCCGGGCGAGGCGAGCGGCGCCGTGGCGCCGGCCCAGATGGGCAAGCAGGAAGCGCTGGCGCAGTTCAGCGTGGACCTGACGGAGAAAGCGCGGAAGGGTGAGATCGACCCGATCGTCGGTCGCGACCAGGAAATCCGCCAGGTGGTGGACGTGCTGATGCGCCGCCGGCAGAACAACCCGATCCTGATCGGCGAGGCCGGCGTCGGCAAGACGGCGGTGGTCGAGGGCTTCGCGCTGCGCATCGTCGCCGGGGACGTGCCGCCGCAGCTCAAGGACGTGACCCTGCGGACCCTGGATGTCGGCCTACTGCAGGCCGGCGCCAGCATGAAGGGCGAGTTTGAGCAGCGGCTGCGCCAGGTGATCGAGGAGGTGCAGGCCTCCCCGAAGCCCATCATCCTGTTCATCGACGAGGCGCATACGCTGGTCGGCGCCGGCGGCGCCGCCGGCACCGGCGATGCCGCGAACCTGTTGAAGCCAGCGCTGGCCCGCGGCACGCTGCGCACCGTCGCGGCCACCACCTTCGCCGAGTACAAGAAGTATTTCGAGAAGGATCCGGCGCTGACCCGCCGCTTCCAGCCGGTGCAGGTGGATGAGCCTTCGGAGGAGAAAGCCATCCTGATGATGCGCGGCATCACCTCCTCGCTGGAAAAGCACCACCGGGTGCAGATCCTGGACGAGGCGATCGACGCCGCCGTCCGCCTCTCCCACCGCTACATCCCGGCGCGGCAGCTGCCGGACAAGTCGGTCTCGCTGCTCGATACCGCCTCAGCCCGCGTCGCCGTCTCCCAGCACGCCGTGCCGGCGGAGGTGGATGATTCCCGGCGGCGGATCCAGGCGCTGGAGACGGAGCTGGAGATCATCGGTCGCGAGGCCGCAGTCGGCATCGAGACGGCGGACCGCAAGGCCTCGGCCGAGGAGGCGCTGGCCCTCGAGAAGGACAAGCTGTTCGGGCTGGAGGCCCGCTGGCAGCAGGAAAAGATCCTGGTGGACAAGGTGCTGGCGCTGCGCGCCGCGCTGCGCGAGGGCGCCTCGGCGGTGGATGGCGCGGTGGCGGCGGATTCGCCGGAGCGCGCGGCCATGGTGGAGGAGCTGCGGAAGCTCCAGGCCGAGCTTGCGGAACATCAGGGCGAATCGCCGCTCATCATGCCGGCGGTGGATGCCCAGGCGGTGGCGGCCGTCATCGGCGACTGGACCGGCATCCCGGTCGGGCGGATGGTGAAGAACGAAGTGCAGGCGGTGCTGCAGCTCGCCAACACCCTCTCCCAGCGCGTGATCGGCCAGGACCACGCCATGGAGATGATCGCCAAGCGGGTGCAGACCAGCCGCGCCAAGCTGGACAACCCGAACAAGCCGATCGGCGTCTTCATGCTCTGCGGCCCCTCCGGCGTCGGCAAGACGGAGACGGCGCTGGCGCTGGCCGAGGCGCTCTATGGCGGCGAGCAGAACCTCATCACCATCAACATGAGCGAGTTCCAGGAGGCGCATACCGTCTCCACCCTGAAGGGCGCGCCCCCGGGCTATGTCGGCTATGGCGAGGGCGGCATCCTGACCGAGGCAGTGCGGCGCAAGCCTTACTCCGTGGTCCTGCTGGATGAGGTGGAGAAGGCGCATACCGACGTCCACGAGATCTTCTTCCAGGTCTTCGACAAGGGGATCATGGAGGATGGCGAGGGGCGGCTGATCGACTTCAAGAACACGCTGATCCTGCTGACCTCCAACGCCGGCACGGACCTCATCATGTCCATGTGCGCGGACCCGGAACTCATCCCGGAATCCGAGGAGATCGCGAAGGCGCTGAAGGAGCCACTGCTGAAGATCTTCCCGCCGGCGCTGCTGGGGCGGCTCATCACCATCCCCTACTACCCGCTGAGCGAGAGCATGCTCGGGCGGATCATCCGCCTGCAGCTCAACCGCATCGTCAAGCGGCTGAAGGAGCAGCACAAGGTGCCCTTCACCTATACGGAGGAGGTGGTCTCGCTCATCACCAGCCGCTGCAACGAGCCGGAAAGCGGTGGCCGCATGATCGACGCCATCCTGACCAACACCATGCTGCCGGCCATCTCGGCGGCCTTCCTGAACCGGATGCTGGAAGGCCAGCCGGTGCAGTCGGTGCATGTCGGGGTGGAGAACGGGGACTTCGCCTACAGCATCGTCTGATGTTTCCCCACAAAGCCGCTGCACGGCTTTGTGGGGACCTTGGACCCGCCATGCTCCGAAACTTCGCGCAGCCTTCCGCGGCGAAGCCGTGAAGGACAAGATGCGGAAGCAAGCCTCGATTGGCGCAGCTTGGCGAGGCCACGCCTCTTCGCCGGGCGAGGCACCCGGCGCCGTCAAAGGCAGAAGGGCCCTTGGCAGCCATGCGCCATGCCTCGCAGGCTGCACCGGCCGACTCAGGGGTTCCAAGGGCCTTTCGGCCCTTGGCGAGGGGAGGTTGAGGGGGAGCGGCGCTCCCCCTCAACTCAGGCCGCCACCAGCACCACGCGGCCGGTGATCTGCCCGTTCTTCAGCCGGTTCAGCACCGCATCGGCATTCTTCTGCGGCGTCGTCTCCACCGGGATGGCCGGGATCTTGCCCTGCTTGGCGATGTCGATCAGCGCCCGCAGCTCCTTCACATTGCCCACATAGCTGCCCTGGATGGTGATGGCGCGGATGGGCATCAGCGGCAGCGGGATGTTCATCTCGCCGCCGAACAGCCCCACCTGCACCAGCTTGCCGCCCTTGCGCAGCGCGTCGAAGGCGAAGCGGCTGGTCTGCGTGCCGTTCACCAGATCCACCACGCCGGCCACCGGGCCGCCACAGGCCTCGATGATCCGCTGCGTCGTGCCCTCGGCGCTGGCCAACACCGTATCGGTCGCGCCCTGGGCCTTCGCCGCGTCCAGCTTCTTCTGGTCCACATCGACGGCGCAGATGCGCTTGTGGCCCAGCGCCTTGAGGATGGCGATGGCGTTCAGCCCAAGCCCGCCGGCGCCGACCAGCACGATCGCCTCGTTCGGGTCCATCGGCAGCAGCTTGTTCACTGCGGAATAGACGGTGACGCCGGAGCAGGCATAGGTCGCGGCCAGCGCCGGATCCACGCCCTCGATGTCGATCAGGTGCTTCACATGGCTGGCCAGCACATGGGTGGCGTAGCCGCCATTCTGGTAGACGCCGAGGGAGCGCGGCGTGAGGCACATATTCTCCTCGTCGCGCTGGCAGATGGCGCATTTGCCGCAGCCGACCCAGGGATAGACCACGCGGAGGTCGCCCACCTTGGTGCCCTGACCCTCGGCCTCCGGCCCCAGCTTCACCACCCGGCCGACGATCTCGTGGCCCATCGCCAGCGGCAGCACCACGCCGCGGTCGGTGAGGCGCATCTTGCCGCGGGAGCCGAGGTCGTACTCGCCTTCCCAGATATGCAGGTCGGAATGGCAGACGCCGGCATGGGTCACCTCCAGCAGCACCTGCGCGCCGGTCGGCTCCGGCGTCGGCAACTCGATTTCCTGCAGCGGCTTGCCGGTTTCGACGACGGCCCAGGCGCGCATGGTTTCCTCCTATGGAAGGCGTGGGCGCGCATGGGACCGCGCCCGGCGGCGCGGGTCAAGGCAGTGTGGCGCGGCGCCGCTCAGTCCAGCGTGATGTGCCTCTCCCGGATCACCTTGCCCCATTCCTCCGCCTGCGCTGCCAGGAAACTGCCCAGTTCGGCCGGGGAGGAGGCGACGATATCGACGCCCTGGCCCTCCACCAGCCGCTGGCGGATGCCCGGCTCGGCCAGCGCCGTGGCCAGCGCCGCGTGGAAGCGCGCGAGGATCGGCGCCGGGACGCCGGCCGGGCCCAGCATGGCCCAGAAGGCCAGGGCAGCGACGCCGGGGAAGCCGGATTCGACGAAGGTCGGCAGCGCGGGCAGGGCAGGGGAGCGGGTGGGACCGCTCTGCGCCAGCGGCCGCAGCTTGTCCCCTACCTGGCCGCCGAGGCCGCCGCGCGAGGCGATGGCGAGGTCGATCTCCCCGGCCACCGCGCCCGCCACCATGGGCCCGCCGCCGCGATAGGGCACATGGGTCAGGCGGAAGCCCCCCTGTTGCTGCCACAGCTCCATCAGCAGATGCGCCAGGCTGCCGGCCCCGACCGTGCCGTAGGTGATCGTCTCCGGCCGCGCCTTCGCCGCGGCGGCGAGCGCCGCGAGGTCGGGCCAGCTCCGCCCCGGCGCCGCGGTCAGCAGCATGGGGGAGGTGGACATCAGCATCACCGGGGTGAAGTCGCGCAGCGCATCGAAGCCCGCCTTCGGGTTCAGCGCGTTCATCGTCGCATGGCTGTCGAAGACCAGGCCCCAGCTCTGGCCGTCCGGCGTGGCGCGGGCGACTTCCCGCGCGCCGATGGCGCCGGCGGCGCCGCTGCGGTTCTCGACCACCACCGGCACGCCGAGGCTGGCCTGGAGCGAGGGCTGCACCAGCCGCGCCGTGGTGTCCACGCTGCCGCCGGGGGCAAAGGGGACGATGATGCGGATCGGCCCGTTCGGCCAGGATTGGGCCCGGGCCATCCCCGGCAGGGCGAGGCCGGCGGGCAGGCCAAGGCCGGCAAGCAGGGTGCGGCGGCGGGAAAGCTGGGGCAAGACGGCCTCCTGGTCTTCGGACGGCGCAAGGTGCGCCGCCCGGCGCCGCTTCTCAATCCGTCCCACTGACGTTGTCCCGCGGCGGAACCTGGCCGCGGCGCCTGCGTCAAGCCATGGCCGCCAGGCCCGGCGGCGCCAGCCAGAATGGGAAGTCGGGTGGAGCAGGAGATCCGCGTCCTGGAGCCGGGAGACGCCGAAGCCTTCCGCGCCCTGCGCATCGAGGCGCTGCGATGCCATCCCGAGGCCTTCGGCGCCTCGGCCGCGGATGCCGAGGCGCTGGATGCGGCGGCCTTCGCCCGGATGATGCCGCGGCAGCCGCCGGATGCCATCTTCGGCGGCCTCCTCGGCGGGGAGCTGGCGGGGATGGTGGGGTTCTTCCTCCACCGCCCGCCCAAGGTGCGGCACAAGGGCGCCATCTGGGGCGTCTATGTGCGGCAGGCGGCGCGCGGCCGCGGCCTGGCGCTGCGGCTGATGCAGGCCGCCATCGCCCGGGCGCGCGAGGCCGGGGTGCAGCGGCTGCTGCTGACGGTCGGCCATGCCAATGCGCCGGCCCGGCGGCTCTATGACCGGCTCGGCTTCCACCCCTATGGCATCGAGCGGGACGCGCTGCGCCTGCCGGATGGCAGGTCCTTCGACGAGGAATTGCGCGCGCTCGACCTCAGCGGCTGAAGGGGCCGGCGGTGGCTGCCGGGAACGCACTCCGGCCGCGCCGCCACCGGCAGGCGTTCCGCCGTCCGCCCGGGCCGTGCCAGAATGGCAACGCAACCGACGGCGCGAGGGAGCGCGCGTGCAGCCAAGGACCCGGCCGATCGAGCCGCTGCATGACGGCGCGGGCATTGGCCTTTGGCGCTGCCCGCTGCCGCATGGCCGCGGCGATGCCGCGCCCGATCACATCGCCGCGGCCACCGCCCGCACCAGGTCATGCGGATTGTCGTGCAGCGCCGCGACGCCGACCTCGGCCAGCCGCGCCCGCGCTTCCTCCATGGAATAGCCGCGCAGCGCCGCGTGGCCGGCGGCGATGCCGCAGAAGAAGGGCTTGGTCGGCGGATTCGCCGCCAGGGCGGCGGCCAGCGCCTCCACTCGCGCCTTCAGTCCGCGGGAGGCGAGGGTGGTGAAGAACATCACCGCCTTCACCTCGGGCCGCTTCGCAATCTCGAAGGCCAGGGCGAGGCGGTCCGGCATGGTCTCCGCCGGGCCGCCATTGGCATTGTCCATGAAACAGGCGGAGGGGCAGCCGGCATCCGCCAGCAGATCCAGCATCAGCATGCCAAGCCCGGCGCCTGCGGTGATCTGCGCCACCGTACCGCCCTCCAGCTCGACGAGCTGGAAGCCGAGGTCGCGGGCCCGGCGCTCCAGCGGTGTCAGCGAAGCCGCCTCAAGCGCGGCGGAAAGGTCCGGCGCCGCATGGCGGAAGGCGGCGGCATCGTCGCGCACTGCCTTGGCGTCGCAGGCCACCAGCTTCCCCTCCGGCGTCACCGCCAGCGGGTTGATCTCCAGCAGCTCCAGATCCTCGGCGCGCATGATGCGGGCGAGGCGCAGGGCGAGGCGCGCCAGCCGCGCCGCGAGGTCGGGCGGGAAGCCGGGGCGGAGGATGGCGAAGGCCTCCTCCAGCGCGCCGGCCGCGTCGGGCTCGATCGGACCGCGGAGCAGCGTGCCGGCCTCCTCCACCTCCACCCCGCCTTCCGGCGAGCAGAGCAGCTCGATGCTCTGCGCCGTGCCATCGATGCGGAGCGCCAGGTAGATCTCCCGCGCCATCGTCACGGGCTCCTCCAGCAGCAGCGGCGCGCCGGGGTCGCCGAGCGCGGCGCGGATCTCGGCCGCATCCCGCGCCGCATCCGCGCTGCGCCGCACCAGCCCGCGCTTGCCGCGGCCGCCTTCCAGGATCTGCGCCTTCAGCACGCCCTGGCCGGAGATTGCGCCATGGTGCAGCGCACCACGAGGCACCGCCACCCCATGCCTGCGCAGCAGCGTCTTGCCATCATGCTCCGCCAGTCGCACGCTCGCCTCCCGATGATCGCACCCTTCCTCGCCAGCTTCCCCCGTCGCGTCGTGGTGTTCAACCCGACAGGTCGCTATGCCCAGGCCCAGGTCGCCTCGATGCGGGAGGCGGGAACCAACCTCGTCGCCGGCATTGCCCTCGGCCGCGGCGGGGAGGTGCTGGACGGCTTGCCGCTCTACGATGACATCCGCCAGGTGCCGGAGCCGGCCGATGCCGCGGTCATCTACACGCCGCCGGAGGGCGTGCTGGACGCGGTGCGCGCCGCCGCCGGCATACCCAGCATCGTTGTCGCCGCGGAATACGTTCCGGTGCATGACAGCCTGCGGGCGGCGCAGGCGGCGCGGGCGGCGGGGTCCTGGCTGGTCGGGCCCAATACGCTCGGGCTCTGCGTGCCGGGGGAGGGGCTGCTGGGCTCCATCGCCCCCTCCTTCTGCACCCCCGGCCGCGTCGCCGTGCTGTGCCGCAGCGGGACGCTCACCCTCACCATGGCGCGGCTTCTGACGGCGGCGGGCATCGGCCAGCGCGCGGTGATGCATATCGGCGGCGACACCATCGCCGGGCGCAACCCGCATGAATACATCCAGGCCCTGGCGCAGGATGCGCACACCGACGCCATCCTCTATTGCGGCGAGATCGGCGGCGACAAGGAATACGCGCTGGCCGAGGTCATCCCGGTCTGCCCCAAGCCGGTCGTCGCCATGCTGGTCGGCCGCCACGCCCCGGCGGAGAAGCGCATGGGCCATGCCGGCGCGCTGGTCGGCGGCGCGCGGGAATCCGCCGCGGCGAAGCTCGCCGCCCTGGCCGCTGCCGGCGCCCGTACGGCGCGGGACCCGGAACAGGCGATCACCCTGCTGAAGGAAGCGCTGGCATGAGCGACATCCCGTCCGAGGAGGAGATGGCCGAGATCGCCGGCGCGCCCGGCGAGGGCGCGGCGCGGGTCATCCTCTGCGAATGCTTCGCCCGGGACGGGCTGCAGCATGAGGCGCGGATCATCCCGGCCGAGGCGAAGATCGCGATGATCGAGCGCATCGCCGACTGCGGCTTCCGCCGGATCGAGATCACCAGCTTCTCCCACCCCACCCATGTGCCGCAATTCGCCGATGCGGAGCAGGTGCTGAAGGGCGTGCGGCGCCGCCCCGGCGTGCTGTTCAAGGCCACCTGCCCCAACCCGCAGGCGGTGAAGCGGGCGCTCGCGGCGCGGGAGGGCGGCTGGGGGCCGGAGGAGATCTCCCTCCTCGTCTCCGCCAGCGAGGGCCATACGCGGAAGAACCTCCGGCGCTCGCGCGAGGAGCAATGGGCCAATGTGGCGGAGATGGCGAAGCTGGGGCGGGATGCCTTCGTCATGGTCGGCACCATCTCCGTCGCCTTCGACTGCCCCTTCGACGGCCCCACCGCGCCGGACCGGGTGCTGGAGGATGCGCAGCGCTTCGCCGAGCTCGGCGTGACCCGCATCGCGATCGGCGACACCATCGGCAGCGCGACGCCGCCGCGGGTGCGGGACCTGATCGGCTGGCTGCACGGCGCCCTGCCCACCGCGACCTTCATCGCGCATTTCCACGACAGCCGCGGCACCGGGCTGGCCAATACCCTGGCGGCCATCGAGGCGGGGCTGACCCATGCCGACACCTCGCTCGGCGGCACCGGCGGGCATCCCGCGAAGATCGCCTATGGCGAGGGCTTCACCGGCAATACCTGCACCGAGGATCTTGCCACGGCGCTGGCCGCCATGGGCTACGAGACCGGGCTCGACCTCGAAGCGCTGCGGGCGGCGGGGCTGGAGGCCGAGCGGATGCTGGGACGCAGCCTTGGCAGCCGCACGCTGCGCATGGCGGGGTAGAGGCCTGCCCGCAGGAAGCGGGCACGCAGATCACGGACGACAAGGGCCGGTGCTGGACGGGGAGCCGCAGGACCTCGGGCCTGCGGCACCGAGGCAACCCGGTCCGGCCGACCGTCTGACCGGGCTCGTTCTCCAAGCACGACGTCCGCGGCGTCTCACCCGGCACCGCATGATGCGATGTTTGGGGTCGCCCGCGCGCCGCTCAGGCTTCCGTGGCCTCGGGCTCCGGCCGCGGGCGACGGCGCGGCGCACGCTGAGGCCCGGCCCGCAGCAGGGCCAGGGCGGCATCGGCATTCGCCACCAGCCGGGGCAGCAGGGCGGAGAGGCGGCGGACATCCTGCGCCGTCAGCCCGGCGAACAGGTCGTCATTCACCTGGAGCTGCACCGGCTGCTGCTCCGCCAGCCTGGCCCGGCCCTGCGGGGTGAGGGAGAGCAGGACCCGCCGCCCATCCACCCCATGCCGCTCCTTCCGCACCAGGCCGAGGCGCTGCAGCTGCTCCACCTCCATGGTGGCGAAGGCCGGGGAGATGCGCAGATAGGCGCCGAGGGCGGAGAGGCCGGGCGGCTCCCCCTCCGCTTCCAGATGGGCGATGGCGATCAGCGTCGTGTAGGCCGCGCCAGGCAGGCCCAGCCTGGCGGCGAAGCCGTTGCGGACCGCCTGCAGCCGCGCGGCGAGGGCCAGCAGCGCCTGGACCAGGGCCTGGATTTCGCGGTCCGAGCCGCCCGGGTGCAAGGCGGCACGGCTGGCATGGGTCGGCATGGACAATCCCGAAATTGGTGCGCCGGAATGAATTATCCCGGCTTTCGTTGCTCTGGCGAGAGGGGGGCAGCGGCTGGCGGCAGGTTGAGTGCCGGCTCGAGCGCTGCGGTTGCCCGTGGCACGAGCGTTGTTGCGGCCAGCGGCAAGGGCATTGCGGTCATCCGCGGAATGGCTGTTGCCATTGCCGGCGGCACGGGCGTTGCTATTCACCCGACCGCCACCTTTCAGGGAGCAGGCAATGATCCGGCGATGGCGGGATGGGCTGCAGGCCGCGATAGGGACCGCCCCGCCACCGGGCACTTGCCCCGCCCCGGCCGCCGATCCCGTGCCACGCCTCCGCCGGCCGCGCCGGGGCGGCGGCGAGCAGGCCAGACACCTAGCGGAGCGGCGGCCTCGGCGTCTCCCCGGCAGGGCCGTACCGCTCCGGCAGGTAAGTCGGGCGGGCCCGATTGCGCCGGCGCCGCGGGCGGGGGGCTTTACCCTACCCCGGGACTGGTTCCAGGATCTGTCCCGCCTCCATTTCGGGTAGGTGCGTTTGTCCTCTTTTCCCTATCCGGTGCGGCTGCTGCTCGGCGCCGGCATCGGCGCCCTGGGCGGCACTCTCTTCGCCACGCTGCATCTGCCGCTGCCCTGGCTGATCGGCGCCCTGGTGGCCGTGGCCGGCGCGCGGCTCGCGGGGGTGCCGGCCGAAGCGTCGCGTACCGCCCGCAATTGCGCCATGGCGGTGGTCGGGCTGGCGCTCGGCCTCTACTTCACCCCGGCGACCACCGCGGTCATGCTCGCCAACCTCCCGCTGCTGGTAGTGGCGGCGCTGGCGACGCTGATGGTGGGCGGGGCGCTCGCCCTGGTGCTGGCGCGACTCGGGCGGGTGGACATGGCCACTGCCTGGTTCGCCTCCATCCCCGGCGGCGCGGCGGATATGGCGATGCTGGCGGAGGGCTATGGTGGGCGGCCGGCGCCGGTGGCCGTCGCCCAGCTCTTCCGGGTCTGCGGCGTCGTCATCCTGATGCCGAACATCATGGCGGCGCTCGGCCTGCATGGCGACCATCCGGCCATCGCGGCCAGCCTGCCCTTCAGCCTGCCGGGCTTCGCCCTGCTGTATCTCATCGGCGCCCTGGCCGCGATCGGCGTCACCCGGCTGGGGCTGAAGGTGGGTTGGCTGCTGGGGCCGCTCGCGGCCGGGGCGCTGATCACCGCCTCCGGCCATGTGCTGTCCGGCGTGCCTACCTGGCTTTCGGCCGGCGCCCAGGTGTTGCTGGGCTGCCAGCTCGGCAGTGCCTTCAACCGGGATGTGTTTCGGCGGGTGCGGCGCTTCGTGCCAGCGGCGCTGCTGCATGTGCTGCTGCTGATGGCGGTCTGCGCCCTGGTGGCGCTGCTGCTGGCCGTTCTGGTGGGCAAGCCGCCGGGGGCGCTGCTGCTCGGCACCGCGCCGGGGGGCGTGGCGGAGATGAGCCTGACCGCCAAGACCCTTGGCCTCGACGTGGCGCTGGTGGTCAGCCTGCATGTCATCCGGATCTTCCTGGTGGCGCTGCTGACGCCGCCGGTCTTCCGCCTGCTGCTCCACCGGCCCGGGGAGGCGCCGGCGGCGGGAGATTGATCCGCTCGCCGGAGGTCGCGGCGCCAGAGCGGCACCGCTGACCATGCCGGCGTGGCGCCGCTCCGGCCCCTCATCCGGCGCATTATCCGCCCGGCCTGGGAATGCCCGCGGTCGGGGCTCTGGAGCCATGCCGCAACGGTCGCCCTGCACAGCCTGCCACGGCATGCTGCCCGCGCCGTGGAAGCGGCGGCCGGCTGGCGCGAGAGACGGCTCGCCCTTATGGGCCGGCTCATGGGTTCCAAGGGCCTTTCGGCCCTTGGCAGGGGGGCGAGGGGGGCGGCGCCTCCCCTCGTGACAGGAGCGGGCCAGGGCGGAGCCCCGCCGCATGGCGGAACTGCCTCGCCTGACCGCCGAATTCGAGGAACCGCCACCGTTTCCGGGCGCGCGGCTGAGGAGCAAGACTGGATGGAACCCTGGCAACTCACCGCCACGGCGGCGCGCGCGAAGCTGCAGGAGGGCCGCCTGACCGTGGAGGCGCTGGTGCGGTCGTGCCTGGAGCGCATTGCCGAGCGCGAGCCCGTGGTGAAGGCCTGGACCTGGTTGGACCCGGTCCAGGCCGTCGCCCGCGCACGGGAGGCGGACAAGGCAGATATTCGCGGCGTGCTGCACGGGTTGCCGATCGGCGTGAAGGACATGATCGAGACCGCCGACATGCCCACCACCTACAATTCCCCGATCTATCAGGGGCTGCGCCAGGGGCGGGACGCCGCCTGTGTCGGCATCGCGCGCGGCGAGGGGGCGGTGATCCTCGGCAAGACCGATACGGTGGAGTTCGCCGCCGCCGGTCGCCGGGCGATGACGCGCAACCCGCATGACCCGGCGCGGACGCCGGGCGGCTCCTCCTCCGGCTCCGCCGCCGCCGTGGCGGATGGCATGGTGCCGCTGGCCTTCGGCACCCAGACCGGCGGCAGCACCATCCGCCCGGGCAGCTTCTGCGGCATCTACGCGATGAAGCCGACCCATGGCGTGGTGAACACGGAAGGCGCCAAGCGCTACGCGCACACGCTGGACACCATCGGCTGGTATGGCCGCTGCCCCGCCGATCTGCGGCTGTTGGCGGAGGCCTTCCGGCTGTTCGACCTCGACAGACCCCTGGGCAGGGAGGCGAGGCAGCTGCGCATCGCGCTCTGCCGCGGGCCGAACTGGCACCTGGCGGCGCCGGAGGCGCAGGCGGCGCTGCTGCTGGCCGGCCGGCGGCTGGAGCAGGCCGGCGCGGCGGTGGAGGAGCTGCAGCTGCCGCAGCCCTTCGAGGGGGTAACGGAAGCCCATCGGGTGGTGCTGGCAGGCGAGGGGCGCGGCGCCTTCCTGCAGGAATACCTGGCGGATTACGCCCGGCTGCATGCGGATTTCCGCGACCGCGTGGAGAATTTCGCCGGCATCACCGGGGCGCAGCAGGCCGCGGCCTATGATCTGGCGGCGGAGTGCCGGAAGCTGTTCGATGCGCTCTTCCCCCGCTTCGACGCGGTGCTGACGCCGGCGGCGCCGGGCGAGGCGCCGCTCGGCCGGCAGGATACCGGGAACCCGGTCTTCAACAGCATGTGGACGCTGCTGCACGTGCCCTGCTTGGGCATCCCTTGCAGCAAGGGGCCGAACGGCATGCCGGTGGGGGTGCAGATCGTCGGGCCGCGCTTCGGCGATGCGGCGCTGCTGGATGTGGCGGCGCTGGTGGCGCCGGTGATCGATCCCGGCTTGGCAGGGTAGGGCAGGCTTGGCCCGGCCGGCGGAACCGCCTTGCGGCGCCGCCGGCCGGGTGGCCTCCTGACCGGCGCCATCCGCGTCAGGCGCGCGCTTCCAGCACCATGTTGAACGGCGTCTCGGCCGCCCGGCGGATCGAGCCGAACCCGCCGGCGGCGATGACCTCGCGCAGCTTCGCTTCGCCCGCCTGCGCCCCGAGCGCGGCGCCCACCTCCTGGGAGAGCGAGGTCGGGACACAGATCATGGTGGAGCCTGCATAGTAGAGCCGCCCGACCGGGTTGAGGTTGTCCTCCAGCCGGTCCCCAGCCATCGGCTCCACGATCATCCAGGTGCCGCCCGGCTTCAGCATGCGCTTCACCTGCGTCGCGGCGCCGCGCGGGTCGCCCATGTCGTGCAGGCAGTCGAAGAAGGTCACCAGGTCGAAGCCGCCATCGGGGATCTCCTTGGCCGTCCCGACCTCGAAGCGGGTATTCGCCTCCACGCCATGCTCGCGCGCATGCGCCCTGGCGTCCTGGATCGACGCCTCATGGTAGTCGTAGCCAGTGAAGTGGCTGTTCGGGAACGCCTTGGCCATGATCACCGTGGACCAGCCGCAGCCGCAACCGACATCGGCCACGCTCGAGCCCTGCTGCAGCCTTGCCACCACGCCATCCAGCGCCGGCAGCCAGTCCTGCACCAGGTGGTTCTGGTAGCCGGGCCGGAAGAAGCGGGCCGTCGCGCAGAACATGCATTGCAGGCTGCCCCAGGGCACGCCGCCGCCGGTGCGGAACGCGTCCTCGATCTGCTCCTGGTTCTTCTGCATCGCTGCCATCAGGTCGAAGGCGCCCAGCATGTTCACCGGGCTGTCCTCCACGGCGAAGACCATCGCCTGCTCGGGCGGCAGCGCGAAGCGCCCGCTCTCGGCCTCGTAGGCGAGATAGCCGGAGGCCAGGTTGAAGGAGAGCCATTCGCGCAGATAGCGCTCATGCAGACGGGTCCGGGCCGACAATTCCGCCGCGGTCATCGGCCCGTGCTCGTGCAGTGCCTTGTACAGGCCCAGCGTGTCGCCGATGCGCACCATCGGCACGCTGGCCGCCCCGCCGAGATCCCCCAGCATCTTGCCGACGAGCGTGTTCAGCCGCTCTGTATCGACTTTCATGTCATCCTCCCTGTCGTGGATGCAAGCGGATACTGCGCCGATTGCGGATGGGCTGTCATCCAGGTAGTAAATGCTGAAAATCTAATGCTGGGACTACTTACGGTTCTGCCGCATTCGGTGGAAAGCACTTTCGGCTCATCTTTGTTTCGCGGGGCGGCCCCTGGCACGCCACCCGCCTTGTGCCGGGTCGGGACGGCGCCACATCCGGCGTCGAGGGCAGGGAGGAGAGGCGCCGCCCCTCTCGCGCTCTCCTGGCCGAGGCGAGAGGTCTTTGGGAACCGCAAGGCTGCGCCCGGGGGTTGAATCGCGAAACTGCCGTATCGACGTGCCGCCACTTCTCGGGCAGCGTTGCCCCGCTGGTCTGAGGGGGCAGATGGATCAAGGGGATTCCGCCAGGGCGCTGGTGACGCTGGCTGGCGTCGCCAAGCGCTACGCGACGGGCACGCTCGCGCTCCGCGACGTCTCGCTCGCCATCGGTGAAGGCGGGTTCCTGGCTTTGCTCGGCCCCTCCGGCTGCGGCAAATCCACCCTGCTGCGGATGATCGCGGGCCTCGTCGCCCCGAGCCAGGGCGACATCTCCTGGCCCGGCGGCGCGGCCGCTTCCCGCGACATCGGCTTCGTCTTTCAGGAGCCGACGCTGATGCCCTGGGCCACCGCCCTGGCGAATGTCGCCCTGCCGCTGGAACTGGCCGGCATGCCGCGGCGGGAGGCCGAGGCGCGCGCCGCTGCCATGCTGGCACGCGTCGAGCTGAAGGGCTTCGAGAAGGCCTATCCGCGCGCCCTCTCGGGCGGCATGCGCATGCGCGTCTCCATCGCCCGCGCCCTGGTGACCAGGCCGCGCCTGCTGCTGATGGACGAGCCCTTCGCCGCCCTCGATGAGATCACCCGCTTCCGGCTGAACAACGACCTGCTCGATCTCTGGCAGGAGGAGCGCTTCACTGTGGTCTTCGTCACCCATTCGGTGTTCGAGAGCGTCTACCTCGCCCAGCGCATCGCCGTGATGGCAGCCCGGCCGGGGCGCATCACCGCCGAGCTGCCGATCGGGGCGCCCTATCCGCGCGGCGAGGTCTTCCGCACCTCCGCCGCCTATGCCGCGCAGTGCCGGGAGGTGTCGCTGGCGCTGGAAGCCGCCATGGCGGCGCGCGCGGCATGATGGAGGAGGCGCCGACGCGCCTCGGCCTGACGGTGGAGGGCTGGACGCGGCTGCTGGCGCCGCTGCTGATCGGGGTGGCGGTGCTCGGGCTGTGGGAAGGTATCGTCCGCTGGAAGGGCATCCCGCCCTATGTCCTGCCCGGCCCGGTGCTGATCGCCGAGACGCTGGTGAAGGACTGGGGGCCGCTCAGCGCCTCCCTGCTCGTGACCCTGAAGGTCACCGCGCTCGCCCTGCTGATCGCCGCCACGCTCGGCCTGGCGCTGGCGGTGCTGTTCGCCCAGTCGCGGGTGGTGGAGCTGTCGCTGTTTCCCTACGCCGTCATCCTGCAGGTGACGCCGATCGTCGCCATCGCGCCGCTCATCATCATCTGGGTGGATGACATCACGCTCTCCCTGTTGATCTGCGCCTGGATCGTCGCCTTCTTCCCCATCCTGTCGAATACCACGGTCGGGCTGAACAGCACGGACCACAACCTGCTGGACCTGTTCCGCCTCTATCGCGCCAGCCGCTGGCAGGTGCTGTGGCGGCTGCGGCTGCCGACGGCGATGCCCTTCTTCCTGGCGGGGCTGCGCATTTCCGGCGGGCTGGCGCTGATCGGCGCCATCGTGGCGGAATTCGTGGCGGGGACGGGAGGGAGTGCCTCGGGCCTCGCCTACCGGATCCTGGAAGCCGGATTCCAGTTGCAGATTCCGCGCATGTTCGCGGCGCTGGTGCTGGTCTCGGCGACGGGCATCGCGATCTTCCTGGCGCTCAGCCTGGCCTCCCACCTGCTGCTGCGGCGCTGGCACGAAAGCGCCATGGGGCGGGGGGAACGGCGGTGAGCCTGCCGCGCCGCGAAGCACCGGCTTGATCCGCCCGGGCCGGCCGGCGCAGGCTGGGTGCATGGATGCCGCCAGCCTCCGACGCAGCGCCGCCGTCGATGCCGCCCCGCCTCCCGGCCTCAGCCCCGCCCTGCAGGCGCTGTGGTGGGACGCCAAGGGCGACTGGCATGCCGCGCACCAGGCCGCCCAGGCGGGCGAGGATGCCGACAGCGCCTGGGTGCATGCCCTGCTGCACCGGCGGGAGGGCGACCTGGCGAATGCCGATTACTGGTATCGTCGCGCCGGCCGTTGCCGCCCGGCCGAGCCGCTGGAGGCGGAATGGGCCACCATCGCGGCCGCGCTGCTGGGCGGCTAGAGCATGCCGCGTTCGCTTGCGCTCACGCAGTATGCTCCGGGCCGTTGTTTTGCGGGCATCTTCACGCGTTCAGATGAGGCCATCTGAACGCGATCTGCTCTGGGGCAATCCCAGATCGGACGGATGGCCGGCCCGGGCCGCGAGCCTCATGGCGGCTCATCGCCGGGCCGATGGATTGTGCCGTGAGGTCTTGGGCCGGCAGGCTGCCCAGCGGGCGACCGGGCGGCGTCCGGTGATCCGGTGAGTCCCGCATCGGTTGGGCCTGACGCCCCCCATGAAGCCTCGAGGTGCCACTTCCCAGCCGGGCCCGGCGAACCCGAAGCCTTCTGCCGCGCTGCACCTATCCGCCGAGGCTCGCGCTGGCCCGGCTTGGCCAGGCTCCGGCCTCGCCGCCCTTGGCGCATGGCAGGAGGAATGCCGGACGCATGATGGACCAGCAGCTGTCGACCAGACGGGCCCGGGGCGGCGCCGCGCAGCCCGACTTGGCCGGCCCGCTCCCCCTCGCAGTGGATCTGGACGGCACGCTGCTCGCCACCGATACGCTGCATGAGGGGCTGGTGGCGGCGCTGCTGCGCCAGCCCTGGGCCCTGCCGGGCATCCTGGCCGTCCTGCCGCGCGGCCGCGCCGCCTTCAAGCGGGAGGTCAGCCGCATCGCCCCCTGCCAGGCGGGCAGCCTGCCGCTGCGCTGGGGCTTCCTCGAATGGCTGCGCAGCCAGCGGGCGGCGGGGCGGGAGCTGCACCTCGTCACCGCCGCGGACCAGAGCGTGGCGGATGCCGTGGCGCAGCAGCTCGGCCTCTTCGCCAGCGCCACGGGCAGCGATGGCGGCCGCAACCTCGCCGGGATCCACAAGGCTGAATTCCTGCGCAAGCGTTTCCCAGGTGGTTTCGCCTATGCCGGGGACAGCCGGCACGACGTTCCGGTCTTCGCCGCGGCGCAGGAGGTGGTGCTGGTGGCGGCGCCGGCGGATGTCGTCGCCGCGGCGCGGCACCTGCACCCGGAGCCGCTGGCGGAATTCCCCCGCGAAACGGCGGGGCCCGGCACCTGGCTGCGGGCGATGCGGCTGCATCAATGGTCGAAGAACGCGCTGCTGCTGGTGCCGCTGCTGCTGGCGCATCGTTTCACCGACCTGGATGCCGTGCTGGCCTGCCTGGCCGGCATGCTGGCGCTCGGCCTCATCGCCTCTGGCACCTACCTGCTGAACGATCTGGCGGATTTGGCCTCCGACCGGGCGCACCGCCAGAAGCGGGCGCGGCCGATCGCCGCCGGGCGCATCCGGCCCCTGCATGCGCTGGCGGGGGCGGTGCTGCTGCTGCTGCTCGGGCTGGGGGGTGCGGCGCTGCTGGGCCTCTCCGTGCTGCTGGGCGGCCTGGCCTACATCGCCGTGTCGCTGGCCTATTCGGCGCGGCTGAAGCGGGTGCCGCTGCTGGATACGCTGATCATCGCCGGGCTGTTCACCCTGCGTCTGGCGCTGGGCGTGGAACTCGCGGCGGTGCCCTATTCGCCCTGGCTGA
Organism: Siccirubricoccus soli; assembly: GCF_024178315.1. Taxonomy (GTDB): domain Bacteria; phylum Pseudomonadota; class Alphaproteobacteria; order Acetobacterales; family Acetobacteraceae; genus Siccirubricoccus; species Siccirubricoccus soli. The sequence goes on along the minus strand of NZ_JAMZIK010000028.1, from coordinate 10,749 downwards.
TGGGGTTCGCCGGCTTCTTCTTCCTCTCCCTCGCGCTCGCCAAGCGGCATGGGGAGCTGGTGGAGGCGCGGGACGGCCCGCCCGGCACGCTCACCCGGCGGGGCTGGGAGCCGGGTGACTGGCCGCTGACCCTGGCCTTCGGCGCCGCCTCGGCCATGGCCGCCTTGCAGATCATGCTGCTCTATGTGGCGGATGAGGTGCAGCCTTCGCTGCTCTATGCGCGGCCGGGACTGCTCTATGTGGCGCCGCCGCTGCTGGCGGTGTGGCTGGCGCGCATTTGGCTGCTGGCGCATCGCAAGGAGCTGCGGGAGGACCCGGTGGTCTTCGCCCTGCGCGACCCCTGGAGCTGGCTGCTGGGGGCGGCGATCGCAGGGGCCCTGCTGCTGGCGCTGTAGCCGGCTCCGGGCCTTGTGAAGAGGCGCCCGCATGCGCTTCGGGCAGCGCTGAGGGCGACCATCCGCAAGGGTCATGGGCCTGCCGGAGTGCCGGGCCCCTCGCAGGCGGAGGGTGCTGCGCCGCCGGCTCAACCTTGACGCGGCAATGGGAGCATGGCTGGGGCTCGGGGCGCGCCCGCCCGGGGGCGCCATCGGCACGGGACAAGCACATATGCGCGTCGGCGGAACAATATCTGCCCGCACGCGTCCTTGGGGAAGGCGAGAGGGGTGGGGGGCATTGATGGCTGGGGATGCGGTGCGTTGGGGCGGGTGGCCGGGGCAGGGGCTGGGTTGAGCATGGCGGCCGAAACGAACGCCGCCAGCCCGGCTGTCCGGCCGGAGCTGTGGAAGGCGCTCACCTTGCAGAGCTGGGGGCGCGCCATGCCGGGCCCCTGCCTCGCCGCCCGGCCGGAGCGGCTGCGCGATCTGCAGGCCGCCCTGGCCGCGCCCGAAGGCCGCGCTTTGCTGCCCCGTGGCGCCGGCCGCTCCTATGGCGATGCCTGCCTCAACCCCGGCGGCGCCGTGGTGCTGACCGAGCGGCTGAACCGGCTGCTGGCCTTCGACCCCGCCAGCGGGTTGCTGCTGGCCGAGCCCGGCGTGACCTTCGCCGAGCTGCTGCGGGTCTTCCTGCCGCGCGGCTACCTGGCGCCGGCCTCGCCCGGCACCGCCTTCGTCACCCTGGGCGGGGCCGTGGCGCATGATGTGCACGGCAAGAACCAGCACCTGGCCGGCAGCATCGGCGAGCATATCGCCTGGTTCGACCTGCTGCTGGCGGATGGCAGCACCCGCCGCGTCTCGCCGGAGAGCGACCCGGCCCTGTTCCAGGCCACCATCGGCGGGCTCGGCCTCACTGGCATCCTGAGCGCCATCTGCCTGCGGCTGGCTCCGGTGCCCTCCAACGCCCTGCTGGTCCGGCGCCAGCGCATGCCGGATCTCGACGCCTTCCTGGCGGGCTTCGAGGCGCAGGCCGCCGCCGCCTATGCCGTGGGCTGGATCGATGCCCTGGCAAAAGGCGCCGCGCTCGGCCGCGGGGTGCTCGAAGTGGCGGAGCCGAGCCCGGAGGGCCTGCCGGACCGCCCGCCGAAGCCCCGGCGCCTGCCCTTCGACCTGCCGGGCCTCGCGCTGAACCGCCTCAGCATTTCCGCCTTCAACGAGCTCTACTGGCGCCGCGCGCCCCTCATCCCACAGGAGGAGCGTGTCGCCTATGAGCGCTTCCTCTACCCGCTGGATGCGATCCTCGACTGGAACCGCCTCTATGGCCGCGGCGGCTTCCACCAATTCCAATGCGTGCTGCCCTTCCGGGAGGGCGAGCCGGCGCTGCGCCGCCTGCTGGAGACCGTCGCGGCGGGGGGCAACGCTTCCTTCCTCGCCGTGCTGAAGGCGATGGGGCGGGAGGGGATCGGCATGCTCTCCTTCGCCCGGCCAGGCTATTCCCTGGCGCTGGACATCCCGGCCCGCCCCGGCAGCGCCGCGCTCTTCGCCGCGCTGGAGCGCATCACGGTGGAGGCGGGCGGCCGGATCTACCTGGCCAAGGATAGCTGGCTCTCGCCCCAGGGCTTCGCCGCCATGTATCCGCAGGCGCCGGATTTCCAGGCGGTGCGCGCGCGGGTGGACCCGGATGGCGCCTTCTCCTCCGGCCTGTCGCGCCGGCTCGGCCTCGGGTGAGCGGCATGGCGGACGAGACCTGGCTGATCCTCGGCGCCTCCTCGGCGCTCGCCCGGGCCTTCGCGCAGGAGGCCGCCGCCCATGGCGCCGACCTGCTGCTGGCGGGGCGCGACATGCCCGACCTGGAGGCGCTGGCCGCCGACCTGCAATTGCGGCATGGCGTGGCGGCGACGCCGCTCTCCTGGGATGCCGCCGACCTCGCGGCCCAGCCCGGCTTCGCCGCCGCCTGCGCCGAGCGGGTGCCGGGAGTGCTGAACCTGTTCCTCGCCGCCGGTGCCATGCCGGAGCAGGCGGCGGCGGAGGCCGAGCCCTCGCTCGCCGGCGCCATGTGGGCCGTGAACGTCACCGGCCCGGCTGCGCTGCTCGGCGCCTTCGCGCCCATCCTGGCGGCGCGGAAGGCGGGGCGGGTGGTGGCGCTGGGCTCCGTCGCCGGGGACCGGGGGCGGCGGCGCAACCACCTCTACGGCGCCAGCAAGGCAGCGCTCGCCACCTTCCTGCAGGGCTATGCGGCGCGGCTCGCCGCGTCCGGGGTGGAGGTGCTCTGCGTGAAGGCCGGGCCGGCGGATACCGCCATGACCTGGGCGCTGCCGAAGCTGCCCTTCATGGCCCAACCCGCCGCCATGGCACGCGCCATCTGGCGCCGGGCGGGGAAGGGCGGGGGCGAGGCCTATGTGCCGCTGATCTGGTGGCCGGTGATGACCCTCATCCGCCTGCTGCCACGCCGCATCTTCAACCGGCTGGATTTCTGATCGCCGAGGGTCGCCTGGAAGACGGGGAGCGTTGCCGTCCCACGCGCAGCCAGGGCGAGGCCGTGGCAGCGCAACAGGCGGCGCTACGCCATGGCGCTCTGCGGCGGCGGGTGCGAGGCTGGGCGGACATTGCGAGGAGGAGTCCGCATGGCCCGCGTCCGCGACATCCCGCCCGAGGAACTGCCGCCCGATCTTGCCGCCATCTATCGCCGCTTCGCCGGCGAATACGGGCCCTTCGCCAACCAGGTGGCCGTCATCGCCCATGTGCCGGCGGCGCTGCGCCACCTGATGCCCATGCTGATGGAGCTGCGCGAGGCAAAGAGCTTGTCCAAGCGCCATCTGGAACTGGCGATCGTCACCGTCTCCCTGCTCAATGCCTGCCATTACTGCGTCGCCCATCACGCCCCCTTCCTGGAAGTGGAGGGGGTGAGCCGGGAGGGCGCCCAGCGCCTGCTGGACTACGCCACCCATCCCGAGCTGGATGATCTCGACAAGCTGGTGGTGGAATACGCCATCGCCGCCTGGGAGCGCTCCAACCGCATCCCGGAGGCGCTCTTCGCCCGGCTGCGGGTGCATTTCTCCGAGGCGCAGATCGTCGAGCTGACGCTGCGCATCACCCTTTGCGGCTTCTTCAACCGCTTCAACGATGCGCTGCGGATCGAGGAGGAGGTCGCGGTGCCGGGCTGAGCACCGCGGCGCGACCCTGCGCTGCATCAAGGCCACGGGGGAAGCGGCAGGGGCAGGATGTCGCCATCCCGGTTCGGGCCGAGGGAACTTCCCGACCCCTCGCCGCCGTTAACCGGGGGCAGCGCGAAGGAGGTCCCATGTCCACCACGAGCTTTCCCCATGTTCCCGAGCATCTGGAGGAGGCGCTGACGCATCGCTGGTGGGCGGTGGCCCTGCGCGGCGTCTGCGCCATCCTCTTCGGCGCCCTGGCGCTGCTGGCGCCGGGAGCGGTGCTGCTGTCCCTGGCGCTGTTCTTCGGCGGCTGGCTGCTGGTGGACGGGGTGCTGGGCCTGGTGGCCGCGGCGCGCGGCACCGGCCGGCGCGGGTTGCTGATCGCCGAGGCGGTGCTGACCATCGCCATGGGCGTGCTGGCGATCGCCTTCCCGGTGGGGGCGGTGCTGGGCTTCGTGCTGGTGACCGCGGCCTGGGCGCTGCTGACCGGCGGGTTGATGATCGCCGCCGCCTGGAGGATGCGCCGGCCCGGCCGGGGCTGGCTGGCGGCGGGTGGCGTGGTCTCGGTGATCTGGGGCGTGCTTCTGGCCATGGCGCCGCTGCTGGGGGCGGTGGTGCTGACCTGGTGGGCGGCGGGCTATGCCATCGCCTTCGGTGCGGCGCTGCTGGTGGCGGCGTTCCGGCTGCGCGCGAAGGCGTAGCGCTGGGGGCTTTGCCCCCAGCCCCCGACAGGGGCTCTGCCCGTTGGCGGCGGTGCCGCCGACCCCCGCCGGACCAGGACCTGACCCCGGTCCCCGGTGTGAGTTGGTGGGCTGAACCGAGCCCGGGCCGGGGCAGGGCCTTTGCGCTATCCAGCCCGGAAGCGCGCCGCCGTCAGCGCATCCAGCGCCAGCGCGGCGCGCACCGCCGCCTGGGACGGCTCATCCGGCACCCAGGCCACCACCCGCTCGAACCACCCCACCCGGCCCCGCACCCGGGCCTGGAACAGCCGGTCCAGCGCCACCGCGGCGGGGGAGCGCCCCTGGCAGCAGGCGCAGGCCAGGCTATGAGAGGCCTCCGGGGCGAAGCTTTCTACCGCCAGGGCGCCATCGCCGGGGCAGGGGGCGGAGGCCAGCAGCGCCACCTTGCCGCCCGCCAGTGCCGCGCCCAGCCCTGCTGGGTCGGCCACCAGCGCCACCGGGATCCGCGCATCCATGGCCCAGGCCATCCTGCTCTCCTGTCGCATTCGGGAAGCGTCTTATCCTAGACATAAGCATGTCTTTATGTGATAAGCAGCCCCATGGATGAATTGCTGGCGCAACTCCGCGCCGCTGCCGAACCCACACGCCTCCGCCTGCTGGCCCTCTGCGCCCGCGGGGCCTTCTGCGTGTCCGATCTCTGCACCGTGCTCGGCCAGTCCCAGCCGCGCCTTTCCCGGCACCTGAAGCTGCTGGTGGAGGCCGGGCTGCTGGAGCGGGTGCCGGAAGGGGCCAATGCCTATTTCCAGCTTCCCCCCGGCCCGGGGGCGGAGCTGGTGCGGCTGCTGCTCGCCCGCCTGCCGGAGGATGACGCGCTGCTGGCCGCGGACCGCCGCGCCGCGGTGCGGCTGGCCGCCGAGCGGGCCCGCGCCGCCTCCGAGGCCTTCCGCCGCGACGGCGCCGATTGGGACGAGATCCGCGCCCTCGGCCTGCCGGCCGAGGCGATCGAACAGGCCTTCCTGAAGCTGCTGCCGCCCGCCATTCCGCGCTTCCTCGATATCGGCACCGGCACCGGCCGGCTGCTGGAGCTGGTGGCGGACCGGGCGCGGCAGGCGGTGGGCGTCGATGCCAGTCGGGACATGCTGGCCCTGGCCCGCGCCCGCCTGGCGGAGCGCGGCCTGGCCGGCCACTGCACCGTGCGCCAGGCCGACATGTACCGCCTGCCCCTGCCGGATGGCAGCTTCGACGTCGTCGCCCTGCAGATGGTGCTGCACTACGCCGAGGACCCGGCCGCCGCCCTGGCCGAGGCGGCGCGCGTGCTGCGGCCGGAGGGGCTGCTGATCGTCACCGACCTCGCCGCGCATGACCGGGCGGAGCTGCTGACCGCCCAGGCGCATCGCTGGCCGGGCTTCGACGATGCGGAGCTGGCCGGCTGGTGCGGCGCCGCCGGCTGCGCCGCGCTCCCGTCCATCACTCTTGAGGGCCCGCTTGCCGTCCGGCTCTGGCCAGCCCGGCGGCTGCCCGGACTCGTCGCCGCTGCTCCGGCTGCGCTGACCTTTTGATGCCGCGCCCGCGGCGCACACCCTGCTGACCCGGAAGACCCTGCCAGATGCCCCGTCCCCATTTGCTGGATGCGCTTCGTGACCGCGTGCTGCTCTGCGATGGCGGCATGGGCAGCCGGGTGCAGGCGCTGACCCTCGACATCGACAAGGATTACTGGGGCAAGGAGAACTGCACCGAGGTGCTGAACCTCTCCCGCCCCGACCTCGTGCGGGAGATCCATCGCGGCTACTACGAGGCCGGCGCCGACATGGTGCTGACCAACAGCTTCGGTGGGTCCCCGGTCACTCTCGGGGAGTTCGAGCTGCAGGCGCGGGCCTTCGAGATCAACAGGCTGGCGGCGGAGTTGGCGCGCGAGGCGGCCGAGACCTTCAGCGATGGCCGAGACCGCTGGGTGATCGGCGATATTGGACCCGGTACCAAGCTGCCGAGCCTCGGCCATATCGACTACGACACGCTGCAGGCGGCGCTGGAGGAGCAGTGCCGCGGGCTGATCGCCGGCGGCGTGGATGCGCTGCTGACCGAGACCAATCAGGACACGCTCTTCATCAAGGCGGCGGTGAATGCCGCCAAGGCGGCGCTGCAGCGGGCAGGCAAGCAGCTTCCCATCCTGGTGCAGGTGACGGTGGAGACCACCGGCACCCTGCTGGTCGGCCCCGACATCGCAGCCGCGGCCACCGTGACCCATGCCCTCGACGTGCCGCTGATGGGTCTCAACTGCGCCACTGGCCCGCAGGAGATGGCGGAGCATGTGCGCTGGCTCAGCCAGAACTGGCCGGGCTTCATCAGCGTGCAGCCCAATGCCGGCCTGCCGGAGCTGGTGGACGGCAAGACCCACTACCCCCTCCGCCCGGAGGAAATGGCGAGCTGGATGGAGCGCTTCGTCCGCGAGGATGGCGTGAACCTGATCGGCGGCTGCTGCGGCACCTCCACTCCGCATATCGCGGCGCTGGACGCGATGCTGCGGAAATTCGATGCCTGGCGGCCGGCGCCCGTGGCGCGGAAATCCTACTGGGTGCCCTCCGTCGCCTCCCTTTATGGTGCCGTCGCGCTGCGGCAGGAGAATGCCTACTTCTCCATCGGCGAGCGCTGCAACGCCAATGGCAGCAAGGCCTGGCGGGAGCGGCAGGCGGCGCATGACTGGGATGGCTGCGTCGCCATGGGGCGCGAGCAGGTGGGGGAGGGGTCGAACAGCCTCGACATCTGCACCGCCTTCGTCGGCCGCGACGAAATGGCCGAGATGAACGAGGTGGTGCGCCGCTTCACCAGCAGCGTGAACGCGCCGCTGGTGATCGACTCCACCGAGACGCCCGTGATCGAGGCCGCCCTCAAGCTGCATGGCGGCAAGCCCATCATCAACTCGATCAATTTCGAGGATGGCGAGCAGGCGGCGCGTGACCGCCTGGTGCTGGCGAAGAAATTCGGCGCCGCGGTCATCGCGCTGACCATCGATGAGGTGGGCATGGCGAAGACCGCGGAGGACAAGCTCCGCATCGCCCGCCGTCTGGTCGAGTTCGCCTGCGTGAAGCACGGCTTGCCGCAGAGCGACCTGATGATCGACCCGCTGACCTTCACCATCGCCACCGGCAATGAGGATGACCGGAAGCTCGGCCTCTGGACGCTGGAAGGCATCCGGATGATCCGGGAGGAATTCCCGGACATCCAGATCATCCTCGGCCTCTCCAACATCTCCTTCGGCCTGAACCCCGCGGCGCGGCACGTGCTGAACAGCGTCTTCCTGGATCACGCCGTGAAGGTCGGCATGACCGGCGCGATCGTGCATGTCTCGAAGATCAAGCCGCTGCACCTGATCCCGGAGGAGGAGGTGAGGGTCGCCGAGGACCTGATCTTCGACCGTCGTTCGGAGGGCTACGACCCGCTGCAGCGGATGCTGGAGCTCTTCGCCGGCCGCAAGGCCGCCGATGCGGCGGCCAAGAAGAAGGCCGAGACAGTGGAGGAGCGGCTGCGCGACCGCATCGTGGACGGCGACCGCAAGGGGCTGAACGAGGAGCTGCAGGACGCGCTGGACCGCGGCATCGCCCCGCTCGCCATCATCAACGACATCCTGCTGGACGGGATGAAGGTGGTGGGCGAGCTGTTCGGCGCCGGCAAGATGCAGCTTCCCTTCGTGCTGCAATCCGCCGAGACGATGAAGGCGGCCGTCGCCTATCTCGAGCCCTTCATGGAGAAGGTCGAGGGGCAGGAGAAGGGCACCATTGTCCTCGCCACGGTGAAGGGCGATGTGCACGACATCGGCAAGAACCTGGTCGACATCATCCTGACCAACAATGGCTACAAGGTGGTCAATCTCGGCATCAAGGTGCCGGTCGCCGAGATGATCGCGGCGGCGAAGGAGCACCGGGCGCATGCGATTGGCATGAGTGGGTTGCTGGTGAAGTCCACCGTGGTGATGCGCGAGAATCTGGAGGAGATGAGCCGCATCGGCATGGAGGTGCCGGTGCTGCTGGGCGGCGCGGCGCTGACGCGCAACTACGTGGAGGATGATTGCGTCCGCGCCTATGCCAGCGGCCGCGTCGCCTATGCGCGGGACGCCTTCGACGGGCTGCACCTGATGGACAAGGTGACGGGCAACGGCTTCGACGACTACCTGGCGGCGGTGCAGGCGAAGCGGCAGGGCAAGTCCCGCAACGAGAGCCGCACCCTGGGCCAGGCCGATCCGCGCGGCTTCGCGCCGGTCGAGCTCGGCTATGCCGCCGCCCGTCGCCGCCGCCTGACGGAGCAGGAGCCCGTGCCGGTGCCGCCCTTCTGGGGCGCGCGGGTCATCGAGGCGGCGCCGAAGGCCATCATCCCCTTCATCAACGAGCGCAGCCTCTACCAATTCCAGTGGGGCTTCCGGAAGCAGGGCCGCTCGCTGGAGGATTTCCTCGGCTGGGCGAAGCAGGAGCTGCGGCCGGTGCTGAAGCGCATGCTGGCGCTGACCGAGGAGCAGCAGATCCTGCGGCCCCAGGCGATCTACGGCTACTGGAAGTGCGCCGGCCAGGGCAATGACCTGATCCTCTTCGAGGAGGATGGCGAGACCGAGGCCTGCCGCTTCACCCTGCCGCGCCAGCCGAAGCAGGATGGCGAATGCATCGCCGATTTCGTCCGCGATATCGGCGATGGCCCGGCCGCCCGCGACGTCATCGGGCTGCAGGTCGTCACCGTCGGCCAGAAGGCCAGCGACATGGCGCGGGAATGGTTCGAGGGCAACCGCTACCAGGACTATCTCTACCTGCATGGGCTGTCGGTGGAGATGGCCGAAGCCATGGCGGAATATGTCCACAAGCGCATCCGTGCGGAGTGGGGCTTCGCCGCGGCGGATGACCGCGACATGGACCGCATGCTGCAGCAGGGCTATCGCGGCGGCCGCTACTCCTTCGGCTACCCCGCCTGCCCGCGGCTGGAGGATCAGGTGCCGCTGCTCAAGCTGCTGGGCGCCGAGCGCATCGGCGTCTCCATCAGCGACGAGTGGCAGCTCCACCCGGAGCAATCCACCAGCGCCATCGTCCTCCACCACCCGAAGGCCAAGTACTTCTCGGTCTGAGGGGAGCGGCGCCGCCGGGCGCCGCCCGAACCCACGGTTTCCAGGGTCTTTCGGCCTTGTGAGAGGGGCGAGGGGGCAACGCCCCCCTTGCCCCCACCCCCTGCCGCAAGGCATGAACCCCAGGCCGCTGCCCCCGGAGCCGCTGCCCTGCTCGCCGCTTCCCTCAACCGCACTTTCCGCGTTGCCATCGGCAGCCTGGGCATTGCCCTGGCCGTGCTGGCGCTGAAGTTCGGCGCCTGGTGGCTGACCGGCAGCGTCGCGCTCTTCGCCGATGCGCTGGAGAGCGTGGTGAACGTCGCCGCCGCCCTGGCGGCGCTGCTGGCGGTGCGGCTGGCTGCCGTGCCGCCCGATGCCAACCACCCCTACGGCCACACCAAGGCGGAATACATTTCCGCCGTGCTGGAAGGGGTACTGATCGTCGTCGCCGCCCTGGTCATCCTGCACGAGGCCTGGGCGGTCTTCCTTGCCCCGCGGGTGCCGCAGCATGCGCCGCTGGGGCTCGCCGTTTCGGCCGTCGCCACCTTGCTGAATTTCCTCTGGGCCAGGATGCTGTTCCGGGAGGGGCGGAAGGGCCGCTCGCCCGCCCTGCTGGCGGATGGCAAGCATCTGATGGCGGATGTCGTCACCTCCATCGGCGTGCTGCTGGGCGTGGCGGGGGTGGCGCTCACCGGCCAGCTCTGGCTGGACCCGCTGCTGGCGGCGGTGACGGCGCTGAACATCCTCTGGTCCGGCGGGCGGCTGGTGCGGGACTCCGTCAGCGGGCTGATGGACGAGGCGGTGGATGCGGAGCTGCTCGGCCGCATCCGCGCCGCCGTCTCCGCCCATGCGGCGGGCGCCATCGAGGCGCATGATTTGCGCACGCGGCATGCCGGCCGGCTGATCTTCATCCAGTTCCACCTGGTGGTGCCGGGCGGGATGACGGTGGATGCGGCGCATGAGATCTGCGACCGGGTCGAGGCCGCGCTGAAATCGGAGATCGAGGGCGCGATCATCACCATCCATGTCGAGCCCGAGGGCAAGGCGAAGCATCACGGGGTGCTGGTGCTGTGAACGGGCTGGCGGCGTCCGGTTCGCGCCCGGCGCTGCCCTCCGGCCAGGGCCGCGTTGCCGTCTGGGCGCCGGCGCTCTCTTTCGCCCTGCATGCGGCAGCGCTGGCGGCCCTGCTGCTCTGGCTGGACCGCACCCTGCCCCCGGCGCCGGAGGAGGCGGCGCTTGCCATGGTGTTCGAGCCGGCGGCCGAGGATGCGCTGGCGGCGCCGGAGGAGGGGATGACGCCGGAGGCCCCGCCGCCTCCCGCCGAGGTCGCCGCGCCGCCCGCCCCGCCGGAGGCCGCGCCGCCGCCCCCGCCGCCCAGCCAAGCCGCACCGCCGCCGGTGCCGGAGCCCCCGTCGCCCCGGATGGCGGCGCTGCCGCCGCCGCCCGAGGCGGCGCCCGCACCGCCC
>NZ_JAMZIK010000279.1 GCF_024178315.1 Siccirubricoccus soli | reverse complement strand
CGTGATCCCGCGGGCCTTCTCCTCCGGCGCCTTGTCAATCTGGTCATACGCCGTGAAGGTCGCGCCGCCGGTCTTCGCCAATACCTTGGTGATCGCCGCCGTCAGCGACGTCTTCCCATGGTCAACGTGCCCGATCGTCCCGATGTTGCAGTGCGGCTTGTTCCGCTCAAACTTCGCCTTCGCCATTGTCCGCTACCCCGTTGCACCGAGCCCGCGCGCGCCATCCTCGGCTTCGGTCAGGTTCCGATTCCCGGGCCGCCCGCTGGCTGGAGCGGGTGACGGGAATCGAACCCGCACAACCAGCTTGGAAGGCTGGGGCTCTACCATTGAGCTACACCCGCCCGCACCATCGCTGTCACCAGGGCCGGAGAAATGGAGGGGGTTGGATTCGAACCAACGTAGGCGCGAGCCAACGGATTTACAGTCCGTCCCCTTTAGCCACTCGGGCACCCCTCCGCAGGCCAGGTTCGAGCCGGCGAGTGGTGGGGCGCGTACCGGGTCGGCGGTGGGATGTCAATGCGGCCGCGGCGGAATCGCGCTGGCTGCGCCGGCGCCGTTGCCCGGGCCGGCGCGCCCGGTGCCCGGCTCCATCCGAGGGGTGGGCGGCCTTCGCCATCCGGCACGCCGCCGTCCCTCTCCCGTCCTCGCTCCCGGCACCCGGACAGCCTCGCCCTTTGGCGCCGCTGGGCGCCTTCGCCCCTGGCGCGGCGAGGCGGCGACGGGCAATCTCGGCGGCATGCGCCCTTCCCCGCCGCGCCGTCCCGCGCGCCCCCTGGCCCCGGATCGCGCCCCCTTGGGCACCTCTCCCCTTGGGGGCGGCCAAAGGGGCGCACGCAAGGCAGAAGCCAGGAGCGAGTCCGCCCTGAAGGAAGGCGGCGTCTGGCTGCACGGGCTGCACCCGGTCGCCGCCGCCCTCGCCAACCCCGCCCGCCGCCTGCGCCGGCTGCTGCTGACGGCGGAGGCGGAGCAGGCCCTCGCCGCCCGCCTGCCGCCGCCCTGGCGCATTGCGCCGGAACGGGCGGAGCGCGCCCGCTTCGCCACCTTCCTGCCGGAGGATGCGGTGCATCAGGGCGTCGCCCTGCTGGTGGAGCCGCTGCCCAACCCGCCGCTGGACAAGGCCCTGGCGCATCGCGACGGCCCGGTGCTGGTGCTGGACCAGGTGACGGACCCCCGCAACATCGGCGCCATCCTCCGCTCCGCCGCCGCCTTCGGCGCCGCCGCGCTGGTGATGCAGGACCGCCACGCCCCGCCCGAGACAGGTACCCTCGCCCGCGCCGCCTCCGGCGCGCTCGAACTCGTGCCGGTGGTGCGGGAGGTGAACCTGGCCCGCGCCATCGAGTCGCTGAAGCAGGCCGGGCTTTGGGTGGTGGGGCTGGATGGCGCGGCGCCGGTGACGCTGGCCCAAGCGGGACTCGGCGGCCGCCGCGTGGCGCTGGTGCTGGGCGCCGAGGGCGAGGGCATGCGCCGCCTGACGCGAGAGCATTGCGACGAGCTTGCCCGGCTGCCCATCGCGCCGGAGATGGAGAGCCTGAATGTCAGCGCCGCCGCCGCGGTCGCCCTCTATGAGCTGAATCGGGGCTGAACCCCGGGGAGGAGAACGCCATGTCCGCTGCCCTCGATGCCATCCTCGCCGCCCGCCGGGGAAAGAGCGACCTGGCCCTGCCGGGCGGGCTGGCGCCGGCGACGCCGGAGGCCGGCTACGCGCTGCAGTTGGCGGTGGCGAAGGCGCTGGGCGCGGTGCCGCCGGCGGGCTTCAAGATCGGCGCAACCACGCAGCAGATGCAGAAGATCCTCGGGCTGAGCGGCCCGGCGGCGGGCTTCGTCCCGGCCGGCAGCGTGAATCCGAACGGCACGGAATTCCGCTTCGCGGCCTTCCGCCAGCCGGGGGTGGAATGCGAGATCGGGGTGCGGCTCGGGCGCGACCTGCCGCCCGGGCCCTGCACGCCCGAAGCGGCGGGCGAGGCGGTGGCGGAGGTCTTCCCGGCGATCGAGATCGTCGAGAAGCGCTATGGCGACATGGGCAGGCTGCACGCGCCCACCCTGATCGCCGACCAGGTCTTCCACGCCTCCGGCGTGATCGGCGCGCCCTGCCCGGGCTGGCGGGAGATGAATCTCGGCGCGGTCCGCGGGGAATTCCATGTCGGCGGCAAGGTGGTGGGGGCCGGGCATGGGCGCGACCTGCTGGGCCACCCGATGGCGGCGCTGGCCTGGCTGGCGGGGTCCGGTGCGGCGGAGGTGTTCGGGGGGCTGAGGAAGGACCAGGTGGTGTGGCTGGGCTCGGTCACGCCGCCGATCTGGCTGGATGGCCCCTGTGAGGTAGAAGCGCGGTTCGAGGGGTTGGGGACGGCGCGGCTGCGCTTTGCGTGATCGAGTCGTGTAATCGGGGGAGGCTCGCTGCGGCCGTACCGCAAGCCCTCGCCCTCACTCCCGCACCGGCCGCGCGGGGGCGGGAGCCCTGGCGCGGCCGGGGTTGGCTGGCTGGGGAGGACCACCAGCGGGGGCGGCTGAGCGGCGGGCTCAGCCGCCGTGGTTGGCCGGGGCGCCGGCGAGGCGGGCATTGCTGCCGGCCGGGGCCTCGTAGACCAGCTCGCGGTCCGGGCCGCCGCCG
>NZ_JAMZIK010000278.1 GCF_024178315.1 Siccirubricoccus soli | reverse complement strand
GGGCGGGAGCCCTGGCGCGGCCGGGGTTGGCTGGCTGGGGAGGACCACCAGCGGGGGCGGCTGAGCGGCGGGCTCAGCCGCCGTGGTTGGCCGGGGCGCCGGCGAGGCGGGCATTGCTGCCGGCCGGGGCCTCGTAGACCAGCTCGCGGTCCGGGCCGCCGCCGACCAGGCGGGCGATGAGCCCGGTGCCGGGGGCGGTCAGGGTCGGGCCGCTATAGCTGACCTGGGCGTTCTCGCCGCCGCCGGTCAGCCGGGCGGTGCCGCCACCGACGACATTCTCGCTCGGCGCGTCATAGACCACCTCGGCATTGTCGCCGCCGCCAACCAGGCGGGGGCCGGCAGCCTGGGCGCCGGTGAGGCTGGCGAGCGCCAGGGCGGAAGCAAGCAGGGCGGTGCGGATCATGAGGGTGTCTCCGTGGGGGTGAAGCGCGCTGCGGCGCCGTTGGACCTCTAGATAGACGGCGATTAGATCGTGCGCGATAGACAACGCCGCATGGCTGCCATGCAGACCTGTCCTTCCCGATCCAGTCGTACGCGATCTATATGCCCAAACAACAGGCAGGACCCCCACCCATGACACACTCCTCCCACGACCCGCCCCGCCTCGACGACCACCTCTGCTTCGCCCTGCACTCCGCCGCCCAGGCCGTCGCACGCGCCAACAAGAAGGTCCTCGACCAGCTCGGCCTCACCTACCCCCAGTTCCTCGCCATGCTGGTGCTCTGGCACGAGGACAACCTCACCGTCAGCCAGATCGGCGAGCGCCTCTTCCTCGAAAGCAACACCCTCACCCCACTCCTGAAACGCCTCGAGGCCGCCGGTCTCGTCCAGCGCCAGCGCGACGCCACCGACGCACGCCAGGTCCGCATCCGCCTGACCGAGCAAGGCCAGGCCCTGCGGGAAAAGGCCCGCAGCCTCAAACACGCCTGGGTCGGCAAGGTCTTCGGCCACAACCACCACGCCATGCGCGACCTCCGCGACAGAGTCGCCGCCTTCCGCGACACTCTCCTCAAGACCGAAG
>NZ_JAMZIK010000277.1 GCF_024178315.1 Siccirubricoccus soli | reverse complement strand
CCGGGCGGGGCCGCGCGCCGAGGGCGGCGCCGCCGCGGCACGGGTCGGGGCCGGCGTCTCGGCCGGGGCCGGCGCGCCGCGGATCCCGGTGCGGATGGAGAGCAGGTAGAACATGATCTCCGTCCGCCCCTGGTCCACCGCGGCGTCGATCGGCGTCAGCCCCAGCACGTTGCGGGCATCGATATCCGCGCCGCGCGCCACCGCATCCCGCGCCGCCGCCATGTCGCCGCGGTTGATGGCGTCGAACAGCGCAGCGTTGGGGGAAAGGTCGCCGGCATTGGGGTCGGCCGGGATGGCCTCCGGCGCCCGCCGGTACTGCAGCCCGGGCAGGGCCGGCGGCGGCGGCCGCTCCGGGGCGGGGGCGGCGGAGGGGCGGGCGGAACGGGGGCGGCCGAATTGCGCCGCGGCCTCGGAGCTGGGCAGGGCCAGCCAGGCCAGGGTGGCAAGCGGCAGCAGGGCAAGGGGAGCGCAGCGCATGGCCCGGAGCCTATCCCGGTCCGGTCCGGGCCGCCAGATCACCGGCAATCGTCGCCGCGCACCCCGAAGCTCTCCACCTTGCCGTCCTTCACGGTGAAGATCACGTCGCAGCCCCGCGTCACCAGCATCGGCCCCGGGGGCGGCAGCAGCGGGCCGAAGCGGCCATAGGGCCGGCCCCAATAGGGGTAGGGGTCGCTCGGCCAGAGCTGGGTGCGGCGCCATTCATATTGCAGGTATTTCCGCCCCTCGGCCTCGTAGCTCCGGGTCGGCACGCCCTGGCTGGCGATCAGCACCGCCTCGCTCTGGCCAACCAGCGGCGCCAGCCGCGCCTCCAGCGGCGGTTCCTGCGCGCAGGCGGCGAGCAGGGGGAGCAGCAGAGCGAGGCGCTTCATCGTCATTCGCCTTTCCCGCCACCGGCGGGGCCAGGGATGGGGCTGGGCCGGACGGCCGGGCGAGGCATCCTTCTACCGCCCCTCCCGCCGCCAGGCGAGCACCGCAAGCCCCAGGGTCAGCGGCAGAGCCAGCCAGGGCGGCAGCAGCGGCAGGGCGGCGATGCCGGTCACGGTGTGGTCGCCATTGCGCCGCAGCCCGATCCAGCCGGTGCCGGCGGCGTCCCGGCCGGGCCCGACGCGGCGCAGCTCCGGCAGCGTCGGCTCCGCCCCGGCCCCGAGCCAGCGCGCCGCGCCGCCCGTCGCGGCCAGGATGGGCGCCAGCTTCGCCGGGTCCGCGCGCAGATCGGCGACTTCCGGCGGGTTGGCCGCGGCGGCGGCGGCGAAGGCGCTGCGGCTGCCATCGGTCACCTGCCACACCCCCGGCTGCTCGGCGGGCAGGGAGGCGGTGGCATGGCCGCCCGCCCCCGGTTCCAGCGGCACGCGCCTTGTGCTGCCGTCCGGCGCGGTGACGGTGATCTCGGGCGGCGGCCCCGGCTCCACGCTGCGGCGTTCCACGCGCAGCCTGCCGGCCTCGATGCGGGCGGTCAGGTCCTCTTCCTCCAGCTCCGGCTCCCGCATCAGCCAATGCGCGGCGCGGCGGAGGAGTTCCGCCTGCGGCCCGCCGCCATCATGGCCGCGCGACCAGAGCCAGATATGGTCGGAGAGCAGCAGGGCGACCCGCCCCTCCGCCACCCGGTCGAGGATCAGCAGCGGCGCCCCGCCGGCCGCCTCCATCACCGCCACGCCATCGCGCTGATCGGCGTGCAGGCTGCGGTACCAGCGGCCCCAGCTCGCCTCGGCCTCCGGCGTGGGGTTGGCGCCGGTCAGCCCCTCCGTCACCGGGTGCCGGGCGCCGAGGGCGGTGACGCGCGGACGGAAGGCGCCCTCCGCCACGGCGGATTGCCCCGGTCCCGCGGCCGGCCGCGCCGGCAGCACGGCGCCGAGCGGCGTCGCGGCCAAGCTCGTCGGCCCGGTGAATTCCGGCCCGACCGAGAGCAGCAGCGCCCCACCGCCGCGCACATAATCCGCGATGTTCCGCAGATAGGCCGGCGGCAGGATGCCACGATTGGCGAAGCGGTCGAAGATGACGAGGTCGAATTCGCGGAGCTTCACCTGGAACAGCTCGCGCACCGGGAAGGCGATCAGCGCCAGCTCGTTCAGCGGCGTCAAATCGTCCTTCTCCGGCGGGCGGAGGATGGTGAAGTGCACCAGATCGACGCCCGGATCCGCCTTCAGCAGCCGCCGCCAGGTGCGCTCCCCGGCATGCGGCTCGCCGCTCACCAGCAGCACCCGCAGCCGGTCCCGCACGCCGGTGATGGTGACGACGGCGCGGTTGTTCAGCTCGGAGACCTCGCCGGGCCGCGCCTCGGCGGAAAGCTCCACCACGGTCGGCCCGCCGCGCTCGATCGGGATGGTGATGCGGTGCTCGCGGCCGGTGGGCACGCTCTCGGTGCGCGGCGCCGCGCCGTCCCGGCGGATGGTGAGGTTGGCCGGGGCGCCGGCGGCGGCGCCGAGATCCTCCACGGCGACGCGCAGCTCCACCGCCCGGCCGACGATGCCGAAGCCCGGCGCCTCGATGATGCGGAGCCTGCGGTCCACCTCCCCCGGCCGCCCGGGCAGCAGGGCGTGGAAGGGCGCCTCCAGCGGGGCGGTGACGGGCACGTCATGCACTTGGCCATCGGTGAGCGCGATGACACCGGCGAGGCGGGCGCGGGGGATGTCCGCCAGGGCGCGCTCCAGCGCGGTGAAGAGGCGGGTGCCCTGGTTGCCGCCCTCCGGCACCTCCACGGTCCGCATCTCGAGGTCGGGCAGGCGGCCGGCGCGGGCCTCGATGGCCTGGCGCGCTGCCTCGATCTGCGCCGCGCGGCCGCCGATCCTGGCGCTGTCCGAGCGATCGACCAGCAGCACGCCGATATCCGGCCGCGTCTCCCGCGTCTCCTCCACCAGCCGCGGATTGGCCAGCGCCAGCAGCAGCAGGGCGAAGGTGAGCGCCCGCAGCAGCCCGCCGCGGGCACTGCGGAACAGCGCCGGCACCAGGGCGATGAGCGCGACGGCGGCCAGCGCGACGAGCAGCCAGGCGGGGATGATGGGGGCGAAGTCGATGCCGGAGAGGGCCTGCACCATCTAAGCCCTCCCCACAAATCCGCTGCGCGGCTTTGCGGGAGCCCCGGATTTGCTGGATCTCCAGGACCTCGCACGGCCTTCCACCGCAAAGCCGCGGAAGGGCATCGGGCGGCGGCAGGTTTTGACGGGCATCCTAATTCCCCAGCCTTTCCAGGATGGCCGGCACATGCACCTGGTCGCCCTTGTAGTTGCCGGTCAGGGCGTACATCACGAGGTTCAGGCCGAAGCGGTAGGCGAGCGTCCGCTGCCGCGTGCCGCCGGGGATGACGGCGTAGGGGGTGTTGCCGCGCGCATCCACCGCCCAGGCGCTGGCCCAGTCATGCCCGCCGATGATGACCGGGCTGACGCTGTCATTCGCCCGGTCCTGGTCGCGCGCCACCCAGACCTGGCCGCCGGCGAAGCGGCCCGGCAGATCCGGCAGCAGGTAGAAGGCGCGCTTCAGCACATGGTCCTCCGGCACCGGGGCCAAAGGCGGGATGGCGAGGTTGCGGGTGACGCGCCGCAGCGCCTCCCGCGCCCCGGGCGCGAAGCCCTCGCCGGAGCCCTCATCCCGCGTGTCGAACAGGATGATGCCGCCATGGCGCATGAAGCCGTTCAGCGCGGCGATGGCGGCGGCATCCGGCGCCGGCGCGTCCGGCGTCACCACCCAGTAGAGCAGCGGGTAGAAGGAGAGGTCGTCCTGCCCCGGCGTCACCGCCGCCGGCTCGGCCAGCGCCGCCGCGCTGCGCCGGTTCACGAAGTCCGAAAGCCCGACCAGCCCGGCGCGCAACGTATCGTCCAGCCCGGCATCGCCGGTGACGATGTAGGCGAGGCGAGTGGCCAGCGCCGGGTCGTTGCTCTCCGCCCGGGAAGCGGGCGCGGCGAGCAGCAGCAGCGGCAGGGCGATGGCGGCCGCACGCCGCGAAGCGGGCAGGCCCAGCAACCCGCGCAGCCGCAGCCCGAGCAGCAGGTCGGCCGCCAGCAGCAGCAGCGCCGCCGCCAGCAGCCAGGGACCGAGGTCGCGCTCCGCCGGGATGCCGCCGATCGCCATGCGG
>NZ_JAMZIK010000276.1 GCF_024178315.1 Siccirubricoccus soli | reverse complement strand
GGCGCCGCCCGGCCCCGCCGGCCTGCTCGGCGGCGAGGCGCCTTCCCTGCCGCCGCTGCTGGCCGCCGCCGCCGCCGCCCTGCTCCCATCCCCCGACCCCGCCGCCGAGCTGACCCGCGCGCTGGCCGAGACCCTGCCGGCCCGGCTGGAGGATCCCGGCCTCGTCGCACCCGGCTATGACGGGGAGTTGGATGCGCTGCGCCGCCTGCGCGACGATGCCCGTGGCGCCATCGCCGCGCTGCAGCTCGACCTCGCCCAGGCCTGGGGCGTCGCCTCGCTCAAGGTGAAGCACCACCAGCAATTCGGCTATCTGGCGGAGATTCCCTCGGCCGCCGGGGAGAAGCTGCTGCGCGAGGCGCCCGCCACCGCCGGCGGCGCCTTCGCCCCCATCCACCGCCAGACCATGGCCAATGGCCACCGCTTCACCTGCGCCGCGCTGGCCGATCTCGACCGCCGCCTCTCGGACGCCGCCGAGCAGGCGGGGCGGCGGGAGCGGCTGATCGCCCGGCGGCTGCGCGAGCTCTGCCTCGAGGCGGCCCCCGGCATCGCCGCCGCCGCTGCGGCACTGGCCGAGATCGACGTCCACGCCGCCGCCGCGGAACTCGCCGCCGAGGGCGGCTGGTGCCGCCCCGAACTGACGGAGCGGCCGGAATTCTGCATCCGCTCCGGCCGCCACCCGGTGGTCGCCGCCGCCCTCGCCCGCGCCCGCGGCCCGGCCTTCGTGCCGAATGACTGCGACCTTTCGCCCGGCCGCCGCCTCTGCCTGCTCACCGGCCCGAACATGGCGGGCAAATCCACCTTCCTGCGGCAGAACGCGCTGTTCGCCATCCTCGCGCAGGCCGGCCTCTTCCTGCCGGCCGAGAGCGCCCGGCTTGGCCTGGTCGATCGCCTCTTCTCCCGCGTCGGGGCGGCGGACGACCTGGCCGGCGGCCGCTCCACCTTCATGGTGGAGATGGCGGAGACGGCGGCGATCCTGAACCAGGCCGGGCCCCGTTCCCTGGTGGTGCTGGACGAAGTCGGCCGCGGCACCGCCACCTGGGACGGGCTCGCGATGGCCTGGGCGGTGCTGGAGGCGCTGCATGACCGCATCCGCTGCCGCACCATCTTCGCCACCCATTTCCATGAGCTGACGGCGCTCTCCGGCAAGCTGCCCGAACTCAGCCTCGCCACCATGCGGGTGCGGGAGCATCGCGGGGAGGTGGTGTTCCTGCACAGCATCGGCCCAGGCGCCGCGGAGCGGAGCTGGGGGCTGCACGTTGCGCGCCTGGCCGGCGTGCCGCGCCCCGTCCTCGCCCGCGCGGCGGAGGTGCTGGCGGCGCTGGAGGCTCGGGCTCGCGGCCTCGACCCGCTGGCGGAGGAGCTGCCGCTCTTCGCCCGCCCCGCCGCGGCCGCCGCCGATGGCGCCATGCCCGTGCCTGAGCCTGCCTTGCCCCAGGCGGACCAGCATCCGGCGCTCGCGGCGCTGGCGGCACTGGACCCGGATACCCTTTCCCCGCGAGAGGCCCAGGCGGAGCTCTACCGTCTCCATGGGTTGCTCAATGGCACTGTCAAGCGGGATTGAGAGGGGCTATCCTGGTGGGAATGACCTCGCCCGCCGCACTCCCCGCCAGGGCTTCAGGCCAGCGCGCCGCGCTGGCCGAACCACCTTCCGTGATTCCCGATCTCATCGCCAGCCTCACCGCCGGCCAGGGCGGCCTGCCGCTACGGCGGGAAGTGGCGCTGGACCTGCTGCGCAGCCATCTCGGCCGCATCCAGCAAAGGGTGCAGGAGAGCTTCGAGGCGCATGAGCTCTCCGGCCTCGCCGCCGCCCGCTGGCTGGCGGCGCTGACCGATGGCCTGATGCAGGCCATCGAGACCTACGCCCTCGCCATGGTCCCGCCGCGCGACGCGGCGGAGGCGGCGGAACCCCGCTGCGCCCTGGTCGCCACCGGCGGCTATGGCCGCGGCGTCCTCGCCCCCTATTCCGACATCGACCTGCTCTTCCTCTCGGACCAGACGGCCGGGCCGCGCACCCAGCGGGTGGTGGAGTTCGTGCTCTACCTGCTCTGGGATCTCGGGCTGAAGGTCGGCCACGCCACCCGCTCCATCCGCGACTGCATGGAGGAGGCGGGGCGGGACACCACCGTGCTCACCGCCCTGGTCGATGCCCGCTTCCTGGCCGGCGACGCCACGGTGTTCGCGCGGTTCCAGGAGGTGTTCCACAAGCAGCGGCAGGAGCGCGGCCTCGGCCCCTATTTGGCCGCCAAGCGGGCGGAGCGCGCCGGCCGCCACGCCCGCTACGGGGACAGCCCCTATCTGGTCGAGCCGCATGTGAAGGAGGGGCGCGGGGGCTTGCGCGACCTGCAGACCCTCTACTGGCTCGCCCGCTATGCCTTCAACACCCAGCGCATGCCCGAGCTGGTGGGGCCGGAGAGCCCCGGCGGCGGGCTGCTGACGGAGCAGGAATCGCGCGCCATCCGCCGCGCCTGGAACTTCCTCTGGACCGTCCGCTTCCACCTGCACTACGTCGCCGGGCGGGCGGAGGAGCGGCTGACCTTCGACTTCCAGCCGGTGGTCGGCGCCCGCATGGGCTACACGCCCCGCGGCCGGCAGAACGGCGTCGAGCGCTTCATGAAGCACCTCTTCCTCACGGTGCGCGACGTGCTCCGCCTGACCCGCATCCTGGAGCCGGCGATCGAGCGGGCCGCGCTCGGACCCCCCGCCACCCGGCGCCAGGGCGATGCGGCGCTCGCCGAGGCCGGGCTCGCCTTCGCCGATGGCAAGCTGGTGGCCGCCCCGCCCAACCGGGACTTCTCCCGCGAGCCGATCCTGATGCTGAGGATCCTGAAGGCTGCGCGGGACCGCAAGCTGGAGATCCACCCCCTCGCCATCCGCGCCCTGATCCGCAACGCCCACCACGCCGCCCGCCTGCGGGAGATCCCCGAGGCCAACACCATCTTCCTCGATCTGCTGACCGGCCGCGATGCGGCGCAATGGCTGCGGCTGATGAATGAGGCGGGGTTCCTCTCCCGCTTCATCCCGGACTGGGCCCGGATCGTCGGGCTGATGCAGTTCGACACCTACCACGTCTTCACCGTGGACGAGCACACCATCGAGGCGATCGGCGTGCTGCAGCAGGTGGAGCGGAACGAGCTGCTGGAAGTCGCCCCCGTCGCCTCCGAACTCATCGGCCAGCTGCAATCCCGCCGCGCCCTCTACATGGCCGCCCTGTTGCACGACATCGCCAAGGGCCGCGGCGGGGACCATTCCGAACTCGGCGCCCGCATCGCCACCGAGCTCTGCCCGCGGCTCGGCCTGACGCCGGAGGAGACGGAGACGGTCTCCTGGCTCGTCCTCCACCACCTGCTGATCAGCCAGACCGCCTTCAAGCGGGACATCGAGGATCCGAAGACCGTCCTCGACATCGCCGACCTCGTCCAATCCCCCGAACGCCTCCGCCTCCTCCTCGTGCTGACGGTCTGCGACATGCGCGCCGTCGGCCCCAAGGTATGGAATGGCTGGAAGGCGACCCTGCTGCGCGAGGTCTATTGGCGCGTGGCGGAAGTGCTGGCCGGCGGGCTTTCGGTGCCGGAGCGGGACGTCCGCGTGGCCCGGGCGCGGGAGGCGGCGGCGGCCATGCTCGCCGCCTGGCCTGCCGCCGAGCGCGACAAATTCCTCGCCCTCGGCTACCCCGGCTATTGGCTGAGCTTCGATGCCGAGACCCATGCCCGCCACGCCGCCCTGATCCGCGAGGCGGAGGCAGGCCAGGCGCCGCTCACGGTGCGCACCCGCGTCCTCGAAAGCCGGGCGGTCACCGAGATCACCGTCTATGCCGCGGACCATCCCGGCCTGTTCAGCCGCATTGCCGGGGCGCTGGCCGTCGCCGGCGCCTCCATCGTGGATGCCCGCATCCATACGCTGACCAACGGCATGGCGCTCGACACCTTCTGGGTGCAGGACGCCATGGGTGGCGCCTTCGATGCGCCGCACCGCCTGGCGCGGCTCTCCGTGCTGGTGGAGCAGGCGCTTTCCGGCCGCCTGCGGCTGCGGGAGGAGATCCGCAAGGTGCGGCGGGAGCCGGCGCGGCTGCGCGCCGTGACCGTGCCGCCCCGCGTGGTCTTCGACAACCATGCCAGCAACACGCATACGGTCATCGAGGTGAATGCCCGCGACCGCCCCGGCCTGCTGCATGACGTGACGGCGGCGATCAGCGGGGAGGGGCTGCAGATCGCCTCCGCCCACATCACCACCTATGGCGTGCGGGCGGTGGACGTCTTCTATGTGAAGGACGTGTTCGGCCTGAAGGTGGAGAACGAGCGCAAGCTGGCGGCGCTGCGGGTGGCGATGGAGGCGGCGCTGGCGCCGCAGGCCGCCGATGGCGGCGGCGCCGTGCCGGCC
>NZ_JAMZIK010000275.1 GCF_024178315.1 Siccirubricoccus soli | reverse complement strand
TGAGCTCTATCGGGCGATTAGGACCGCTTGGCTGCGTGCATTGCTGCACTTCCACCTGCGGCCTATCGACGTGATGGTCTATCACGGCCCTCGAGGGAGACCTCGTTTTGAGGGGGGTTTCCTGCTTAGATGCCTTCAGCAGTTATCCCGTCCGCACTTGGCTACCCAGCTGTGCCACTGGCGTGACAACTGGTGCACCAGAGGTGCGTCCATCCCGGTCCTCTCGTACTAGGGACAGATCCTCGCAAGTCTCCAACACCCATGGCAGATAGGGACCGAACTGTCTCACGACGTTCTAAACCCAGCTCACGTACCGCTTTAATCGGCGAACAGCCGAACCCTTGGGACCTGCTCCAGCCCCGGGATGCGATGAGCCGACATCGAGGTGCCAAACCTCCCCGTCGATGTGGACTCTTGGGGGAGATCAGCCTGTTATCCCTAGAGTACCTTTTATCCGTTGAGCGATGGCCCTTCCACGCGGGACCACCGGATCACTAAGGCCGACTTTCGTCTCTGTTCGCGCTGTCGCGCTCACAGTCAGGCGGGCTTATGCCTTTGCACTCAACAGCCG
>NZ_JAMZIK010000274.1 GCF_024178315.1 Siccirubricoccus soli | reverse complement strand
CTCCCCGTCGATGTGGACTCTTGGGGGAGATCAGCCTGTTATCCCTAGAGTACCTTTTATCCGTTGAGCGATGGCCCTTCCACGCGGGACCACCGGATCACTAAGGCCGACTTTCGTCTCTGTTCGCGCTGTCGCGCTCACAGTCAGGCGGGCTTATGCCTTTGCACTCAACAGCCGATGTCCGACCGGCCTGAGCCCACCATCGCGCGCCTCCGTTACCATTTGGGAGGCGACCGCCCCAGTCAAACTGCCCGCCACGCAGGGTCCTGGCCCGGGCTAACCGGGCTCAGTTAGACGCCAGAAAGGCGCAGGGTGGTATTTCAAGGTTGGCTCCACCAAG
>NZ_JAMZIK010000273.1 GCF_024178315.1 Siccirubricoccus soli | reverse complement strand
CCTGAGCCCACCATCGCGCGCCTCCGTTACCATTTGGGAGGCGACCGCCCCAGTCAAACTGCCCGCCACGCAGGGTCCTGGCCCGGGCTAACCGGGCTCAGTTAGACGCCAGAAAGGCGCAGGGTGGTATTTCAAGGTTGGCTCCACCAAGGCTGGCGCCCCGGCTTCACAGCCTCCCACCTATCCTACACAGCCCCTTCCTGGCGCCACTGCGAAGTTGCAGTAAAGGTTCATAGGGTCTTTCCGTCTGACCACGGGTACCCCGCATCTTCACGGGGAGTTCAATTTCGCTGAGCCTATGCTGGAGACAGTGGGGAGGTCGTTACGCCATTCGTGCAGGTCGGAACTTACCCGACAAGGAATTTCGCTACCTTAGGACCGTTATAGTTACGGCCGCCGTTTACCGGGGCTTCGGTTCGGAGCTTGCACTCCTCCCCTTGACCTTCCGGCACCGGGCAGGCGTCAGACCCTATACGTCGTCTCTCGACTTCGCAGAGCCCTGTGTTTTTACTAAACAGTCGCCACCCCCTGGTTTGTGTCACCCACCCCTGCTTGCGCAAGGATGGGTCTCGCTTATCCCGAAGTTACGCGAGCAATTTGCCTAGTTCCTTCAGCATAGTTCTCTCAAGCGCCTTGGTATGCTCTACCAGTCCACCTGTGTCGGTTTCGGGTACGGTCCATATGCCAGAGCTATTTCCCGAGCCGATCCAACTGCACCCCCAATCCGATAAGGGAATACAGAACTTCACGGCTGTCACTTCTGGCGGGCCCAGGAATATTCACCTGGTTTCCATCGGCTACGGCTGTCGCCCTCGCCTTAGGGGCCGGCTCACCCTGCGCGGATTAGCCTTGCGCAGGAACCCTTGGACTTTCGGCGGGAGAGTTTCTCACTCTCCTTGTCGCTACTCATGTCCGCATTCGCACTTCCGATACCTCCAGCGGCCCTCACGGGTCCGCCTTCACCGGCTTACGGAACGCTCCGCTACCGCGCATTTGCATGCGCCCACAGCTTCGGCAGATGGCTTGAGCCCCGTTACATTTTCGCCGCGGGACAGCTATTAGACCAGTGAGCTATTACGCTTTCTTTAAAGGATGGCTGCTTCTAAGCCAACCTCCTGGTTGTTATGGCCGTCCTACATGCTTTCCCACTTAGCCATCATTTGGGGGCCTTAGCTGGTGGTCTGGGCTGTTTCCCTCTCGACAATGGACCTTAGCACCCACTGTCTGTCTGCCCACCTGCACTCCCCGGCATTCGGAGTTCGATAGGGTTTGGTAGGGCTTTGGGCCCCCCTAGCCCTTTCGGTGCTCTACCTCCGGGGGTGATCAATGGACGATCTACCTCAATAGATTTCGCGGAGAACCAGCTATTTCCGAGTTTGATTGGCCTTTCACCCCTAGCCACAGCTCATCCCCGACTTTTTCAACAGGCGTGGGTTCGGCCCTCCAGTGCGTGTTACCGCACCTTCAGCCTGGCCATGGCTAGATCACTCGGTTTCGGGTCTTCTGCCAGCAACTCAACGCCCTGTTCGGACTCGCTTTCGCTGCGCCTACACCTCACGGCTTAAGCTCGCTGCAAACAGAAACTCGCGGACCCATTATACAAAAGGTACGCCGTCACCCTTGCGGGCTCCGACTGCTTGTAGGCGTTCGGTTTCAGGTCTCTTTCACTCCCCTCGTCGGGGTGCTTTTCACCTTTCCCTCACGGTACTTGTGCACTATCGGTCGCCAAGGAGTATTTAGGCTTGGAGGGTGGTCCCCCCATGTTCAGACAGGGTTTCACGTGCCCCGCCCTACTCAAGGACCCCTGCACACCATACGCCTACGGGGCTCTCACCCACTCTGGCCGGCCTTTCCAGACCGCTCGGCTTAATGCGCAAAGGCCACTGGCCTGCTCCGCGTTCGCTCGCCACTACTAGCGGAATCTCACTTGATGTCTTTTCCTTCGGGTACTTAGATGTTTCAGTTCCCCGAGTTCGCCTCCCATGCCTATGGATTCAGCACAGGATCTCCCTAAGGAGGGGTTTCCCCATTCGGACATCCGCGGATCAACGATCGCTCGCATCTCCCCGCGGCTTTTCGCAGCGTGCCACGTCCTTCATCGCCTCTTGGCGCCAAGGCATCCACCGAACGCCCTTATCTCGCTC
>NZ_JAMZIK010000272.1 GCF_024178315.1 Siccirubricoccus soli | reverse complement strand
TTTCCTTCGGGTACTTAGATGTTTCAGTTCCCCGAGTTCGCCTCCCATGCCTATGGATTCAGCACAGGATCTCCCTAAGGAGGGGTTTCCCCATTCGGACATCCGCGGATCAACGATCGCTCGCATCTCCCCGCGGCTTTTCGCAGCGTGCCACGTCCTTCATCGCCTCTTGGCGCCAAGGCATCCACCGAACGCCCTTATCTCGCTCAACATCACCAACACCCGCCCGCACGCAGAACCAAATCGCGGCCCTATGTCAGGTCAGGCGTCAAGCAACGCCAAGCCTACGCTCAGCTTCACTCTCAACACTCAACACAACCAATCCCAGATGCACCTGTCAAAGAACAGAACCACAGGCCGCGCGAGGCCCCGAAGGACCAGGCACCGGCTTGCGGTGGTTTTTGGAAGCACGCGCCTCGAGCTCTCGCCCAAGGACATCGCCACTCGATCCACGCCTGCCGCGGCAGTGCCGCGGCTCGCTGCCTGCAGCAGCGACCGGCTTCGTCATCCTCCGGAGGATTCTTCCCGCCGCCACGCGGCGGGAAGAATGGAGGCGACCGGATTCGAACCGACGACCCCCTGCTTGCAAAGCAGGTGCTCTACCAACTGAGCTACGCCCCCGTGCCGCCCCTCTTACAGGACGGGACGACGGCAGAAAACCATGCCCGTCGGACTGACCCGCGCCTATCGCGGCAGTGCCGCGATTTGCCGCCTGCGGCGGCAACCGGGTTCGTCAGTCTCCGACGGATTTCTCCCGCCGCGCAGCGGCAGGAAAAATGGGCCAGGGAGGACTTGAACCTCCGACCCCACGCTTATCAAGCGTGTGCTCTAACCAACTGAGCTACTAGCCCCCAGCCTGACCTTCGCCAGGCCCCAAGGACCATAGCCCAAGCCAGACCAAACACGCATCAAGGGAAGGATGCGCGGACGGCGCCGATCCCGAAGGACCAGGTCGCCCGCGCGGACCTCTCTTGGTGGCCATGGACACGGCCAGAAGACATTCATTTTCGGGCAGTCGGCCCAACCAACGCCACCCCATCCAGGGCAGCCGCCAGCCAGGCAGCGATCGGCAGATCCGTGTAGTCTTGTGCAGGATATCCGCAGCCGAGAGCCGAAGCCCTCACCCCGCGAACATTCCTTGAAAGGAGGTGATCCAGCCGCAGGTTCCCCTACGGCTACCTTGTTACGACTTCACCCCAGTCACTGACCCTACCGTGGCAAGCTAGCCCCTTGCGGTTACCGCACCTGCTTAAGGTAGAACCAACTCCCATGGTGTGACGGGCGGTGTGTACAAGGCCCGGGAACGTATTCACCGCGGCGTGCTG
>NZ_JAMZIK010000271.1 GCF_024178315.1 Siccirubricoccus soli | reverse complement strand
GGCCGCCGCGGGCGCGGCTGCCATCCGGCCCCCTACCCCGCCCGCCGAACCGCCGCCGCCGCCCCAGCCCCGCCTGGGCAGCGCCACCGGCCTGCCCTTGCCGCGCTTCGCCGCCCTTGGCTCCAACCAGGTCAATCTCCGGGTGGGACCGGATCTCCGCTACCCGATCGAATGGACCTACCAGCGCAAGGACCTGCCGGTGCAGATCGTGGACGAGCACCAGCACTGGCGCCGCATCCGCGATTCCGAGGGCACCGAGGGCTGGGTCCAGCGCCCGCTGCTGACCAGCCGCCGCAGCTTTCTGGTGCAGGGCCAGGAACGGGTGCTGCGCCGCTCGCCGGAGGAGGAGGCGGCGCCCGTCGCCCGGCTGCGCCCCGGCGTGGTCGGCCGCCTCCGCCGCTGCGAGGCGGGCAGCCCCTGGTGCGAGGTGCAGGTCGCCGATTACCGCGGCTGGCTCCGCCGCAGCGAGATCTTCGGGGTAACGGCAGAGGAGGAGGTGAAGTAGCCGCTCCGGCGTTTACGCCGCAGCCGGACCTGATCTAGCCTTGCCCGCATGAGCGATACCCCCCCCACCCCCGCGATCCACGACATGGGCGGCCTCAGCCGCTTCCGCTGCACCCCGGTGGAGCGGGACGAGGCGCCGCCCGACGAGTTCGGCAAGAAGGTGGATGCGCTCCGCCAGGTGCTGGCCCAGAAGGGCTACATGACGGTGGACGAGCTCCGCCGCGGCATCGAGGCGATCCCCGAGGGCGAGTATTTCTCCCTCACCTATTACGAGCGCTGGCTGACCAGCATCACCACCCTGCTGCTGGAGAAAGGCGTGGTGACGGCGGAGGAGCTGCGATGAGCGCGCCCGATGACCGGAGGGCCGAAGGGCACGGCGGGCTGAACCGGCTGCGCCAAGCTGTGAACACCTTCCAGGCCGGCGACCGGGTCCGGGTGAAATACCTCTGGCCGGAACGGCACCCGCAGCCCTCGGGCCTGCCCTCCGCCCATATCCGCACGCCGCACTACCTGCGCGGCCGCACCGGCACGGTGCAGGCGGTGCTGGGCAGCTTCCGCAACCCGGAGGATCTGGCCTTCGGCCGCCCGGCCCCGCAGCGCGTGCTGTACCACGTGCTGTTCGACCAGCCGCCGATCTGGAACGAGGGCGAGGCGGGGGACTCTCTTCTCGTCGAGATCTTCGAGCATTGGCTGGAACCGGCCACCAACCAGGAGAAGGCGGCATGAGCGCCCCGGCCCGCCCCGAAAGCCTCGCCCATCTCGAGAAGCTCCTGGCGGTGCTCTCCGCCAAGGGCCTCATCACCGCGCAGGAGCTGGTCGACCGCCAGGCGAGCACCGACCGCGCCAGCCCCGAGATCGGCGCCCGCATGGTCGCCCGCGCCTGGCTGGACCCGGAGTGGCGCCGCCTGCTGCTGGCCAATGGCGCGGAGGCGGCGGAGCGCATGGGCGTCTCCATGGCCGGCGCGCCGCCGCTCGGCGTGCTGGAGGACAAGCCGGACCTGCATCACCTGGTCGTCTGTACCCTCTGCTCCTGCTACCCACGCGCCGTGCTGGGCTACCCGCCGAGCTGGTACAAGAGCTTCGAATACCGCTCGCGCGCCGTGCGGGAACCCCGCGCCGTCCTCGCCGAATGGGGCACCCAGCTTGCCCCGGGGGTGAAGCTGCGCGTGGTGGACAGCACCGCGGATTTCCGCTGGATGGTGCTGCCGCTGCGGCCGGAGGGGACGGAAGGCTGGTCGGAGGACCAGCTCGCCGCCCTCGTCACGCGCGACGCGCTGGTCGGGGTTGCGCTGCCCCGGGTGCCGCAGGCTATCGCCGCCGAGTAGCCTCCCGCCGCCCCGGCTGGCTGCCTGGACAGCGGGGGCCGGCGGCGCGACAAGGCGCCGAAGCACGGCTTCGATCGGCGGGAGGAACGTATAGACACGATCGGTGAATCGCGCGCGGCCCCCGCCGCCGTGCCCCCGGAGGCCGATGGCCTGCCGCAGCCGCGGCGCACCCTGTCCGTCATCGCCATCTCCCTCTCCATCGCCATGACGGTGCTCGACAGCTCCATGCTGAACGTGGCGCTGCCCGGCATCGCGCACGACCTCGGCATCACTCCGGCGACCGCGACCTGGCTGCTGAACGCCTATCAGCTCACCGTCGTCACCACCCTGCTGCCGCTGGCCTCGCTGGGGGAATCGCTTGGCTTCCGCCGGGTCTTCCTCAGCGGCTTCGTGCTCTTCGCCGGCGCCGCCCTCGGCGCCGCCATGGCCGGCAGCTTCGAGGCGCTGCTCGGCTTCCGCATCCTCCAGGGCCTCGGCGCCTCGGCGGTGATGAGCCTGACGGCGGGGATGATCCGCCATACCTACCCGGCGAAGGATCTCGGCAAGGCGCTCGGCATCAATGCCATGGTGGTCGCGGTCTCCGGCGCCTCCGCGCCGAGCCTCGCCGCCGCTATCCTGGCGGTCGCGCCCTGGCCGGTGCTGTTCGCGGTGAACGTGCCCGTCAGCCTCATCGGCATCGCCATCGGGCTGCGCACCCTGCCGAACCATCCCGGCACGCGGCGGCGCTTCGACCTGGCGAGCGCGGCGCTGAACGTGGCGACGCTCGGCCTGTTCTTCCTCGGCCTCGACCTGCTGCTGCATGAGACGCTGCCGGCGCTGGCCCTGATGGCCGCGGCGGCGCTGGCGGGGACGGTGCTGGTGAAGCGCCAGCTTTCCCGCCCGGCGCCGCTGCTGCCGGTGGACCTGCTGCGCATCCGTATCATCGCGCTTTCGGTGCTGGCCGCCATCTCCGCCTTCGGTGCCTGGTATGCCAGCTACGTCTCCCTGCCCTTCCTGCTGCATGGGGAGGGGTTCAGCCAGGTGATGACCGGCCTTGTCATGACCCCATGGCCGCTCGGCATGGCGTTGTCGGCGCCGCTGGCCGGCAAGCTTTCGGACCGGGTGCCGAGCTGGGTGCTGGGCGGCATCGGCATGGCGGTGCTGGCGAGCGCGCTGGCGGTCATCTCCTTGGCGCCGCTGGCCGGCTGGGGGCTGGCGCTGGGCGGGCTGATGTGGTTCTGCGGCGCCGGTTTCGGCTGCTTCACCACGCCGAACAACCGCACCATGCTGGGCGCCGCGCCGAAGACCCGGGCCGGCAGCGCGGGCGGCATGCAGGCGACGGCGCGGCTGCTCGGCACCACCCTCGGCACCACCGTGGTCGGCATCTGCTTCCAGGTGGCGGGTGAGGATGGGCCGCGCACCGCCCTGCTCTGCGCCATCGGCTTCGCAGTGCTGGCCGGGGTGCTGAGCTGCTCCCGTCGCGGGGCGTGAGGCGGCTGGGCCGCACGCCAAATCTTGGACAAAAAAAGGGGCCGCCGGTATCCCAGCGGCCCCGAGTGGTGATCGGGATGCCCAACACCATGTTGCGGCATCCAATCACTGGGAGGAGACGTCCAAGGCATCGCCTGAACGGATACAATCTACCAAACTCACGTTCACGTGAGAAGCACGGAAATGTGAAATTGCCGACATAAAGTTGTATCGACTCCAGAAGAATACAACCCCTGCGCGCGCCTCTGCCCCTGGGGAAAACACGTAGCTTGGACGGCCTCGGAACCATGACCCTCTCTCCCGATTCAGGCTGGGCCCGTTGCACGCCGGACGGGCTGCTCCGGCTCGGTAGCGAGACCTGGCGCTGCGCCCTCGGCCGCGGCGGCATCCGGGCCGACAAGCAGGAAGGCGATGGCGCCACCCCGGTCGGCCGCCTGCCCCTGCGTCGCATCCTCTGGCGTGCCGACCGGGGGCCGAAGCCCGTCGCGCTGGTGCCGGTGGAACCGCTGGCGCCCGAGGATGGCTGGTGCGACGACCCCATCCACCCCGATTACAACCGCCGCATCCGCCTGCCCCACCCGGCCCGGCACGAGGTGCTGTGGCGGGAGGACGGGCTCTACGACATCATCGGCGTATTGGGCTGGAATGACACCCCTGTCATCCGTCACAGGGGCAGCGCCATCTTCCTCCATCTGGCCTGGCCGGATCTGGCGCCGACGGAGGGCTGCATCGCCCTGCCGGAAGGCGCGCTGCGGGCCCTTCTCCCCCAGCTTCGTGGCATCGAGGTGATGGCCACGATATGAACACCTGGACATGTTACGGCGTGCCCTGGCATTCTCTCGCGCCGTCGCAACGGCCAACCGGGAGAATCGGAGCCATGCAGGACACGTTCAGGACAGTGATGAACAATGCCATTCCCGTCGCCGGGGGGCTGTCCCTGCTGGGCGCGATCAGCGGCTATGCCGGGCTGGTGCTGCCGACCACCGCCTGCTTCCTGGTCGCCGGCCTGCTGCTCATGGCCGCCTCCACCCGCCGCGCCGCGTAGCGCGGCCGGCATCGGGCAGCCCATTGCCCTTCCGCAGGCCGGCTGCGGAAGGCCCGGCGAGGCCCCGGGAATTCAGTGAATCAGTGGCTTCGCGGGGGGCTTCTGGAGCATTTTCGGTTCACATGCGTTCACCGAAAACGCTCTACGCTTTTGTCTGCAGAGCAGATTCACGCCTTCGGCGATGCCGCCCTAGAGCGGTTTCCGTTCGCACTGGCTCACGGAGCCCGCTCTAGGTTGTTGGTATAGCGAGCAAATACCTCCGACCAGAGGATTCCATCTGATCGGAGTTTGCTCTAGGGGCGATCTGCTCTAGCCCCGCGCGCCGAAGATGGCGGAGCCCACCCGCACATGGGTGGCGCCGCAGGCGATCGCCGCCTCGAAATCCGCGCTCATCCCCATGGAGAGCACGGCAAGGCCCCGCTTCGCCGCCAGCTCCGCCAGCCAGGCGAAATGCGGCCGGGGGTCGCCCTCGGCCGGGGGGATGCACATCAGCCCGGTGACCGGCAGCCCGTGCTCCTCCCGGCAGGCGCGGAGGAAATCCGCCGCCTCGGCGCGGGGAATGCCGGCCTTCTGGGGCTCCTCCCCGACATTCACCTGCACCAGCAGCTCAGGCCGCCGCCCCTCCGCCTGCATGGCCTGGGCCAGCGCCGCGGCCAGCTTCGGCCGGTCCAGGCTCTCGATGACATCGGCCAGGCGCACCGCATCCCGCGCCTTGTTGGTCTGCAGCGCGCCGATGACGTGCAGGCGGAGCTCCGGCCAGTCCGCGCGCAGGCCGGGGAATTTGCCGGCCGCCTCCTGCACCCGGTTCTCCCCGAACAGGCGCTGCCCGGCGCCGAGCGCCTCGGCCACCGCCGCCGCCGGATGGGTCTTGGAGACGGCGACGAGCTGGACGCTGCCCGCAGGCCGGTTGGCGCGGGCGGTGGCTTCGGCGATCCTTTCCCGGATGCGGGCGAGGTTGGCGGCAATGTCGGACATGGCGGCAGGCTACCGCGGAACGCGCCCGGCCGGAACGGGGCGGCGCCTGCCACCGCGTGGCGCGGCGGGATGAGCGCGAGCCTCGCCGCCGCCGCCCGCCGGCTGCGCCCGGTGCCGGGCCTGCCGCGGCTCTGGCTGCTCTCCGACG
>NZ_JAMZIK010000270.1 GCF_024178315.1 Siccirubricoccus soli | reverse complement strand
CCGGCGCCGCCCGTGCCGCCATCGCCGCCGATGCCGTCCGCCGCCCCGCCGCTGCCATTGCCGCCGGCGCCGCCATTGCCGCCGCGGCCGCCGCCATAGCCGGTGCTGCCATTCCCGCCCGCGCCGCCGCTGCCGCCATTCCCGCCGAGGCCGACCGAGCCGCGGTTGTTGGCGTCATTCCAATTGTCCACCGCGGCCTGGGCGTTGAGATGGGCGTCCAGCGCCGTGGCGATGTCGATGGTGAGCTGTGCCGCTTGCGCGGCCAGCCCGGCGACGATCGGGGCGGTGAAGGGGTTGGCCGTGGCGGCGGCGATCTCCGCCGCCAGCGCTATCGCCTGCGCGGTGAGCGAGGCATAGGCGAGCGCTGCGGCGTCCCGCGTCGCCTCCAGCACCGGGTTGTGCGACCAGCCGGCCTGGCCGGCGCCGCCCGCTCCGCCGGTGCCGCCGACGCCGGTGCCGGGGCTGCCGCCCGCGCCGCCATCGGTGCCGGTCAGGCCGTTGCCATTGCCGTCGCCGATCAGGGTGCTGCTGTCCGGCCAGGTACCGCCGGCGCTGCCGGTGCTGCCGGTGCTGCCGCCGGTGATGCCGTTGAGGTTGCCGCCGGTGCTGCCGACGCCGCCGCGGCCGCCGACCGCGGTGTTGCCCATGATGGTCACGTCGTTGAGGATCAGCGCGCCGCCATTGTCGACGAAGACCGCGCCGCCGAGGCCGGCACCGCCACCCGAGCCATCCCCGCCCGTGGTGCGGTAGTTGTGCATGATGCCGCTGGTGACGGTGAGCTGATTGCCGCTGGTGACGTAGTAGCCGCCGCCGCCGCTGCCGTTCAGCGTGCCGGACAGGGTGGTGTTGCTGTTGACCATGATCTCGGCCGCGGCGGGGGCGGCGCTGCCGAGCAGGGCGAGGGTGGAGGCAAGCGTGGCCTGGCGGCGGCGAGTCCGCTGCGCCTTGTTGGGCTTGGAATGGGGCTGCTTCTTGCGCAACGCGCATCGCTCCTCTGCAATATTTGCCGCCATCCCAGGAACGGCCCAGGATTTTGTCGGACGCCGACAGGCAAACTCAGGGGAAGCGATAAGACCGAAACGGATAAGCCTGGGTAAAGGGCCCCCTCTTCTCTTCCTGGGACAGTCGTTACTTAGAACTTAAAGGGCCGCATAGCGACATGACTTGCCGGCGGGCACCGGTCCGGCCGGAGCTGTCCAGGGCGAGGCAGGGGCGGTTTTGAGGCCGGCGCGAAGCCGGCCTATCCTCCCACCCGACGCGGCGAAAGGAGCATGCATGGCTGGGTTCGGTTGCCGCTGCGCGCTCGGGGCCGGCATCGGCCTGGCGCTGGCCGGCCCCGCTGCGCTGCTGCGGGCCCAGCCCGTCGCGGGGGCCTGGCCCGCCCGCTCCGTCGGGCTGGTGATACCCGATGCCGCGGGCGGGCGATCCGACATCCTGGCCGGGGCGGTGGAGCCGAAAGCGTTGCGCCTCGGCCCCGCCGACCTCTTCGCCGCGGTCGCCGTGCTGGCGCCGCTGCCCGGCTGAACGATTTCAAGGAGGACCGCCCATGACCCTTCCGCTCCGCATCGGCATCTGGGCCCTGGTGCATGGCAACCGCGCCGCGTTGCACGACCCGGAGGAGCCCTACGACGCCTCCTGGGCGCGCAACCGCCGGCTGGTGCTGGAGGCGGAGGCGCTGGGCTATGACTGCGTGCTGATCGCCCAGCATACCATGAACCCGCACAAGCCGGAGCTCGGCCAGCTCGAGGCCTGGACCAGCGCCGCGGCGCTGGCCGCGGAGACGCGGCGCATCGAGCTCATCGCCGCCATCAAGCCCATGCTCTACCACCCGGTGGTGCTGGCGAAGATGGCGCTGCAGATCGAGGAAATCAGCGGCGGCCGCTTCGCCATCAACCTGGTGAATGCCTGGAACCGCAAGGAGATCGAGGACGCGGGCATGGTCTTCCGCGAGCATGACGAGCGCTACGCCTATGGCGCCGAATGGCTCTCGGTGGTCGAGCGGCTGATGCGCGGCGAGGCGGTGCAGCATGACGGGCGTTACTTCCAGGTGCGCGACTACATGCTGCGTCCGACCGCGGCCACCCGCGCCCGCCCGCGCATCTATGTGGGCGGGGAGAGCGACCCGGCGCGGGATTTGGTGGCGGCGCTGGCCGATGTCTGGTTCATCAACGGCCAGCCGCTGGAGAATGTGCAGGCGCTGATCGCCGATGTCCGCCGCCGGCCCCGCGCCGGGGCGCCGGTGCGCTTCGGCCTCTCCACCTTCGTCATCGCGCGGGAGACGGAGGAAGAGGCACAGGCGGAATATCGGCGCCTGCTGGACCTCGCGCAGCAGGACGGCGAGATCAAGGCCTATGTCCGGGCCAACACCGACCCGGCGGTGGTGATGCGCAAGACCCAGGCGAAGTTCGAGAGCGTCGGCACCAATGGCGGCACCGCCGCCGGGACGGTCGGCAGCTACGACCAGGTGGCGGCGCGGCTGGCGGCATTCCACGAGGCCGGCATCGACACGCTGCTGACCCAGTTCCAGCCCTTCGAGCGGGAGATGCGCCGATTTGCCGAGCATGTCCGGCCGCGCCTCAGGGCGATGGGCGCGACGGCGGGCTGAGGCTGCGGCGTCGGCTGCCCGGGACGGTGCCGGCCGCCTCCCCGGGCAGGCTGTTTCGAGAGGGCGCCGGGTTCAGCCCGCCTTGGGCGCCAGGCTCTCGAACACCAGCATGCGGTGGCCATGGTTGTGGAAGTCGCCGCAGGGCTGCATGCCCAGGGTTTCCAGCACGGCGACGGAGGCGAGGTTGGTCTCCCGTGCCACCGCGATGATGCGGTCCAGCCCGACGCGATGGCCGAAGGCCAGGGCCGCCGCGGCCGCTTCCCGCGCATAGCCATGACCGCGCATCTCCGGCCACAGCGCATAGCGCAACGCCACGCCGCGGCCATCCGGCCGCTCCATCAGCCCGCAGATGCCGAGGAAGGCGCCATCCTCCGTGCGGAAGACGCACCAGGTGCCATAGCCGCGCACCTCCCAGAAATCGATGTCGTCCTCCAGCTCCTCCCGCGTGCGCTCGGGCGATCGCACGCCGTGCAGCATGGTGGAGAAAACCCTGGGGTCGCCCTTCAGCCGCTCCAGGTCGGCGAGGTTCTCCAGCCCCACGGGAAGCAGGGTCAGCCGGGCCGTGCGGATGACCCGCGCCGGCTGGACGATGGGATGGCCATAATGCATGCCGCTTCGCTGCTCTCCCCCTCGCCCAGGTGGAACGGACGATAGCGACATATCCTGCCACGTGCGGCCGGGGCTGTCGCCTCGCCGTTTCGATCACGTAAAAGTGAGGCGAGGGCTGGAAGGCTCCGCTGGCGCCTTCCGGGCGGCGAAGCAGCCTCCGCTCTGCCGGATCGCGCCGTGATCCGGCAGCGCCGATGCGGTTCTACCGGGTCAGCGGCCGGTACTTGATGCGGTGCGGCTGGTCCGCCGCCGCGCCCAGCCGGCGCTTCCGGTCCGCTTCATAGGCTTGGTAGTTGCCCTCGAACCACTCGACATGGCTGTCGCCCTCGAAGGCGAGGATGTGGGTCGCCAGCCGGTCGAGGAACCAGCGGTCGTGGCTGATGATGACGGCGCAGCCGGCGAAATCCTGCAGCGCCTCCTCCAGCGCGCGGAGCGTATCGACGTCCAGGTCGTTGGTCGGCTCGTCCAGCAGCAGCACGTTGTGCGGGCGCTTCAGCATCTTCGCCAGATGCACCCGGTTGCGCTCGCCGCCGGAGAGCACGCCGACCGGCTTCTGCTGGTCGCCACCCTTGAAGTTGAAGGCGGCGCAATAGGCGCGGCTCGGCACCTGCCGCTTGCCCATCGGGATCATGTCCATCCCGTCGGAGATCTCCTGCCACACCGTGCGGTCGTCGCGCAGGCTGTCGCGGCTCTGGTCCACATAGCCGAGATCGACGCTGTCGCCGACGGTCAGCGTGCCGCTGTCCGGCTTGTCGGCGCCGGTGATCATCTTGAACAGCGTGGTCTTGCCGGCGCCGTTCGGGCCGATGACGCCGACGATGCCGCCCGGCGGCAGCTTGAAGGAGAGGTCGTCGATCAGCAGCCGGTTGCCGAAGCCCTTGCGGATGTTCTCGGCGACGATGACGGTGTTGCCGAGGCGGGGCGCGGGCGGGATCTGGATCTCGGTGGGATCCGGCGCCTTCTCCTGGCTCTTCGCCAGCAGCTCCTCATAGGCCTGGATGCGGGCCTTGCTCTTCGCCTGGCGGGCGGCCGGGCTGCGCCCGATCCACTCCTGCTCCTCGGCGAGCTGGCGCTGCCGGGTGCTCTCCTCCTTCTCCTCCTGCTGCAGGCGCTTGCGCTTCTGCTCGAGATAGGCGGAATAGCTGCCCTGGTAGGGGATTCCCCGGCCGCGATCGACCTCGAGGATCCAGTTCGTCACGTTGTCGAGGAAGTAGCGGTCATGCGTGACGATCAGGACGCAGCCCTGGTACTCGCGCAGCGTCTTCTCCAGCCAGGAGACGCTCTCGGCATCGAGGTGGTTGGTCGGCTCGTCGAGCAGCAGCATCTCCGGCTTCTCGAGCAGCAGGCGGCACAGCGCGACGCGGCGCCGCTCGCCGCCCGAGAGATGCGTCACCGGGCTGTCGGCCGGCGGGCAGCGCAGCGCGTCCAGCGCGATCTCGATGCTGCGATCGATCTCCCAGCCATTGCCGGCGTCGATCTTCTCCTGCAGCTCCGCCTGCTCGGCCAGCAGGACGTTCATCTCGTCGTCCGACATCTCCTCGCCGAACTTCATCGAGATCTCGTTGAAGCGGTCGAGGTAGCCCTTCATCTCCTTGAAGGCGAGCATGACGTTCTCGCCAACGGTGAGGTCGGGCTCCAGATGCGGCTCCTGCGGCAGGTAGCCGACGCGGACGCCCTCGGCGGCCCAGGCCTCGCCGCCGAATTCCTTGTCCTGCCCGGCCATGAT
>NZ_JAMZIK010000027.1 GCF_024178315.1 Siccirubricoccus soli | reverse complement strand
CTGCCGCCCCCGCCCCCGCCGCCGCCGCGCCCGGCCCTGCCCCGCCAGCTCGCGGCCCGGGCCAGCCCGCCCCCTGCCGCGGCGCCCGCCCCCCGCGCCGCCGCGCCACAGCTCGATGCCATGCAGACCTTGCCCGGCAGCGCCATGATCCTCGGCGCCACCACGGGCGCCACGCCGCTCTTCCGCCCACCGGAGCCGCGCTACCCCAATGGCGCGCGCCTCCGCAACGAGACCGGTACCGCCCGGGTGCGGGTGCAGGTGGATGAGCAGGGCCGGGTGGCGGCGGTGGAAATCGTCACCAGCTCCGGCTCGGCCGAGCTGGACCAGGCGGCGCGCGAGTATTTTCGGCAATGGCGCTGGACCCCGGCGAAACGCGACGGCGTGCCGGTGGCCAGCAATGTCACCACTGCCATCACCTTCCGCCTCAACCGATAGGATCTGCCCATGGTGAAGCTGGATGTCATCGCGACTCGCGGCGGCGATGGCGGGGAGACCTCGCTGGGCGACGGCAAACGAGTGCGGAAGGATGCGCTGCGCATCGCCGCCATCGGCGCGGTGGATGAGGCGAATGCCGCGCTCGGCCTGCTGCGGGTGCAGACCGCCGGCATGGCGGAGGACGCCATGCTGGCGCGGCTGCAGAACGACCTGTTCGATCTCGGCGCCGATCTCTGCCTGCCGGGGGAGGGCGGGCTGCGCATCACCGCCGCCCATTGCGCCCGGCTGGAGCGGGAATTGGCGGCGATGAACGCCGAACTGCCGCCGCTGCGCAGCTTCGTGCTGCCGGGCGGCACCCCCGCCGCCGCGGCGGCGCATCTCGCTCGCACCCTGGCGCGGCGGGCGGAGCGCGAGGTGGTGGCGCTGGCGGCGGCGGAGCAGGTGACGCCGGAGGCGGTGCGCTACCTCAACCGCCTCTCGGACCATCTTTTCGTCCTGTCGCGCCGGCTGAACGGCAATGGCGCCGGCGACGTGCTCTGGGTGCCGGGCGCGGGGGGCTGAATCCCGTGCCCGGCGCGTGTCCTACAGCGCGAAGCGCGTGCCGAGGAGCAGGGTGCGGCCCGGCGTGACGAAGCCGTTCACCGGCTCCCACCGGCTGTTCGTCAGGTTGCGGCCCTCGAGGAACAGGGCGATCTCCGGCTTCCACTGCCAGGTGGCGGTCAGGTGGAAGACCGTGCCCGCCTTGTTGCTGCGCGGCGTGGTGAAGGCCGTGCCGGCATTGTCGTAGCTGGCGAAGGGGCCTTCCGGGCTGCGGCCGGTGAACAGCACGGTGGGCGCCAGCACCAGGTCCGGCAGCGGCCGCACCGTGCCGGTCAAGGTCACCACATGCTCCGGCCGCCGCGGCAGGCGGCGATCGGTGGTGGCGTCGAAGGCCTCGGTGATGGTCCAGGCGGCGCCGGCCTCCAGCCAGGGGGCGGGCCGCAGGGTCAGCGCCAGCTCCGCGCCATGGATGCGGGCGCGGTCGATGTTGACGTAGGTGCTGCTGCTGCCGTCGAAGACATTGACGATCTGGTCGCGCACCCGGCTCTGGAAGAAGGTCCAGCTTGCCGTGGCGAAGCGCGGCTGGCCGAACAGCGCAAGGTCGGTATCGGCCCCGATCTCCCAGCCCAGGCTGCGTTCCGGCTTCAGGTTCGGGTTGCCGGTGGAGGTGACGAAGCCGTCGAAGCGGCCGATGCCGTAGCGTTCGAACAGCGAGGGCGCGCGGAAGCCGCTGCCACCCGCCACGCGCAGCCTCGTGGCCAGCTCCGGCAGGGCATAGGCGGCGCCGAGCCGCCAGGTGGTCTCGCTGGTCGCGCCTGTCACCGCGTCGTGCCGGAAGCCGGCGGTGAGGTCGAGCCGCTCGCCCAGCCGGTACTGCACCGTGGCATAGCCGGCGGTGGTGTGCTGGCCGCCGCGCAGGCTGCTGACGAAATCGCCGAAGCCGCTCGGGAAATCCTGGCGGGAGCGCGCCTCCTCCAGCACGTGGATCACTCCGAAGCCGAGCGTGCCGTCACGCAGCGCCCCGGCATCCGGCAGGCGCAGCGTGTTGGTCCATTCGAGCCCGGTGCGGGTGCTGCGGTAGCGGCTGTCCTCTCGCGTCGGGTCGAGCGCATCGGGGAAGTTGGAGTAGCGCCGCTGCTGCTCGCTGCTGAAGATCCGCAGCCCCGTCGTCCACGAGCCCCGCCAGGGCCGGGTCTCGGCATGGATCTGGCCGTACCAGCGGCGGTCGAAGCCGCTGTAATTCGGGTCGTCATTCGGGATGTTGTCGAGACCGAATTTGGTTTCCCGCCAGCGCAGCAGCCCCTCGATGCGGGTGCCGGCCTCTGGGCTCCAACCCAGCCGCGCCGTGGTGTAGCCGCCGCGGAAGCCGTCGCGCTCGCCTTGCGAGCTGCTGAAGCGCGGCGCCACGGCATTGCTGCCGCGGGTGGAGAGCGACTGGCCGGAGAGCAGGTAGTCGAAGGCGCCCACCGTGCCGGCGGCGCCGAGCCCCGCGCGCAGCGTGTTGTTGCTGCCCGCTGCCAGCTCCCCATAGGGGGCGAAGCCGCGGTCCGGCGGGGCGCGGCGGGTGACGAGGTTGATCACCCCCTGGCCCGCCGCGCTGCCATACATGACGGAGAGCGGGCCGCGGATCACCTCGATCCGCTCCACATCCATCAGCAGCTCCTGGCTGAAATCGAAGGCGCCGGAGGGGGCGGCGGCGTCGTTGATCGGCACGCCATCCTGCAGCACCAGCAGGCTGGCTGAGCCGGCGCCGCGCAGGAAGCCGTAGGTGAGCTGGCCGAGCCCGCCCGAGGGGGCGAGGTGGAGGCCGGGGACGGTCGCCAGCGCCTCGGCCAGGCTCTGGGCGCCCCGGGCCTCGATCTCCTCCCGGGTGACGATGGTGACGGCGGCCGGGATCCGCTCCTGCGGCGTCGGCGGGCGGGTGGCGGTGACGATGGTCTCCGGCAGGACCGACTGCGCCCCGGCCGGCGAGGCGAGGGGCAGAAGCCCGGCGGCAAGCAGGCCGGCCCAGGGGGCGGCCCAGCGGAGGCTACAGGAGAGGGCCCTGGGAGGGGCCATGGGGAAGCGTCGCATCGGGTCCTCCGTTGCGGCGTTGACGAACGAGCCCCGGCCCGTATCGGGCCGGGACGACGGGCGTCGTTCCCGCAGACGGAGGCAGCCTGGGCGGGCCGCCTGTGATCCGGTGCGCCGGTGCTCCCCGCCCGGCACGCGCGAGACAACTCTGCGCCGGCCGGTCTCCTGGCTCGCGGTGAGGACCCGGACAGGTCCGCGCCCTGCCGCCTTCTCGCCCGCGAAGGCAATGGCATCTGGCAGGGCCACACCGCCTACAGTTGCGGGGGCAGCTACGGACTGGCAGGGCAGGGCCCTGGGCCACGTATTCCCGTTTCAGCCCTTGCGGGCCACCGGCGCATGCTGGGGGAATAGACGGGTTCGGGAACGGACGGAAGCGGGGTCGGGTGAAGTTGGGGGCTCTGCCCCAAGCCCCCGCCGGGGGGACCACCCCCCGGACCCCGGTCTGAGTCTGCTGGTTCAGCCTGTCGACTCATATCGGAACAGGCCAGGCCCCAATCCGTTCACGGCTCCACGTGCAGGAAGCGCGCTGCCTCCGGCGGCTCCTCGCCCCGGTGCAGGGCGGCGGCGCGGGCGAGGGCGGCGCGGTCCCATTCGGTCAGCCGCGCCTCCTCCCGCAGATGCTCCGTCCAGCTCCCCACCAGCCACAACTCCACCCAGCGCTCCGGATGGGCGACATCCTCGTAAAGCCGCCAATCCCCGCCGCCGGCGCGCAGTCGCACCCGTCGCACCTCCTGCATCGCCGCCAGGAAGGCCTTGCGCTGCGCCGGGTCGACCCGGTAGCGCACCACCTCCAGCACTCGGCCGGAGCGCTCGCCGAGCATGCCGCGCAGCTCCTCCGCCGGGGCTTCTGGCACGGGCATGGCCGGGGCCTCGGCGGCCGGCGCCGGGGCGAGGGCCACGGCATCGATCCGCCAGCCGCGGACGCCGAAGGCGGCAATCGCCCCGCCGATCGCCGCCGCCCCCAGCGCCAGCGGCACGCCGAAGCTGCCGCCGATCCAGCCCGAGAGCGCGGAGCCGAGCGCCATGACGCCGAAGAAGCTGAGCTGGTAGATCGCGATGGCCCGCGCCCGCACCCAGCCCGGCGCGGCCAGCTGCGCCGAGGCGGCCAGGGTGCTCCCGGCAGTGATCCAGGAGGCGCCGTAGAGCACCATGCCGAGCGCGGCGAGCGCCCAGTGATGCGCCAGCGCCATCAGCCCCATGGCCAGCGCGCCGAGCAGCGAGGCCCAGAAGACCGTCGCGCTGCGGTCCATCCGGCTGCGGAGCGAGGGCAGGGCGAAGCCGGCGGCGACCGCCGCGCCGCCCATGCAGCCCAGCATCAGCCCGAAGGCCTCCGGCCCGAGGCCGAGCTGCTGGCGGACCAGCAGCGGCAGCAGGCCCCAGACCGCGGCGGAGAAGAGGAAGAAGGTGCAGGCCCGCAGGATGGCCGCCCGCATCGCCGGGCTGGCGGAGACGAAGCGCAGCCCCGCCCGCATGGCGGAGACCAGGTGCTCCTTCGGCCCGCGCCGCGGCGCTTCCCGCGGCTTCCAGGCCAGCAGGGCGAGGATGAGGATGAGGAAGGCGACGGCGTTGAGGGCGAAGGCGGCTTCCGGCCCGGCCCAGGCAATGGCGAAGCCGCCCAGCGCGGGGCCGAGGGCGCGGGCCAGGTTGAAGCCGATGCCGTTCAGCGCAATGGCGCCGACCAGATCCTCCCGCGGCACCAGTTCATTGGTGGTTGCCGCCCAGGCGGGGAAGTTCATCGCGCTGCCGGCGCCGATCGCGAAGGTCAGCGCCAGCAGGCCCCAGGGGCCGATGGCATCGGTGAAGGTCAGCGCCGCCAGGATCAGCGCCATGGCCAGGATCCAGGCCTGGGCGAGCAGCAGGAAGAGCCGGCGATCGACAATGTCGGCGAGCGCGCCGGCCGGCAGGGCCAGCAGGAAGACCGGCAGCATGGTGGCGGCCTGCACCAGGCTGACCAGCATCGGGCTGGGATCGAGGCTCGTCATCAGCCAGCCGGCGCCGGTGTTCTGCATCCAGCCGCCGATATTGCTGGCCAGCGTCGCCAGCCAGAGGGTCCGGAAGACGGAATGGCGCAGCGGCAGGAAGGCACGCGGCGTGGGGATGGGAAGGGCCATGCCACGCCTTCTGCCCGGCTCGGCCCGGCACGCCAAGCGAAAGCCGCGCGATA
This sequence comes from Siccirubricoccus soli, assembly GCF_024178315.1. Lineage (GTDB taxonomy): Bacteria > Pseudomonadota > Alphaproteobacteria > Acetobacterales > Acetobacteraceae > Siccirubricoccus > Siccirubricoccus soli. The sequence goes on along the minus strand of NZ_JAMZIK010000027.1, from coordinate 18,891 downwards.
AGAATCGTTCTGCCATTTCCACGGATATCCCAGGTGCCCTCGCGGGCGGGCGACACGATACCCGGGCGGGTGGATATGGCCGGCGGCGGGAGAAGCTTCACCGCCGCGCGCCACCGCCCGCGGCGCTGCCGGGCGCCGTGGCGGCAGCCGAGAACGCCCGGCGCGGCCCGGGGAAGGGAAGGCAGCCGGTCCCGCCAGGCCGGTTCCTCCGTCCGGAGGGTGCCGGCGGGACATGCCCGGGCACCGACCGGGCCGGCGGCAGCGGGGCCGCAGCCTCCCCTGCCGGCCAGGGCCCCGGCCTTTTGGCCTGGTCCTACCGCAGCAGGGGTGACACGAGCAGGAGGACGGCGAAGCTGCCGACGGCCGCCGCTCCGACCCGCGGCACCGCCCCGCTCCAGCCTTGCCGGCCGGCGGCGCCGCCGAGGATCGCACCCGCCATGATCCATGCGGTCGCCGCCGACACCAGCAACGCCAGGAAGCCGAGCATATAGAACGGCCAGACGCCGCCCCCCGCCCCGAAGGGCAGGATTCCCAGCGCGAAGACGATCGCCTTGGGGTTCAGCAGCGTCGTCACGAAGACCTGGCGCGGAGTCACCATCGCCCCGGTCGCCAGCACCGCCCCGCCACGGCGCCACAGGCGCAGGGCGAGGAACAGCAGGTAGAGGCCGACCGCGATGCGCAGCGCGGCGGCCAGCAAGGGCGCCCCGGCCATTGCCGGGCCGAGCACCAGCCCGAGCGCGAGGATGGAAATGCTGTACCCCGAGGCTTCGGCGGCGATCAGCGGCAGGGAGCGCCGCACCCCGACCGTGGCCCCGGACGTGGCCAGCAGCGTGTTGGTCGGGCCTGGGGTGCCGAGGACGGTCAGCACGGCGAGAACGAACAGAATGGGGTCTTCCATGCGGTCTCGCGCGCCCTCTCGTCAGAAGCCCGTGCCGCGGCGCAGCTCACCCGCCTTGTCGCACCGGCCAGGGTGATAGGCGGATGCGGGTCGGGCTAGAACTCCGCGTCGAGATCGAGCTCGGCGATGCCGGGCTCCGGCTCGCGCAATGCGGCCTCCATCCATTCCTGCACCGGCGCCCAGGCCAGGATGATCCGCGCATAGGCCTCGCAGGGCCCGTCCAGCGCCACGTCATAGGTGCGGAAGCGGCAGACCACCGGGGCGAACATGGCATCCGCCACGCTCGGCGCCGCGCCGAACAGCCAGGGGCCGCCCCATTCCGCCAGGCAGTCCCGCCACAGCTTCAGGATGCGGTCGATATCCGCCCGCGCCGCGGACCAGATGGTGAAGTCCGGGATGTGCGCCCTGAGGTTCAGCGGCAGGGTGGAGCGCAGCGCGGCGAAGCCGGCATGCATCTCCCCGCTGATGGCGCGGCAGCGGGCGCGGGCCAGCCGCTCCGCCGGCATCATCTGCCGCTCCGGGTAGCGCTCATTCAGGTATTCGGCGATGGCCAGCGTGTCCCACAGCTCCGCCCCCGCATCGCTGAGGCAGGGCAGCAGGATGGAGGAGGATTGCAGCAGCAGCTCCGCCCGCGCCCCGGGGTCCTCCGGGTCCACGGTCCGGACGGTGAAGGGGATGCCGGCCATCCGGCACAGCAGGAAGCCGCGCATGGACCAGGAGGAGTAGTTCCGGCTGCTGATATGCAGCACGGCCGGCGCCCCCGGCGCGGCGTCCTCCGCCAGGGCGGGCGCCGCCGGCGCTGCAGCCCTGCGGCGCTTCGGCTCGGCCATGCCTCACACTCCCCGGAATCGTCGCTCGCGCCAAGGCTAGCAGCACCTTCGCTGTTGCGAAATGGTGCATCGCTGGCACATTGGCAGGCCGCACCCAAGCCGGACGGTGCCGACGGAGACCGCGCCCTTCGATGATCTATACGCTCTTCCAGGCCCGGCAGGACATGCTGACGCCGCTCCGGCGCCTGGCCCGCGGCTGGGGCGGCATCCTCTCCACCTTCGAGGGGAGCCATCCGGCCTTCTTCCCGCTCCGGGCCGGCCGGGCGGCGCTGGAGGTCTTCGCCGATTTCGCCCTGACGCATCGCCGCCCGGAATTCGGCATAACCAGCGTCAGCCAGGGAAATGAGGCGGTGGCGGTGCAGGAGGTGGTGGCGCAGGCCACCCCCTTCGCCAGCCTGACCCATTTCCGCACGAAGAACAGCGGCCGCTTGCCGCGGGTGCTGGTGGTGGCGCCGATGTCCGGCCATTTCGCCACCCTGCTGCGCAACACCGTGCAGGTGCTGCTGCAGGACCACGACGTCTATATCACCGATTGGCACAATGCCCGGGACGTGCCGCTCACTGAGGGCCGCTTCGGCTTCGACGAGTATGTCGAGCATATCATGGAGTTCCTCCGCCTCCTTGGCCCCGGCGCGCATGTGCTGGCGGTGTGCCAGCCGGTGGCGGCGGTGCTCGCCGCCGTGGCGCTGATGGCGGAGGACCGGGACCGCGCGACGCCGCGCAGCATGACGCTGATGGCCGGCCCGATCGATGCGCGCGTCAAGCCCACCAAGGTCAACGACCTGGCCAACAGCAAATCCATCCAGTGGTTCGAGCGCAACCTGATCTCCACCGTCCCCTGGCGGCACCGCGGCGGCGGCCGGCGGGTCTATCCCGGCGCGGTGCAGCTCACCGCCTTCATGGCCATGAATGCCGGGCGCCATGCCCGCGCGCATCACGAGCAATTCCTCAACATCCTGGATGGCGAGACGGCGAAGGCGGAACAGCACCGGCGCTTCTATGAGGAGTATTTCGCCGTCATGGACCTGCCGGCGGAATTCTACCTGGAGACGGTGGCGACGGTGTTCCAGCGCCACGACCTGCCGCTCGGCAAGCTGGCCTGGCGCGGCCGGAGGGTGCGGCCGGAGGCGATCCGCCGTACCGCCATCATGACGGTCGAGGGGGAGAAGGACGATATCTGCGGCATCGGCCAGACCATGGCGGCACTCGACCTCTGCCGCGGCGTTCCGGTGACGATGAAGCGCCACCATCTGCAGACGGGCGTCGGCCATTACGGCGTCTTCAGCGGCCGGCGCTGGGCGCTGGAGATCTATCCGCGGGTGCGGGAGATGATCCAGGCCTATTCCGACGCGACATAGCGTGCCGGTCCCGGCCTGCCGCCGCCAAGCATCTGCCGCGTCCCAGCCAGGGGAAGGCCGAGCGGCGTCTCGGGCGTCGCGCGCATCCGAACGGCCGGTTGCTGTGGGGCCAAGGCGAGGGCCGGACGGAGGCGCGCCCCGCCTCTCGCTTGGCCAGGACATGCCCGGACTTGACGGGGTGCGGGTCGCCGCGGCGCCCTTCGACCATGGCCGTCACCCGTCGCGCGATTCGGGTCCAGCCATGGCCGTGGCACAGGCGGTCATGCCCTGAAAGGAGGGAGGATGGAGCGGTTCTTCGGCCTGGCCGAGCGGGGGACGACGGTGCGGACCGAGGCACTGGCGGGCGCCACCACCTTCCTCACCATGGTCTATATCGTCATCGTCAATCCGGGAATCATGGCGGCGGCCGGGATCGACCAGGGCGCGGCCTTCGTCGCCACCTGCCTTGCCGCGGCCATCGGCTCGGCGCTGATGGGGCTGCTTGCCAACCTGCCCATCGCCCTCGCCCCGGGGATGGGGCTGAACGCCTATTTCGCCTTCGCCGTGGTGCTCGGGATGGGCATCTCCTGGCCGGTGGCGCTGGGGGCGGTGTTCCTCTCCGGCCTCATCTTCTTCGCCGTCTCCGTGCTGCGCATCCGGGAATGGCTGATCGGCGGCATCCCGCTCTCGCTCAAATTCGGCATCGCCGCCGGCATCGGCTTCTTCCTCGGCCTGATCGGGCTGAAATCCATGGGCGTGGTGGTGGCGCATCCGGCGACGCTGGTCGGCCTCGGCAAGCTCACCGAGCCGGCGACCCTGCTCGGCGTCTTCGGCTTCCTGCTGATCGCCTCGCTCTCGGCGCGGCAGGTGCCGGGGGCGATCGTGCTCGGCATCCTCGTCACCGCGGCGCTCGGCCTGCCCTTCGGGCTGACGACGTTCGAGGGGATGGTGAGCCTGCCGCCCTCCCTCGCGCCGACCTTCCTCCAACTCGACATCACCGGCGCCCTGGCGCTCGGCGTCGGCGGGGTGATCTTCACCTTCTTCCTCGTGGACCTGTTGGACAATACGGGCACGCTGATCGCCACCACCCACCGCGCCGGGCTGATGCGGCCGGATGGCAGCGTGCCGAATCTGGGCCGTGCGCTGATGGCGGATAGCGGCGGGGCGGTGATGGGTGCGGTGCTCGGCACCTCCACCACCGTCAGCTACATCGAGAGCGCGGCGGGCATCCAGGCGGGCGGCCGCACCGGGCTGACGGCGCTGGTGGTGGCGCTGCTCTTCCTGGCCGTGCTGTTCCTGGCACCGCTCGCCACCGCCATCCCGGCCTTCGCCACGGCGCCGGCGCTGCTTTTCGTCGCCTGCCTCATGGCCCGGGCGCTGGGCGAGCTCGCCTGGGACGATGCGACGGAATACGTCCCGGCGGTGATCACTACGTTGGCCATGCCCTTCAGCTTCTCCATCGCCACCGGCATCGGGCTGGGCTTCATCACCCATGCGGTGCTGAAGACGGCGGCGGGGCGGGCGGCGGAGGTTTCCGGCGCGGTCTGGCTGCTGGCCGGGCTCTGCGCGGTGAAATTCGCCGTCACCTGAAGGGCAGGCGAGGGGCGGCAAGGGCCGCCGTGCCTCCTGCGCGGCGGGCCTGGTGGCGGGCGGGGTGCGTTGCGCTTCCCCAACACTCCGCGGCCCTGGGCATTCCCCGGCCTGCGGCCTGATCGCAGGCGGCACGCCGATTGGCGCCCCGCGGCCGGCAATTTTGTGCCGGCCCCTGCCGCGCCCGGCTCCGTACCGGCGGGCCGTCAGGCCTCCGCACGCTGCCGCCGACGGCGCGGGCGCTGCTGCAGGGCGAGACCCAGCAGGCCGGCACCGAGCAGGGCCATGCTCGCCGGCTCCGGCACGGGCGTGAAGGAGACCAGGGCGAAACTGGCCGACACCGTTGTGCCGCTCGCTTCGCCGGGATTGATGCCGGAGCCGAAGTACTGGAAGTGGCCGCGGTTGAAGCTGGCATCATCCAGCGTGACGCGGAGGATCCCGGAACCGGCATTGCTGGAGAAGCCGAGGTCGATGGGCGAGGCTGTCCAGTCCAGCACGCCCCGCCCGGCGGTGAGTAGGTTGAGGAAGCCGCCGAAGACGAGCTGCCCATCCGTGCTGCCGCCGACGTCGCTGGTGAAGCCGGGCAGGGGGGCGGTGAATTTGAGTTGCAGGTTGAAGGCCTGGGACAAGACGTCGTCCAGGTCGAGGCTGCTCTCCGGGGTCCAGATCCGGAAGAGCTCGAAGCTGACGCCGGGGCCGCCGGCGGTCAGGTCGAAGTTGCGCGGCAGGCCGACGGGCTGGGTCGAGATGATGAGACCCTGGCCGGTATTGGCCGTGACCTCGATGTTGTTCAGCGTGAAGTGCACCGGTGCCGCACCGGCGGCGATCGGGGCCAAGGCCAGGGTCAGCGCTGCGGCCGCCGCAAGATGAGGCATGCGCATGTCGGTCCTCCTTGGGCCGGGATCGGGGAGATAGCCAGGCGCCCGGCCGGGACCGGTTTGGCAAGCGTCGTGCCGGAGATAATTTGACGTTGATTCAAAGTCCTAGGAGAAGAGTTTTACTCGCGACAGCGTGCCTGTAAGATATTTCGACAGAATCCGCCCGTATTACTGTGATTTTTGTGCGGATAGGAAGAAACGAAATCGGAATGGAAATACATTTCGGCAACCGAAAAATATCTTCTCTATGAGGTGTGATCCGGCCGCCCGGCACGGTGGCTGGCGGCAATTGGCGGCGGCTGGCAACTCTGTTTCCCTAGGCCCGGTCAGCGCTCCGAGGAATCTCCATGCAGCCCATCTGCCTCAGCTTCGACAACGGGCCGGAGCCCGAGGTGACGCCCCTGGTGCTGGAGGTGCTGGCGCGCCGCCGCATCCCGGCGATGTTCTTCGTCCTCGGCAGGCATCTGGCCGATCCGGCCCGCCGCGCCCTGGTGGAGCGGACGCGGGAGGCCGGGCATCCGGTGGGCAACCACACCTTCAGCCATGGCGTGCCGCTCGGCCGGCGGCCGGGCACGGAGGCGGTGGCGGAGATCGCCCGCACGGATGAACTGCTTGGCGAGCTGCGGGAGCCGCGGCGCTATTTCCGCCCCAATGGAGGCGGCGGCGCGCTCGGCCCGCATCTGCTGAACCAAAGCGCCGCGCGGCACCTGCAGGCGAGCGGCCATACGGTGGTGCTGTGGAACGCCATCCCGCGCGACTTTGCGGAGCCGGAGGAGTGGCCCGCCACCGCCCGCGCCCAGCATGCGGCGGCGACGGCGCCGGTGCTGATGGTGCTGCACGACCTGCCGAACGGCGCCATGCGGCATCTGGACCGGGTGCTCGGGGAATGGCAGGACCGGGGCGTGGAATTCCTGGTCGAGCCGCCTGCGGCCTGCGTGCCGCTGCGCGCCGGCCTGCCGCAGCCCGGCTTTGCCCAATATGTCTCGGAGGACAGCGCCCCATGACCCGCCGCGCCCTGCTGGCCAGCCTGCTGGCCACGCCCTTGGCCAGCGCCTTCGCCAGTCCCCGGGCAGGCGCCGAGGCGCAGCCCGCCGCCTGGCCGGACCGGCCGATCCGCATGGTGGTGCCCTTCGCCGCCGGCACCACCACGGACATCCTCGGCCGCATCGCCGCGGCGGCCATCTCCAAGGGGCTCGGCCAGCCGGTGGTGGTGGACAACCGCACCGGCGCCGGCGGCACGGTGGGGACGGCCGCGGTGGCCCAGGCAGCACCGGATGGCTATACGCTGCTCTGCGGCACCAGCGGCACCATGGCGACCAACCCGCTGATCATGCCGGGTATCCCCTATGATCCGGTGAAGGGCTTCGTGCCGATCGTCAGCTTCTCCCGCACCCCGGTGGTGCTGGCGGTGCGGCCGGCGCTGGGGGTGGCGAGCTTGGCGGAGCTCCTCGCCATGGCCTGCAAGCGGTCGGTCTCGGTCGGCACCGCCGGCACCGGTACCACCGGCCACCTGACCACGGCGCTGATCGAGCTGCGGACCGGTGTGCCGCTGACCCATGCGCCCTATCGCGACGGGGCGCGGGCAGTGACCGACCTGCTGAACGGCACGCTGGATTCCATGGTCTATCACCCGCTGGGCTTCCTGCCGCATATCCGCAGCGGCGCGCTGCGGCCGCTCGCCACCACCGGGGAGAAGCGGCATTTCCTGCTGCCCGAGGTGCCGACGCTGGTGGAGTCCGGCCTGGCCGGCGCCATCGTCGAAGGGTGGTGGGGCGTCTTCGCGCCGGCCGGCACGCCGGCGCCGGTGGTGCACCGGGTGAATGCGTTGGTGAATGCCAGCCTCGCCGATCCCGCCACCAAGGCGGAGCTGGAGCGGCAGGGGATGGAGACCATGGGCGGCACGCCGGAGCAGCTTGCCGCCTATCTCCAGGCCGAGATCGCCCGGCAGAAGGAGGTGGTGGAGGCCGCGAAGATCACCGCGGACTGAGACCCGGCCCGGACGGTCCTGACGGCCCGAGCCGCTATCAGGCGGGAGAGGCGGTGTGGCTGCGAGCGCCGGGCGCAAGGGCGAATCGGTTGCGCGCCCATGGACCGGCACCGGTCCGCGTTTCGGGCAGCCGGCATGGAACCGGTGGCCTGTGAAGCCGGCCGGGAGCGATGGGCGGCGGCGCGCAGGGCCTGGAAGGTGCCGCCGGCCTGTGACCGCCCGAAGGTGGCCGCAGCGGACTGGCATGCTGCTCTTCGCCGTGCGCCGTCTCTGAGGTCACGCCATCGATGTTCCGTGGGCGCCTGCGGCCCGTCGCGGCTGGCCCGATCAGGCGCCGGAAAGGGTCAAGCGGGGCCAGCGAGTCAGCCAGGCCTTCTCCGCCATGCGCCGCCGGAAGATGGCGTGCTTCGGTCCGGTGGTGAAGCCGGGCGTCGGGCGCAGCACCAGGCTGAACAGATCCTCGAGCCCATGCGGCGCCAGGATCTCGCACGCTTCGCCGTGGCGCCGAGCGGCCACCGCCGTCGCCGTCTCCGGCCAGTGCCGCAGCGCATCCTCCACCGAGCCATAGGGCGCATCGCCATTCCGCACATGCATCCGCGCCTGGTTGCGCACGGACCAGGCCAGGGACGGCTCCATCGCCCGCAGCGCCGCCTCGGCCGCCGCATCCGCCGCCGGACTGGCGTGGGCCGGCGCGTGCCAGGCCACATCCACATCGCCGTCATGCGGCGCGGCCCGGCCATGCAGCGCGTCCCAGACCGCGTTGCGCAGGAAGCCGGCGCCGATCCAGCCGCCGCCGGGCAGGTCGAGCGCCGCCACCAGGCCCAGCGCCCGCCAGCGCACCGCATCCGCCCGCAGCAGCGCGGCGAGCCGCGCCGCCAGCGTCACGCCGGGCGGATCGGCGGGCCGAAGCCGTAGAGCCGGGCGGGATTGTCCACCAGGATGGCCTGGCGCTGCGCCTCCTGCGGCGCCCATTCGCCCAGCGCATCCAGCAGCACGCCGTCATCCGGAACCTGCAGCGGCGGCCACATGGAGGGGTGGGGCCAATCGGTGCCCCAGACGCAGCGCTCCGGTGCCGCGCGCAGCATTGCCCGCGCCATCTCCGCCACGTCGCGGTAGGGCGCGCCGGCGGAGGAGCGGTAGCCGCAGAGCTTCGCCCAGGCACCAGCCTCCAGCAGCCGCAGCAGGGCGCGGAAGCCGGCCGAGTCCACCCCGCCTTCGCTGGCAAGCACGCCGCCCATATGGTCGATGACGACCGGCACGGGCAGCCGCTTCAGCACATCCTCCAGTGCGATCAGCTCCGCCGCATGGGCGTAGAGCTGCAGGTGCCAGCCGAGCTGCGCCAGCTTCTCCCCCAGCGCCTCGAGCTGCTCCAGCGGCGTGCCATTGCCGGAGACGGCGTTGAAGCGCACGCCACAGGCGCCACGCGGCGACATGGCCTTCAGCGCCGGCAGATCGAAGCTCTCATCCACCACGACCACGGCGCGGGCGCGGTCGAGGCCCATCGCCTCCACCGCGTCGAGCGTCACCGCATTGTCCGTGCCGTAGATGCTCGGCTGCACCACCACGGTGCGGGAGAAGCCGATGGCGTTCAGCATGTCGAGATACATGCCGATCGAGGCCTCGGGCGGCGTATAGCCGCGGCCCGGTGAGAGCGGGTAGCGGTGATAGGGCCCGAAGATATGCATGTGGCAGTCGGTGCTGCCGGGCGGGGCCTTCCAGCCCGGCTTCGAGGTGACGGGCAGGGGGCCGGGGCAGGGGCGGGTCATGGCGAGTCCTCCGGCCCCGGAGTGTGGCCCGGAACTACTGGCGCGGCCAAGCCGCGCTGGGGCCAAGCTGCGATGTGGTCCTGGCGGGTGGACCGGCAGGCAGGGCCCGGCCGCCTGGCGCCGGCGGCCGGCGGTCTGGGCCGGCTCCTCCCAGGCGATCAGCCGGGCGCCGAGGGGAGGGGCGTCGCCGCCTCGCTCTCCGCGCAAATGAATTCGCCGGGGGCGCCGAACACCCCGGCCGCCCAACCGGTCCCGCAGATCCTCCAGCGGGCTATGCAGTGTCCCGACGACGTCCTGCCGCATGCGCCTCGGCTCCCGATGGTTGCATGCGAGCCATCCGGGAGCCGCTCGGCCTGGCCGCGCGAGGCGCCCGTTGGCGCGGGCAGCGGTGCCGGGCCCTGGCGCCTCGCCGCCCGGGGCGCGGGATGCGGGATGCGGCGCGCCAAGGGGGGAGGGGGTGTCACGCGCGGCCGCGTCGGTGGCCCCCGGCGCAGCCGCCGCAACGCGACCGGCCCGGCGGCTCGCAGGGCCGGCTGGGCCGCGTCACGACCCGGCGGAGGTCACTCCGCCGGCGCGATCGAGGCCACCTGCCGTCCGCGCGTCTCCGGCAGCAGCAGCAGCCCGATGACCATCACCCCATAGGCGGCGAAGGCGAAGATCGCGATGGCCGTGCCCAGCGGCAGCTTCTGCGAGAGGAACCCGACCATCGCCGGGAAGAGCGCGCCGATCGCCCGGCCGACATTGTAGCAGAAGCCCTGCCCGGTCCCCCGCACCTCGGTCGGGTAGAGCTCCGTCATGAAGGGACCCATGGCGGAGAACATCATGTAGAGGATGAAGCCGAGCGGCGCCGCCAGCACCAGCATCAGCTCGTTGGAGATCGGCAGCGTCACATAGGCGACGACCGAGATCGCCGAGCCCACCGCCGAGAGCAGGAAGGTGCGTTTCCGCCCGATGGCATCCGCCAGATAGGCGCCGGCGAGGAAGCCGAACCAGGCGCCGAGGATGTGCACCAGCAGGTAGCTGCCGGTGTTCAGCACCGAAAGCTGGCGCTCCGTGCGCAGGAAGGTCGGCAGCCAGACGGAGAGCGCGTAGGAGCCGCCCTGCGCGCCCGTGACCATCAGCGCCACCTTCAGCGTGGTGCCCAGATAGGGCGGCCGCAGCACGGTGAAGAGCTGGCCGAAGGGCGAGGCCTTGGGCGCCGCGGCCTGTTGCCGGGCGATGAAGACATCCGGCTCATCCACATGCTTGCGCACGTAGAAGACCAGCAGCGCCGGCGCGAGGCCGATCCAGAACATCGTCTTCCAGGCCACCGCCTCCGGCAGTGCGGCGAAGATGACGGTGTAGAGCAGCGCCGCCGCGCCCCAGCCGAGGGCCCAGCCGCTCTGCACCAGACCGACGGCGCGGCCACGATACTTGTCCCGGATCACCTCCCCCATCAGCACCGCGCCGGCCGACCATTCGGCGCCGAAGCCGAGGCCTTGCAGGGCACGGAAGATGAAGAGCTGGTTGAAGTCCTGCGCGAAGCCGCAGAGGAAGGTGAAGACGGCATACCACAGGATGGTGATCTGCAGGACGCGCACCCGCCCGTAGCGGTCCGAGAGCGCGCCGGCGAGCCAGCCGCCGAAGGCCGAGATCAGCAGCGTGACCGTGCCGAGCATGCCGGCATCGGCGCGCGAGATGCCCCAGAGGGTGAGCAGCGTCGGGATGACGAAGCTGAAGATCTGAACGTCGAGCGCATCGAGCGACCAGCCGCCGAGGCAGCCGACCATCGTCTTGCGTTCCTTGTCCGTAAGGTCGCGTAGCCAGCCGAGCATTGCGGCGTGGTCCCTTTCCTGCGCGGGCAATCCTCCCGGCAGGCGGGCCCGCTGACGTTTCCCGGCGCGCGGAGTCTGCACTCCGATCCGGGCACAGCCTGCGAAGCATTGAGAGCGGTTGTCAAATCGGGGCGTCGGCGGCACTCCCGTCGGGGGCTGCCGGCAGTGCCGGCAGCCACCCCTCCGACCTTTGGCCCGAGCCTATTTCCGGCCGGCGGCGAAGCGGACGGCTTCCTCGGCGGCGCGGAACAGGGCGCGGGCCTTCTGGCGGGTTTCCTCGTATTCCGCCTTCGGGTCGCTATCGGCGACGACGCCCGCGCCGGCCTGCACATGCATGACGCCGTCCTTCACCAGCGCCATGCGCAGCCCGATGCAGGTATCCATCCCGCCATCGACGCCGAAATAGCCGAAGCCGCCCGCATAGATGCCGCGGCGGGAAGGCTCCAGCTCCTCGATGATCTCCATGGCGCGCACCTTGGGCGCCCCGGTCAGCGTGCCCGCCGGGAAGCCGCCGGCCAGGGCGTCGATGGCGGTGAGGCCGGGGCGGAGGCGGCCCTTCACCTCGCTCCCGATATGCATCACCTGGCTGTAGCGCTCGATCTGGAACTGGCTCGTCACCTTCACGCTGCCGATGGCGGAGACGCGGCCGACATCGTTGCGGCCGAGATCGAGCAGCATGAGGTGCTCCGCCCGCTCCTTCGGGTCGGCCAGCAGCTCCGCCTCCAGCGCCTTGTCCTCCTCCGGCGTCGCGCCGCGGCGGCGGGTGCCGGCGAGCGGGCGGATCGTCACCTCGCCATCGCGCAGCCGCACCAGGATTTCCGGGCTGGCGCCCACCGCGGCGAAGCCGGCGAAGTCGAAATAGAACAGGAAGGGCGCCGGGTTGATCCGCCGCAGCGCGCGGTAGAGCGCGAAGGGCGGCAGGGCGAAGGGCGCCGAGAAGCGCTGGGAGGGGACGACCTGGAAGCAGTCGCCGGCGCGGATGTATTCCTTCGCCTTCTCCACCGCCGCCATGAAGCCGGCCTCGGTGAAGTTGCTGGAGGGCGCGGGCGGCGGCGGCAGGGAGACGGGCGCGGCCGGGCGGGGCAGGGGGCGGTCCAGCGCCGCCTCCGCCTCATCGAGGCGCGCTTCCGCTGCCTCATAGGCCGCGCGGACATCGAGGCCGGGCGCCGGCCAGACCGTGGTGAAGAGGGAGAGCGCATCCCGCACATGGTCGAACACCGCGACCAGGGTGGGGCGCACCAGCACCGCCTCCGGAATGCCGAGGACATCCGGATTCTCGGCCGGCAGCCTCTCCATCAGCCGGACCATGTCGTAGCCGAGATAGCCGAACAACCCGGCGGCAATCGGCGGCAGACCGGGCGGCAGCGGCAGGTGGTTGGCCGCGAGCAGGCGGCGCAGGCTGTCCAGCGCCGCCTCTCCCGCCGGCTCGAAGCCATGCGGGGCGGCCAGGGCATGGCGGTTGATCTCCGCCTCGCCGTTGCGGCAGCGCCAGATCAGGTCGGGCTCCATGCCGATGGCGGAATAGCGGCCGCGGGCGGCGCCGCCCTCGATGCTCTCCAGCAGGAAGGCGTTGGGCCTGCCCTGGGCGAGCTTGAGGAAGGCGCCGACGGGCGTGTCCAGATCCGCGACCCGCTCCCGCCACAGCACCTGGCCCTGCCCGGCGGCAAGACCAGCGCTGAAGGTGGCGAAATCGGGGCTCGGCATGGGATGGGTGTCCTTCTCGAGGATGCGGGGATCCGCAGCACCGTCATGGCGGGGGCGGGGCCGGGCATCAAGGGCGCTGATGTGAAAAGCCGGTCGAGGAGGGCGCTGCCCTCCTCGAGCTCCACCCGCCAAAGGCCGAAGGGCCTTTGGAAACCAATAGTTTAAGGCTGGGCGAGCTGGTCCACGAGGCGGGGGTTGACGCGGACATCCGCGCGGGCGCGGAGCGCCGCCAGGAACTGGACTTCCAGGTCGTTCCCGACCGCCTGCGTCGCTTCCTGCCGCACTCGGGCCAGCAGGGCCGGGTCGGCATCGGGATCGGCCTGGGTCACTTCCGTGAGCTGCGCCACGGCGAAGCCGGTGCGGGTCGGCACCATCGTCGCCTCCCTCGGCTTCAGCTCGAAGATCGGGGCCAGCAGCTCCGGCGGCACGCCGGCGCCTTCCCGCTGGTCGCGGCGCAGCGCGCCTACCTCGCGGAAGCCGAGGCCGGCCTCGCGCGCCGCATCGGCCAGGCTCTTGCCCTCCTTCGTCGCCTGCAGCAGGCCGGCGGCGCGGGTTTCCTGGGTGCGGCGCTTCTGGTCCTCGAGGAAGGCGGCGCGGACCTCCGCCTCCACGCTCTCGAAGGGCCGCAGGGCCGGCGCGGCCACATCCTGGATGGTCACGGCGACGAAGCCGGCCTCGGTCTCCGCCAGGCGCGGGGGAGCGCCGCGCTCGGTGGTGAAGATGGCGCGCAGCAGCGGCTCCCGCGCCGCGGCGATGACGGGCAGCGCCACCTCCTTGCCCTCGGCGTCATGGCCGCTCGCATCCAGCGTCACCTTGGCGAAGCCGAGCTGGAACCGCTGCGCCACCTCCTCTAGCGTCGCGCCGCCGGCCAGCGCATCCTCCACCTTGTTCGCCCGCTCGAAGGCGAGGTCGGCGGCCTTCTCCTGCGCCAGGTCACGGCGCAGCGCGTCCCGCACCTCGGCCAGCGGGCGGGTGCGGCCGGCCTCGATCTTCTCCACCCGCAGCACGTGCCAGCCGAAGGGGCTTTGCACCGGCGCCGTTACCCCGCCCACCGGCGCGGCGAAGGCCGCCTCGGCCAGCTCCGGCAGGGGCAGGCCGTCCCGGGAGAGGGTGCCGAGTTCCACCGCCTGGCCGCCTGCGCTCTGGGCCTCAGCCGTCACGGCGGCGAAATCCGCGCCGCCGGCCCAGCTCGTGGCGATCTCCTTCGCCTTCGCCTCGTCCGGCACCACCACCTGCTGCAGGGTCCGCTGCTCGGTCGCCTCATACTGGTTGTGCCTCGCCTCATAGGCGGCTTCCAGCTCCTGCTCGGTCACCTCCACCTGGCGGGAGAGCAGGTCGGCGGTCAGCACGGCGACGGTCGCGGTCCGCATCTCCGGGGTGGAGAAGCGCTCCGGGTTGTTCTCATGGAAGCGGCGAAGCTGCGCCTCCTCCGGCGCCGGCGGCTCCGGCGCATCGGCGGTGTTCAGGGCGACGATTGTGACGGCGCGCTGCTCCGCCAGCCAGCGCAGCAGGGGCTTGGCGAGGGCATCGGGCGCCGCGGCGCCGGCGCGCACCGCCTGGGCCACCTGCTGCCGCGCCAGATCGGCCCGGACCAGCGCCAGGAAGGCGGGCTCCGAGAGGTCGTTGCTGCGCAGGAAGCTCTCGAAGACCGGGCGGCTGAAGCGGCCATCCAGGCCGCGGAAGCCGGGAATGCCGAAAATGAACTCCCGCACCGCCTCGTCCGGCACGGCGAGGTGCAGCCGCTGCGCCTCCGCGCGCAGCACGCGGTCCAGCACGAGCTGGTCCACCGCCTGCTCGGTGACGGCGCGGCGGATGCGCGGGTCGTTCTCGAACTGACCGCCGAGCTGGCGGGCCAGGCGCTGCATCTCCCGCCTTGCCGCGGTCTGCACTTCCGGGATCTCGATCGGGGAGCCGTTCACCCGCGCCACCGAATCGTCGCGGCCGAAATTACGGACCATGTCGCCGACGCCCCAGATCGCGAAAGAGGCGATCAAAAGCAGGAAAAGCAGCTTCGCGAACCAGGTGCCGGCGAGGCGGCGGAGGGCAGTGAGCATCGCTATCCGTGCGGGTTTCCGGCCGGTTGCATAGCCTTTCGGGGGCAGGTTGCCAAACCGGCCGCCCCCCGGTAGCGGGGAAGGCGGGAGACAGGCAGGAGGATAACCGTGACCCCAGGGGTGCGCCCGCTGATCGCCGGCAATTGGAAAATGCATGGCTCGCTGCGCGAATGCGCTGCATTGGCCGGGGCGGTGCGGCAGGGCGCGGCATCGGCGCCGCCGGCGGCCGACCTGCTGGTCTGCCCGCCTTTCCCCTATCTGCCGCTGGTGGCCGAGGCCCTGCGGGGCGGGGGCATTGCGGTAGGGGCGCAGGATTGCCATGCGGCACCCAAGGGCGCGCATACCGGCGACGTCTCGGCGCCGATGCTGAAGGATGTGGGCGCCACCCATGTCATCCTCGGCCATTCCGAGCGGCGATCCGATCACGGCGAGACGGATGCGGCGGTGCGTGCCAAGGCCGAGGCGGCGCTGGCGGCTGGGCTGATACCGGTGATCTGCGTCGGCGAGAGCGAGGCGCAGCGGCTGGCGGGCGACGCCGAGACGGTGGTGTCCGGCCAGCTCGAGGGCAGCCTGCCGGAGGGTTTCGCCGCCGCGGGCGGGGTGGTGGCCTATGAGCCGGTCTGGGCCATCGGCACCGGCCGGACGCCCACCGAGGCGGAGATCGCCGCCATCCATGGCGCCATCCGGACCGGGTTGACCCGGCGCTTCGGCGCTGCGGGCGGGACGCTGCGGATCCTCTATGGCGGCTCGGTGAAGCCGGGCAATGCGAAGGGCATCCTTGCGCTGGCGAATGTGGATGGCGCGCTGGTCGGCGGGGCCAGCCTCGTCGCTGCCGATTTCCTCACGATCGCCCGGGCCTGCTGACTGAGGCCGGTCCAGGGGGCGCTTGCCCCCTGGCAAGCGGGATCCGGGGAGGACGGCGTCCTCCCCGGTGCAGGCTCACTCGGCGGCGAGGCGCTGGGTGTTCAGCAGCCCTGCCTCGACCAGCGCCTGTCCGATCCGCCGGATTTCCGCCTCGGTCAGCTTCTTCAGCGGCGGCCGCACCACAGCGCGCGGCAGCTTGCCCAGCAGCACCAGCGCTTCCTTCATGCGGTTGTGCATGTCGAAAAAGGGCTCGGCGTAGAAGGCCTCGGCGGTCGGGCGGATGCGCGCATCCAGCGCCTGCGCCGCGTGCATGTCCCCCGCCTGCACCGCGGCGAAGAGCCGCGCCTGCAGCTCGGCGATGACGGAGCCCGAGCCCGAGAGCAGCCCCGCCGCCCCGGTGACGAGGGAGGCGAAGAGCCAGGAGCTGTGGGTGCTGAGGACGTTCACCGGGCGGCTGAGCCCCTGCAGCACGCGGATATGCCGCGCCGCCAGCGCTGGGTCGTTGCACCAGTCCTTGATGGCGCGGATGGTCGGAACCTCCTCGGCCAGCTTCACCAGCGTATCCAACGGATAGGTCAGTCCGGTCACGGCCGGATACTGGAAGACGATCAGCGGCAGATCCGTGGCCGCCGCGATGTGCCGCACATGGTCCGCCAGGCAGTCCGGCCGCGCCGCATTGCCGCGTGCCAGCACGCCGGGCGGGAAGACCAGCAGCGCAGAGGCACCGCCCGCAGCCGCGGCCTTGGCGAGCCGCACCGCCTGCAGCGTGCCATCGGCATAGACGCCGTTCACCACCGGCAGGCGATCACCGATCTCCTGCAGGGTCAGGTCCAGCACGCGCTCCTGCTCCTCCGGGTCGCAGGAGGCGACCTCGGAGGCATGGGCGTTGGTGGTGATGGCGGTGATGCCGGAGGTGGTTCCGACATCCCTGAGATGCGCGCGGTAATTGGCCGCGTCGATAGAGAGGTCGTCCTGGAAGGGCAGCAGCACGGCGGGGATGACGCCGTGCGGGACATAGCCGGGAAAGCGGGCAGCCATGACGTCCTCTCCTTCCTTTTTTGATCCCCACGCAGCCGCTGCGCGGCTCCGCGGGGACCCTGGGATTCCCTCAATGCCGTAGGCCCCGCACAGCCTTCCGCGGCGAAGCCGTGGAAGGGCAACGGGCGCGCCTAGGTCGTCAGCTTGCTCTTCTTCGCGCCCATGCCGCGCATGAAGCGGTCGCGGATCTGGGAGGGATCGCGCTCCGTCTGCCCGGCCGGGCCCTGCTCGTCCAGCTTCAGGCCGATGAGGTGCGGTCCGTCCGCGGCCAGGCAGTGTTCCACCAGCCGCTCGAAATCCGCCTCATCCGCGGCCCAGGCGGCGCTCTGGATGCCGCAGCCGCGGGCGATGGCGACGTAGTCCGTCCCGCCTGCCGCCGGCGTCGCCTGGCCGCCGGTGATCTGGTAGGTGCCGTTGTCCATCACCAGGATGACGAGGTTCTTCGGCGCCTGGGTCGCCACCGTGGACAGGCAGCCGAGCTGCATGAGCAGCGAGCCGTCGCCCTCGATGGCGAAGACCTTCCGCTGGGGCTGGGCGATGGCGACGCCGAGGGCGATCGGGATCGCCAGCCCCATGCTGCCTAGCATGTAGAAATTCTGCGGCCGGTGGCCGGCGGTGAAGAGGTCGAAATTGCTGTGGCCGATGCCGCCGATTACGGCCTCGTCCCGGTGCAGCTTGGCGACCAGCCGCTTCGTCAGGTCGAAGCGGTACATGCGCTTGGCGTTGTGGGCGGTGGTGACGCTCATCGTCTCAGCCCCCCGCCTTCACGGGGTTGGCCTTGCCGCCGGTCAGCAGCGGCGAGAGGATCAGCGCCGCGGGCTGCTGCGTGCTGATGGCCTGCCGGATGGTGCGGTCCACGATGAAGCCGCATTCGTCGAGCCGGGTGATCACGTGATGCTCCATCGCCAGCGCCTCCAGCGTCGGGCGCATGGTCCGCCACACCGCCGCCTGGCCGATATTGAACTCGCCCAGCGTCCCGCGCTCGCTGATCATCATCAGCGCCGGGATCTGGAAGGCGCAGGGCAGGCTGGCCAGGACATTCGCCAGGGTGGCGAAGCCGCTGGTCTGCATCAGCGCCATGCCGCGCATGCCGGCCATCACCGCGCCGCAGACGATGCCGATCGCCTCCTCCTCCCGCGCCGTGGTGAAGGCGGTGAAGAAGGGATCGGCGTGGATGGCGTTGATCAGCGGCTTCAGCACGTTGTCGGGCACATAGGGAATGAGGCGGATCTCATTCGCCTTCAATTGTTCCACGACGATCTCATGCCAGGGTTGCATACCCGGGACTCCTCTACTCGACCGCGATCCTGGCCTGCCGGATCACCTCGCGCCAGAGGGGGACCTCCTTCGCCACCCGCGCCTTCAGCCCCTCCGGCCCTTCGCCCACCACCGGGACGCCGCCGAGCCGGTAGCGCTGCTGCACATCCGGCTTCGCCAGCACCTGCAGCGTGGCCTTGGCCAGCTTGTCCACGATGGGCGCCGGGGTGGCGGCCGGGGCGTAGAGGGCGTTAAAGGTCTCGGAGACCGCATCCTCCACCCCCAGCTCGGTCAGGGTCGGCACATCCGGCAGGTCCGGGCTGCGGGTCGCGCCGGTCTGCGCCAGGACGCGGATCTGGCCATTGCGCTGGGCGGTCTCTACCTGCCCGCCCTGGCTGGCGATCAGCACCTCCGTGGTGCCGGAGAGGATGGCCTGCACCGCCGGCCCGGCACCGAGGAAGGGGATGTGCTGGATCGGCGCGCCCGTGCGCAGCTTCAGAACCTCGCCCGCCAGATGCGGCGTGGTGCCGATGCCGGGGGAGGCGTAGTTGAAGCGGTCCGGCTGTGCCTTGGCCGCGGCGACCAGCTCGGCCAGGGTCTTGATGCCGGTATCCGGCCGCACGCAGACCAGGTTGGGGGAGGCGCCGAGCGTCGCCACATAGGCGAAGTCCTTGAAGGGATCATAGGGCGCGTTGCGGTAGAGGCTGGCATTCACCACGAAGACGGAGCTTGCCACCAGCAGCGTGTAGCCATCCGCCGCGGCGCGCGCGACGTAGCCGATGCCGATATTGCCGCCGGCGCCGGGACGGTTCTCGATGACCACCGGCTTGCCGAGAATTTCGCTCAGCCCGGGCCCAACGATCCGGGCGGAGAG
>NZ_JAMZIK010000269.1 GCF_024178315.1 Siccirubricoccus soli | reverse complement strand
TGATGCCTTTGAAGACCTCCCGGCCGCCCGGATAGGACTTGGTCAGGTCTTTGATGACATAGGCGTATTGGTAGCTGGCCATCGGCGGACAGATCCTGGGCGCGGTTTGGCCCGGTAGATAGCGGTGGGGGCGGCCGGGGCCAAGGCGGCAGGGCTATGGGGCGGGCCGCGCCAGCACCGCCCGGGAGGTCGCAGCGGACCCGCAGCCGGAACAGGCTATGGCGGTGCGGCGACAAGGGCGGACCTGCCATGGCGGCCGCCCGGGCGGGGGCGGCAGCCCCGGTGACCCTGCGCGAGGCCATCGCCTATTGCCCGGCCGGACGGCCAACGACGAGGCGGGGCGGCGGGTGGGCGCGAGCGGCGGAGTTATTGCCTACCCTTCGGTCTTGAGGAGAGTGTCGCGGAAGGCGGCGACTCTGTCGCGGAGGTCGCGCATGGCGTGGTGGTTGTGGCCGAAGACCTTGCCGACCCAGGCGTGTTTGAGGCTGCGGGCCTTTTCCCGCAGGGCCTGGCCTTGCTCGGTCAGGCGGATGCGGACCTGGCGTGCGTCGGTGGCGTCGCGCTGGCGCTGGACGAGACCGGCGGCCTCGAGGCG
>NZ_JAMZIK010000268.1 GCF_024178315.1 Siccirubricoccus soli | reverse complement strand
GCCCATTCGGCCTCGGTCAGCGGGGCCCAGGGGCGGGGCGGCGTCAGGCAGAGGATGGGGTCCAGCGCCAGGCGGCGGAGCAGGAAGGCCTTCGGCAGCTCGGCGGGGAGGAAGGCGGGAGGGGACATGGGGCGGGGTCCGGCAGGGCGATTAGAACATATATCGAACGTTTTTGATTCGCAAGAAAATTGCACGGCGCAGCCGGAGGAGTGGGATCTGGCGCGGCGATGGGTGAAGTCGCCGCGGTGTCCGGCGAGGGCGATCTCCACCGCCTGCGGCCGGAGGATGCCATGCACGCATGAGCGCCTTCCTCCCGCGTTGCGCGGCAACCGATGACCGCCGCTTCCGGACGCGCCGTGCCGCTCTCCCGCACGCCAAGGGTCTGAAGCGTGGTGCCGGGGCCTCGCTACAGACCGCGAGGCGCAGCTTGCCTCCGGGAAGACCTCACGCAGCCCGGCGCCGAAGCTGTCGCGCTCGGCGGATCGGCAGCCTTCACCGCCATGCCGGCAGGCCAAGCTTCGGCGCCGTCGCCCACCCGGCAGACTCACGGTTTCCAAAGGCCTTTCGGCCTTTGGCGGAGGGAGCCCGAGGGAGGCAGAGCCTCCCTCGGACACCCCCCTACCGCCAAGCGCCCAACCCGCGCACACTCCGCCGCAAGCAACACCCGGGGGGACGTGCCATGGCGGAGAGCAGCTACAATGTCGGCGATCTGGTCGCGGAGTTCCTTGCCCGCATCGGCGTCACCACCTGTTTCGGCATCGTCTCCGTCCACAACATCCCGATGCTGGATGGCATCGGCCGGCGCAATGCCATTCGCTACGTCATGGCGCGGAACGAGATGGGCGGGGCACATATGGCGGATGCCTATGCGCGGGTGTCCGGCCATCTCGGCGTGATCTTCACCTCCACCGGGCCGGGCGCCGCGAATGCCGTGGCGGGGCTGGTGGAGGCGCAATTCGCCGGCTCGCCGGTGCTGCACATCACCGGCCAGACGCCGACCAGGTTCATCGACCGCGACATGGGCTCGGTGCATGACGTGCCGGGGCAGACGGCGATGCTCGCCGCGGTCTGCAAATCCGCCTTCCGCGTGCGCTCAGCGGCGGAGGCGCTGGGGGTGCTGACGCGCGCCGCGACGCTGGCGCTGACCCCGCCCATGGGCCCGGTCTCGGTCGAGATCCCGATCGACATCCAGCGCACCGTCATTCCTCGTCCGGCGATGCTGGACAGCCTGGTGCTGCCGGTGCCGCCGCCCCTGCCGCCGAGCGAGGCGGCGCTGGAGGAGGCGGTGGAGATCCTGGCGCGCGCCAAGCGCCCGATGCTCTGGCTGGGCAACGGCGCCAAATCGGCGGGGCCGGAGGCGTTGCAGCTCCTCGAGCTCGGCTTCGGCGTCGTGTCCTCCTGGAACGGGCGGGGGATCGTCGCGGAGGATCATCCGATGAGCCTCGGCGGGCTGCACGGCAATGGCAGCCCGCGCGTCATCGAGTTCTACCGCTCCTGCGACGCCATGCTGGTGGTGGGCAGCAAGCTGCGCGGGCATGAGACGATGGAGTTCAGCCTGAAGCTGCCGGAGCCGCTGGTGCAGGTGGATGTCGATCCCGCTGCCTGCGGCCGCACCTACCCCAGCGCCGCCTTCGTCTGCGGCGATGCCGGGCTGACCATGGCGGCGCTGGCGCAGCGGCTGCGCGGGCGCATGCAGGTCGATCCCGGCTTCGCCGCCGATTTCGCCGCCATGAAACGCCAGGCGGTGGCGGCCTATTGCGACACGCTCGGGCCCTATGCGGAGTTTCCGGCGCGGCTGCGCACCGCGCTGCCGCGGGATGCGCTCTGGGTGCGGGACATCACCATCAGCAACTCCTCCTGGGGCAACCGCATCTTCCCGGTCTATGGGCCGCGGGATGCGGTGCATCCGGTGAGCGCGGCGATCGGGCCGGGATTGCCGCTCGGCATCGGCGCGGCGCTGGCGGGAGGCGGCCGCAAGGCGATCGCCATGGTCGGCGACGGCGGCTTCGCGCTGAACCAGACGGAGCTCTGGACCGCGGTGCAGGAGCGCGCGGAGCTGGTGGTGATGGTGATGAACGATCGCGGCTACGGCGTCATCAAGCACATCCAGGGCGCGCTGCAGGATGGGCGGATGTTCTACGGCGATCTGCAGGGGCCGGATCTGCAGCAGCTTGCCGCCGTCGCCGGGCTGCCGGGGTTCAGGGTGAGCAGCGTCGAGGAGCTGGGGCCGGTGGTGGCGAAGGCGGTGGCCACGCCGGGGCCGAGCCTGGTGGAGGTGGACATGCAGGCGATCGGCGCCTTCCCGCCCTATGCGCCGTACAACAACATGGGAATCTACGCGAAGCGCGCAGCCGAATAGCCACGCGCCCTCCCGCTCTGTTAGCCTCGCGGCAAAGAGCAAGAGGGAGGAGACCATGTTCACTCGCCGTGCGCTTGGCGCCGGGCTGGCCGGGCTTGCCGCGCCCCTGGCCGCCCCTGGATTGGTCCGTCCGGCGCTGGCCCAGGCCCCGGCCGCCTGGCCAGGGGACCGGCCGATCGAGGTGGTGGTGCCCTACCCGCCGGGTGGCGGCGTCGATGTCATGACCCGGCTGCTGATGCCGCTGGTGGGGCAGCAGCTCGGCGGGGCGCGGATGGTGGTGACCAACCGCGCCGGCGCCAGCGGGCAGCTCGGCTTCGAGCTGACCTTCCATGCGCCGGCGGATGGCTACCTGCTCTGCGCGGTCAGCGCCCCGGTGCTGCAGGCCATCCCGCTGGAGCGCGCGGCGCGCTACCGGACGCTGGAATTCACCTTCCTCGCCAATGCGGTGGAGGATGCGAATGTGGTGCTGGTCCTGGCGAACTCGCCGCTGACATCGCTGGCCGACCTGGCGGCGGCGGCGAAGGCGCGGCCGGGCGGGCTCAGCTATGGCAGCACCGGCGTCGGCTCGGACGACCACATCGCGATGCTGGCCTTCGAGGCGGGGGCCGGGCTGCCGCCCATGGTCCATGTGCCCTTCAACGGCGCCGCGCCCTCCATCCAGGCGCTGCTCGGCGGGCATATCGACCTGCTGGTGGCCAATGCCTCGGACGGGCTGGCGCTGCGGCGGGAGGGGCAGGTGCGCTATCTCGGCCAGGCCTCGGTGGAGCGCTGGTCCGCATTGGCGGATGTGCCGACCTTCCGGGAGCAGGGCTTCGACGTGCTGATGAGCGCGACGCGCGGCTTCGTCGCCCCGCCCGGCCTGCCGGCGCCGATCCGGACGCGGCTGGAGGCGGCCTTCACCGCGGTCTTCGCCGATCCCGGCTTCCGGCGGGAGGCGGAGCGGATGGGGATGCCGTTGCGGCCGCTGGTGGGGGGCGCCTATGCCAGCATGGCGGCGGAGACGGAGGCGGCGCTGCGCCAGCTCTGGCAGGTCCGGCCCTGGAAGGAAGGCTGAGGCGGCCGGGCTGACATTTTATTTCAGGGCGCGAACAGCCCGTCGCCCTTCCCGGCGGCGGGGCGATGGCCGCCAGTCCCGCCGCCAAGACCGGCTGCCCGGCCAGGCACGCGGGCGCCTTTATGGAACGATGCGGGGGCCGGCGCGGCATGGCCGGTAGCACCCGGCGCGCCGCACAGGTCGGGGCGCTGTCTTAACAAATCGGAGACAACTTTCAGTTGTGTTGTTCCGGTGCAGCGTTGCTCTTTTGCAACGGCGCACGGTGCTGTTCCCTTTTCGAACCATATGGTTGATAATGGGGCGCATATTTTCGCGTGATTGAAAGGTTCAGGCGTGGCGGTTCGGGACCTCCGGGCGCGAGGTGGGGCTTCGGCGGAGATGGTTGCACGGCTGGAGGAGCCCCGGCGATTGCTCCCGGTTCAGCCGCGTACCATGGTAGAGCAGGCGGCGGAGGCGATCGTCGCCGCCGCCGCCCGCGGCATCTTCCTGCCCGGCGACAGGCTGGTGGAAGCCGAGATCGCGCGCGACCTCGGCATCAGCCGGGTGCCGGTGCGGGAAGCGTTGCGGCTGCTGGAAAGCCAGGGCATCGTCAGCTCCACGCCCTACAAGGGCATGCGGCTGATGCAGGTGACCAATGCCGGGGTGGCCGCGCTGATGCGCGTGCGCCTGGCGCTGGAGGTGCTGGCGGTGCGGGAGGCCCTGGCCCAGCCAGGCGGGGCGGAGCGCTTCCTCGGCCTGCGGGACGCCGCCGCCGGCTTCAGCGCGGTGGTCGGGGCCCCCGACCCCGCCCTGCGGGTGGCGGCGGAGGAGCAATTCCACGGCGAGCTCTGCGCCGCCTCCGGCAACCCGCCGCTCCTCGCCCTGTGGCAGAGCCTCTCCCGCCAGCTCGCCGTGGTCTGGGGGCTGGGCCAGGGGATCAACGACGCGCCGGCCGCCGACCGCGAGCACCACGCCCTGCTGCAGGCGCTGGAGGCGGGGGACGAGGCGCAGGCCGTCGCCCTGCTTTCCGTCCATATCCAGCGCAATGAGGGGCAGGATTTCGAGGCGGTGACCGCCGCCCGCCGGCATCGCGGCGGCTGAGGCGGTGACGCGCCCGGCATGGCGGCCGGGCCGGATGCTCTGGAGCAATATCCAGAGCAGATCGCCGTAGGGCGGCATCGCCCGGAGGCGTGAATCTGCACTGCGAACAAAGGCTCTCGAGCAGCTTATCTCCGAGCTGCTGGATCGCGCCATGGTCCATCAGCTCGGAGGCTGCTCTCGCCCGCCCGTCCCGGCACGTGGTGGCGCCGGCATGGGCCGGCGCCGGCCCTCGCCGCCTACCTCACCACATACACGTCATAGGTCGGCCCCGCCGGCGGGCGCTGGCCGATGCCCACCGCCAGCACGCGGTTGAGCCAGGCCAGCTCCGGATCCGCCGTCTCGAACCGCACCGCGGTGCGGAAGTAGTACGCGCCGGCATCCACCGCCTCGCCCCGGCCGAGCCGGGCCAGCACCTCCGCCGGGCCGGTGCGGACGCCGCTGTAGTGCATGTAGAGCGTCTGGCCGCGCTCGGTCTTCAGCACCAGGCGGACATCCATATGGGCGGTGCCGTCGGCCTCCACCCGCAGCCAGTCGGCGGTGGTGCCGGGCACCACCTCGCCGCGCAGGGCGGGCCCCTCGAAGCTGCCGCCGGTCACCGGGATGACGCGCAGCTCGCCGCCGCGGGCGGCCGGGCCGGTGGACATCTGCGGCGTGCCGGCGGTCAGCACGATGCGGAACAGGAATTCCGTGGTCAGCGGTAGCGGGGTGACGGCCATCTGTCTCCACTCCCTTTGCAGGTGCCCCGCGGAGTCGCGGCGCAACCCGCGGGAAAGGCCCCGGAGGCTTGGCTCTCCGGGCACGTCGCGCGGCCCTCCGCGGCGAAGCCCCGGCAGGACAGCAGCCGCTGCCGGGTTGCGCAAGGCGTGGGCGGCGGCGAAGGGCTGCCCTGCCATCGGCGTAGCGCGGCGTGCCGCGGCAGGGGGGCTGCTGGCTGGCCGCGGGCGCGGCCATTGGCCGTCCCCTCCCCCACCATGGCCGGGTCAGGCGCGCCGGGCATGGCAGGCAGGCCCTGGCGCAAGGCGCCGCGGCGGGAAGCGGCCGGCCAGCCTGGGCGCGGCCACCG
>NZ_JAMZIK010000267.1 GCF_024178315.1 Siccirubricoccus soli | reverse complement strand
CCCGGCGCCGCAGGCCCGGGCGCTGCTGCTGCCGCCCACCGCCGGCAGCGCCGCCGCCCCGCGCCTGCTGCAGGGCGAGGTCCCCGCCGGCGAGCCCGCCCGCCGCCGGCTGGAACTGGATGTGGTGGATTACGACGAGGCCGGGGCCATGCGCTTCGCCGGCAGCGCCGCACCCGGTGCGAGGGTGCGGGTCTATGTTGGCACGGAGCATGCCGGGGATGCGGTGGCGGATGCCGCCGGCCGCTGGCAACTGGCGCCGGAGCACCAGCCGGCGATTGGCCGCCACACCCTGCGGGTGGACCAGCTTGCCGATGCCGGCAGCGTCGCGGCGCGGATCGAGGTACCCTTCCAGCGTGACCGGATCGAGGAGGGGGCGGTGGTGGATGGCCGCACCGTGGTGCAGCCGGGCAGCAATCTCTGGCGCATCGCCCGCCGGGCCTATGGCCGCGGGGTGCGCTACACCGTCATCTACCAGGCCAACCGGGACCAGATCCGCGACCCGCGGCTGATCTATCCCGGCCAGGTGTTTCAGGTGCCGGAGGCGGTGGTCCCGGCCGCCGCGACGCCGACCGCGGCCGTGCCGCCCAGCGCCAGCCGATCCAGGTAAGGCTCCACCTCCAGCGCGAAGCGCACCAGGGAGGCGACGAGGCTGACCGCCGTCGGCGGGTCTGCGAAGGGGGCTTCGGTCTCGATCCGGATGCTGTGGTCTGCCAGCAGCCGCAGCCGCCAGCCTTCCGGCAGCGCCTCCCGCATCTCCGCCACCGTGGCGAAGGCGCGCGGCCGGTCCTTCGCCCGCTCCGCTGTGGAGGGCACCCGGGCGGCCAGGGTGGAAAGCTGCAGCCCGCGGGGGGAGAACCCCGCCTCGCAATTCCGGCCGCGCCAATGGAAGCGCAGGGCGGGCCGGACATCCGGCGCGCGGGTATCCAGCGTGCCGTCGCGGTGGACGGCGAAAGGTCCAAGGGGCAGGGTCGGCATGGCGCGAATACTTGCTCCGGACTGGTGAACGCAGGATAAACCGCGCGCATGTCCCTCAGCCACAGCCTCAGCCTGGTGCTGGCCCCGCCGCATCCGGCCGGCCGCCCCTTCATCCTCGGCGGCGTTGCCGTTGCCCTGCTCGGCCTGCTCTGGCTCGGTGCCTGGCTGTTCTGGCTGGGGGCGCTCTTCGCGCTGTTCTGCCTGTATTTCTTCCGCGATCCCGAGCGG
Source organism: Siccirubricoccus soli (assembly GCF_024178315.1). Taxonomy (GTDB): domain Bacteria; phylum Pseudomonadota; class Alphaproteobacteria; order Acetobacterales; family Acetobacteraceae; genus Siccirubricoccus; species Siccirubricoccus soli. The sequence goes on along the minus strand of NZ_JAMZIK010000267.1, from coordinate 4,380 downwards.
GTGCCGCCGCATCGGCCGGACCTGGTCCTGGCGCCGGCCGATGGGCACATCGTCTCCATCGTCCAGGCGGTGCCGCCGGCCGAGCTCGGCCTGGATGCCGCCCCGCGCTGGCGGGTGGCGATCTTCCTCTCGGTGCTGGACGTGCATGTGAACCGCGTGCCGGCGGATGGCACGGTGACGCGCATCGCCTATCGCCACGGCGCCTATCTCAGCGCCAACCTGGACAAGGCGAGCGAGGAGAACGAACGCAACGCCATCGCGCTGAAGCTGCCGGATGGCCGCGACCTGGCGGTGGTGCAGATCGCCGGCCTCGTCGCCCGCCGCATCCTCTGCGACATCCGGGAGGGCGATGCGGTGCAGGCGGGCGACCGCTTCGGCATCATCCGCTTCGGCAGCCGGACCGATGTCTACCTGCCGCATGGCGTGAGACCGCTGGTGGAGGAAGGCCAGACCATGATCGGCGGCGAGACCGTGATCGCGGAGCTGGGCGAGGTGGCGCCGGGGGTGGCGGCATGAGCGGCGCCCCCCAGCCCCCCGGCCGCCCGCCCGGGCTGCGCGGCCGGCTGCGCCGCTTCCGCCCGCGCACCCGGCCCCGCTTTCCCGGCCTCTCCTTCAACCGGCTGATCCCCAACATCCTCACCATGCTCGGTCTCTGCGCCGGGCTTTCCGCCATCCGCCTCGCGCTCGATTCGCAATGGGAGAAGGCTGCGGCGCTGGTGCTGGTGGCGGCGGCGATCGACGGGGTGGATGGCCGGCTGGCCCGGCTGCTGAAGGCCACCAGCCGCTTCGGGGCGGAATTCGACAGCCTCTCGGACTTCCTCTGCTTCGGCGTGGCGCCGGGGCTGATCCTCTATCTCTGGTCGCTGCATGGCGGCGGGGGCCTCGGCTACGCGCCCTGCATCTTCTTCGCCGTCTGCTCCGCCCTGCGGCTGGCGCGCTTCAACGCCAGCATCGTGGAGGTGGCGGCGGTGCCGCTGGCAGGTCCCCCGCCCAAGCCAGCCTTCGCCCAAAGCTTCTTCACCGGCGTCCCGGCCCCGGCCGGGGCGGGGCTGGCGCTGTTTCCGCTCTTCGCCGCCCTCGCCTTCGATTCCTGGGCCTGGTGGGGGCTGGCGGCGGCGATCCGCCATCCGGCCGTCTCCGCCGTGTTCCTGCTGGTGGTCGGGGCGCTGATGGTCTCCACCCTGCCGACCTGGAGCTTCAAGAATTTCAAGATCCCGGCCGTCTTCGTGCTGCCGCTGCTGCTCGGCGTCGGCACCTATGTCGCGGTACTGCTGACGGAGCCCTGGGCGGCGCTGGCGGCGGGCGGGCTGATCTATGCCGGCATGCTGCCCTTCTCCTTCCGCTCCTATCGGCGGCTGGAGCGGGAGGCGGAGACGATGCTGGAGCCGGTGGTGGTCGGGGGCGAGGGGCGGGAGCGGCCCACGGCCTGATCCGAACCTCCGGTCCGGGAGGTGTCGCCGCGTTGCGCTGCGGCCAGCCGATAGCCCGCGGCGTGGCCGGCATGTGGAGCGGACGGTTGCCCGGCCATCCGGTAGCTTGCTAGGTTTTCAGGTGAGGAGGCGGGCCGATCGGTCCGCGCAACGAAAACCACGTCCAAGCCATACGGAGTTCGCGCGTGACCGAGCCCGAACTGCTCACTGTCGAGATCAACGGCTTCCCCACCCGCATCTGGCGCAAGGGCAGCGGCAAGCCGCTCGGCTTCCTGGCCGGCTTCGGCGGGCTGCCGCGTTGGGTGCCCTTCCTCGATGCGCTGGCGGCGAGGCGCACCGTCATCATCCCCTCCCTGCCGGGCTTTCCGGGCGGGGATCGCGGGCATTCGGTGCTCGACACCCATCTGGACTGGGTGCTGGCGACGCGCCGCATCCTCGGCGCGGCGGGGCTGGACGGCGCGGACCTTGCCGGCAGCTCGGTCGGCGCCTCCCTCGCGGCGGAGGTCGCGGCGCTCTGGCCGGAGAAGGTGGGAAAGCTCGCCCTGATCGCTCCCTTCGGCCTGTTCGACGAGAAGGACCCGCCCACCGACCCCTGGGCCCAGCGCGCCGACCAGCTCGCCGCGCTGCTGACCGCCGATCCGGAGCGCTGGAAGGCGCTGAAGGCGGTGCCGGAGGGGGCCAATTCGGTGGAATGGCCCATCGAGCAGACCCGCGCCAGCGAGGCGGCGGCGCGGATCTTCTGGCCGCTGGGCAATACAAGGCTGGAGAAGCGGCTGCCGCTGATCTCGGCGCCCACCCTGTTGCTCTGGGGCGAGCAGGACCGGATCATGCCGCACTCCTATGCCGCGCGCATCGCCGGGCTCCTGGGCGGGCCCAGCGAAACGCGCATCATCCCGGGCGCCGGCCATCTGGCGGAGCTCGACGCGCCCGAGGCGGTGGCCTCGGCGATCCTTGCCTTCATGGAGTGAGCGAATGCCGATCGATCCCGGAGCGCAGAGCGTCCTCGACCTCATCAGGCAGCTCGGCCGGCCGCCGATCCACACCCTGACCCCGGCCGAGGCCCGCGAGGCCTCCGCCAAGTCCCGCGCCATCCTGCAGCCGGAGCCGGCCGAGGTGGCGGAGGTGGAGGACATGGAATGCCCCGGTCCGCGCGGCCCGATCCGGCTGCGCCGCTACCGCGCCGCCGGGACCAGCGCGGCGGAGAAGCTGCCCTGCCTACTCTACCTGCATGGCGGCGGCTGGGTGATCGGCGACCTCGACAGCCATGACCAGCCCTGCCGGACGCTGGCCAATGCCGCGCGCTGCTGCGTCATCGCCGTGGATTACCGGATGGCGCCGGAGCATCTCTACCCGGCCGCAGTGGAGGATTGCGCCGCCGCGCTGCGCTTCGTCGCGGCGCAGGCTGAGGCGCTGCGCCTCGACCCCGCCCGGCTGGCGGTGGGCGGCGACAGCGCCGGCGGCAACCTCGCCGCGGTGCTGGCCATCATGTCCCGTGACGGCAGCCTGCCGCCGGTGGGCTTCCAGATGCTGCTCTACCCGGCCTGCGACATGGCGGCGGAATACCCGGCCTATCAGCGCTTCACCGAGGGGCTGATCCTGACCGACAAGACCATGCGTTGGTTCATCGACCACTACGTGCCGGAGAAGGCGCGGCGCTACGAGTGGCAGGCCTCCCCGCTGCGCGCCGCCAGTCTGGCCGGGACCGCCACCGCCTATGTCATGACGGCGGGCTACGACCCGCTGGTGGATGAGGGCATCGCCTATGCGAAGCGGCTGGAGGCGGATGGGGTGCGCGTCACCCATGTGCACATGGCCGACCAGATCCACGCCTTCCTGACCATGGGGAAATTCATCCCGGCCTCGGACCTCGCGCTGCGCCATGCGGCGCTCTCGCTGGCGCATCACTGGGCGCAGGGCTAGCGCCATGGCCGGCATGCTGGACGGCAAATCGGCGCTGGTGACCGGGGCGGGCTCCGGCATCGGTCGCGCCACCGCGCTGGCCTTCGCGCGGGAAGGCGCCTGGGTGGCGGTGGCGGACCTGACGCTGGACGCGGCGCAGCGGACGCTCGGGGCCGTGGAGGCGGCGGGCGGCCAGGGCGTCGCCATCGCCTGCGACGTGACGGACGATGCCGCCGTCGCCGCCATGGTGGCGGCGGCGGTGAACGCCTTCGGCGGGCTGGATTGCGCCTTCAACAATGCCGGCATCGCGCCCTACCAGGTGAACGCCACCGGCGTGGCGACGGCGGATATCGAGGAAGCCGCCTGGCTGCGCATCCTGGACGTGAACCTGAACGGCGTCTGGCGCTGCCTGCGGCATGAGGTGGCGCAGATGCGGAAGCAGGGCGGCGGGGCCATCGTGAACACCGCCTCGGTCGGCGGGCTGGTGGGGCTGCGCGGCTCCTCCGCCTATGCCGTCTCCAAGCATGCCGTGCTGGGGCTGACCAAGACGGCCGCCATCGACCACGCGGCGGACAACATCCGGGTGAACGCGGTCTGCCCGGGCTATATCGAGACGCCGATGACGGAGGAGTCCATGCGCCGGGCCGGGGAGCGCATCCTGGGCCGGGTGCCGATGGGCCGGCTGGGTCAGCCGGGGGAGATCGCCGAGGCGGTGGTCTGGATGTGCTCTGACCGGGCGAGCTTCGTCACCGGCGCGGGCTGGACCGTGGATGGCGGCTATACCGCCGTGTGAGACCCGTTCCCTCCCCCGCTGACGGGGGAGGGCTGCCTACGCTTCGGTCTTGAGGAGAGTGTCGCGGAAGGCGGCGACTCTGTCGCGGAGGTCGCGCATGGCGTGGTGGTTGTGGCCGAAGACCTTGCCGACCCAGGCGTGTTTGAGGCTGCGGGCCTTTTCCCGCAGGGCCTGGCCTTGCTCGGTCAGGCGGATGCGGACCTGGCGTGCGTCGGTGGCGTCGCGCTGGCGCTGGACGAGACCGGCGGCCTCGAGGCG
>NZ_JAMZIK010000266.1 GCF_024178315.1 Siccirubricoccus soli | reverse complement strand
GCCGGCGCGCTGCGGGCGAAGCTGCCGGCGCTCGGCCTGCCGGCGCCCTTCATCCTCCTGCACGCCCGGCTGGGCGACAGCGCCGCGGCCGCCCGCCAGCTGGCGGAACAGGCGGGGCCGGAGGGGCTGGATGCGGTGATGCTCGGCCTGAGCGGCCAGCGGGCGCGGGCGGCGGCGGCGGCGCTGGCCACGGCGCTGCCGGCCAGGCCCCGCTTCATGGGCCCCGCCACCTGGGCGGCGGAGCCCGGCCTCGGCACCGAGCCCGCCCTGGCCGATGCCTGGTTCCCTGGCCCCGATCCGGGCGTCCGCGCCCAGTTCGATTCCCGCTACCAATCCACCTTCGGGGAACGCCCGCCCCGCCTCGCCGGCATCGCCTACGATGCCGCGGCGCTGGCCAGCCGCAGCGTCCGGGATGGCCGCAATACCCCGCCGGTGGGGGAGGCGCTGCTGGGCGCCGACGGCCCGATCCGGCTGACCCCGGAGGGGCTGGCGCAGCGCGGCCTTGCCATCTTCGCCCTCGACCCCGCGGGCGGCGAGCCGCGGCTGATCCAGCCCGCCCCCGTCCCCGGCGCGCCGGCGAGCTGAAGGGCGGGATGCGCCGGCGGGGCGCGCGAGGCGGCGAGGCGGGGCGCGGCATGGGCCCAGGGGCGGGATCCGGGGCGGGATCCGGGGCGGGATCGGGGCCGGCATGATCCGCATCCTCGGCGCGGCCGGGCTGATCGGCGGCGTCCCGGCCCTCGTCCTCGTCACCCTCATGCTGTTCGGCGCGCTCGGGACCGGGGCGGGGCTGCTGGCGCTGCTGGCCTGCGGCCTCGGCGCCATCTCACTGGCCCGGGTCTGGATCGGCAACCTCAACCGGCTGGCCGTCGCGCTGCGCCGGGCGGCGGCGGAGGATGGGCAGCTCGTCCCGCCCGATTCCACCCCGCTGCTGCCGGCGGTGGCGGAGATCGCCGATGGCGTCGCCCGCCTCGCCCGCACGCTGGCCGAGCGCGGCGCGCTGGTCGGCCGGCTGCAGCGCGCCGACCAGGCGATCGTCGAGGCGCTGCCCGACCCGCTCCTCGTGCTCTCCCCGGCGCGGCAGGTGCTGCGCAGCAATGCCGCGGCGCGCGCGCTGCTCGGCGCCGGGCACGATGTGGCGGCGCTGCTGCGCCACCCGGCGCTGGCCCAGGCGCTGGACCAGGCGCTGGCCGCCGCCGCGCCCCGCACCGCGGACCTGCACCTGCCGGTGCCCATTGCGCGGGACATCGCCGCGCAGGTCATCCCGATGGACCCGCCGCTCGCCGATGGCGGGCGCCTCGTCATCCTGCTCTCCGACCGCACGCGGGAACGGGCGCTGGAGCGGATGCGGGCCGACTTCGTCGCCAATGCCAGCCATGAGCTGCGCACCCCGCTGGCCAGCCTGATCGGCTTCATCGAGACGCTGCGCGGCCCGGCGGAGGACGATCCCGCGGCGCGGCAGCGCTTCCTCGGCATCATGGCCGAGCAGTCGGAGCGGATGCGGCGGCTGATCGACGACCTCCTCGGCCTCTCCCGCATCGAGATGACGGAGCACCAGCCGCCGGTCGGCGAGGCGGACCTGGCCGCGGTCGCGCAGGCCGAGGCGGCGGCGCTCGAGCCGCTCTACCGGGGCCGCGACATGCGGCTGGACCTGGCGCTGGCGCCGGCGGTGGCAGCGCCGGCGGATGCCGAGCAGCTCGCCCAGGTGGTGCGGAACCTGCTGGAGAACGCGGTGCGCTACGGGCGGGAGGGCGGGCAGGTGCGGATCGAGACCGGGCCCGGCGGCCGGCAGGCCGGCCGCGCCGGGGTGACGCTGACGGTGAGCGACGACGGCCCCGGCATCCCGCGCGAGCACATCCCCCGCCTGACGGAGCGCTTCTACCGGGTGGACACCGGCCGCTCCCGCCGTGTCGGCGGCACGGGGCTCGGGCTCGCCATCGTGAAGCACATCGTCAACCGCCACCGCGGGCAGCTGGTGATCGAGAGCGAGGAAGGACAGGGCGCGCGGTTCAAGGTGTGGCTGCCGGCGGCGCCGGCCCGGTAGGCGGGGCCGGGGCGCGGGGCTTCGCCCGGCCGGCGGGCAGCCGCCTCTGCTGGATCACGTCCCGGCCGCCGCCTTCCGGGGCCGGTGGCCGGAGGTGGCGGCGCGGCCCGCCCGCCCCTCATTCCACGGCGATCCGCGCCTCCCGGATCAGCTTGCCCCATTTCTCCACATCGGCGGCCACGCGGGCGGTGAGGTGCTGCGCCCCCTCGGCCACCGGCTCGAAGCCCAGCTCCCGCAGCCGGGCGATCACCTGCGGCTCCCTGACGATGGCCTGCACCTCGGCGGCCAGCCGCTCGATGGCCGGCGGCGGCGTGCCCGCCGTTGCCATCGGGCCGAACCAGCCGGTGGCCTCGAAGTCCGGCACCCCGGCCTCCGCCACCGAGGGCACCTCCGGCAGGGCGGACGAGCGGCCGCGGCTGGTCACTGCCAGCGCGCGCAGCGAGCCATCCTGCAGATGCGGCTTGGAGGAGGAGATGGCGTCCAGCGCCAGATGCACGTCGTAGCGCAGCAGTGCGGTGATCGCCGGGGCATTGCCCGGGAACTGCACCAGGGTGAGATCGACGCCCGCGCTGCGCCTGAACAGCTCGGCCGCCAGGTGGTTGGTCGTCCCCAGGCCGGGATAGGCCATGTTCAGCGCGCCGGGATTCGCCCTGGCATGGGCGATCATCTCCGGCAGCGTGCGGAAGGGCGCCTGCGGATTGGCCACGATGATCAGCGGCAGCTCGACCATCATGGACACCGCCGCCAGGTCGCGCCGCGGGTCGAAGCGCCAGTTGCGGTTGAGGCTGGGCGTGGCCACGGTGGCGGTGGAGGCGAAGAGCAGCGTGTGCCCATCCGGCGCCGCCCTGGCCACGATGTCCGTGCCGATGATGGTGCCCGCGCCCGGCCGGTTCTCCGTCACCACCGGCTGGCCGAGCCGGGCGCCGAGTTCCTGCGCCAGCAGCCGCGCGGTGACGTCGGTGGAGCCGCCCGGCGGATAGGGCACGACCAGGCGCAGCGGCCGCTGGGGAAAGGGTTGCGCCGCGGCCCCGGCCGCCATCGCGGCGAGGGTCACGGCCAGCGCGCCGAATGTCAGGCGCAAACGCTTCCGCATGGACGGCTCCTCCGCGCCGGCCTTGCAGCCGCTCCGATTCGGCGCGGAGAGTCCTGCAGGCAGTCATGCCGGTCAAACGCCCTCCCGGCCGGCCAGGGTGGCGCAGCGCTCGCGCCCGGCGCTCGGCCGCGGAGGAGGGCGACGGACCGCGCTACCGCCCGAGCAGCACCAGCACCACGCCGCACACCACCGTCAGGGCGCCGAGGATCTCGGCACGGCTCGGCCGCTCCCGCAGGTAGAAGTGGCTGAACAGCAGGGTCATCAGGATCTCCACCTGCCCCACCGCGCGCACCAGCGCCACGGGGGCCAGGGCGAAGGCGCTGAACCAGCAGGCCGAGCCGCAGGCGGAGAGCGCGCCGACCTGCGCGCTGCTGCGCCAGGTGGCGAGGACGGCGCGGGCCTGCTGCGGCTCCCGCGCCAGCAGCCAGCCGCCCTGCATGATGGTCTGCAGGATGTTGGTGAAGACCAGGGTGACAAGGGCGCGGAAGATCGGGTCCGGGGCCGGCACCTCCTGGTTCGCCGCCTTCACCAGCACGCTGGTGCCGGCGAAGAAGAAGCCGGCGGCGAGGCCGCACATCGCCGCCGGCTGCAGCGCCGCGCGCGCCAGGTCGCGGCCCGGCTGCGCCTTGCCCGCCAGCGTCAGCCACAGCACGCCGGCCACGCCCACCGCGATGCCGCACCAGGCGAGCGCCGAGATGTGCTCCCCCAGCAGCAGCAGGGCGAGGATGGCGCCCTGCACGGCCTCGGTCTTCGCATAGGCCGTGCCGACCGCGAAGCCGCGATGGCTGAAGCTCATGATGAGCAGGTTGGTGCCGAGGATCTGCCCGAGGCCTCCCGCCGCGCAGAGCGCGAAGAAGGCCCAGCCGAGGCTCGGCACCGTGCCGCCGAACAGCGCGGCATAGAGCGCGAGGAGCAGTGCCCCCACCGGCACGCCGTAGAGGTAGCGCACCACGGCGGCGGCATTGACGGAAAGCTGGCCGCGCAGCTTCTGCTGCATGGCCGTACGCCAGGTCTGGAACAGGGCCGCGGCCAGGGTGATGGGCAGCCAGAGCGGGGAGAGGATCATTCGTCCCCACGCTGCTGCCCCCGCCGCGCCGCGTCAACCGGCGTCGAGCTGCAACCCCTCCCGCTTGATCACCGCCGCCCACTTCTCCGTCTCCGCCCGCACCCAGTCGGCGAAGCCCTCCGGACTCAGCTTCAGCGGCACGCCGCCGAGCTGGGCGAAGCGCTGCTGCGTCTCCGGCAGGTCGAGCAGCGCGTTGATGTCGGCATTCAGCGAGCGGATGACCTCGTGCGGCAGGCCGGCGGGGCCGAACAGGCCGAACCAGGTGTTCACCTCGAACTCCCGCAGCTCCGGCAGCGTCTCCTTCGCCGCCGGCACCTCGGGCAGCTCGGCATTGCGCTCCGCGCTGGTGACGGCGAGCGCCCGCAGGCGGCCGGCATGGATGTGCTCGATGACGCCGGTCAGGTTGTCGATCAGGAAGCCGACATTGCCGGCGAGCAGCTCGACCTGCGCCGGCGCGGAGCCGCGGAAGGGCACATGGATCGCCTCCGCCTTCAGCAATTGCAGCAGCCAGACCGGGGTGAGGTGAGTGGATTGGCCGACGCCGGTGGAGGCGTAGCTGACCTTCCCCGGATTGCCGCGCAGCCAGGCGACGAACTCCGCCATGTTCCGCACCGGGGTGCTGGCGTTCACCACCAGCACGTTGGGGCCGCGGATCTGCCCGGCGATGGGGGCGAGCTGCTCCGCCCGGTAGGGAAGGTTGCGGAAGAGGGAGTAGGCAATGGCCTGCGGGCCGATATTGCCGGAGAGGAGGGTGGTGCCGTCCGGCCTGGCGCGCACCACCTCCAGCGTGCCGATGGTGCCGCCGGCGCCGGTGCGGTTCTCCACCACCACCGGCGTGCCCCAGCGTGCCTGCAGGTGCTGGGCGCAGAGCCGGCCCATGATGTCCGTCGTGCCGCCCGCCGCCGCCGGCACGATGATGCGGACCTGCTGGCCCGGCCGCCAGGCCCCGCCCGCGCCCTGCGCCCGGGCGGCGGCCGGCAGCAGGGCCGGCAGGGCGAGCAGGGCGCGGCGGCGGAGACTCAGCCCACGTCCAGCTGCAGCCCCTCCCGGCGGATGACGTTCGACCATTTGTCGATCTCCCCATTGACGAAGGCGGTGAACTCCTCCGGGGTGCCGCGCAGCGCGACGCCGCCCATCTCCCGCCAGCGCGCCTGGACCTCGGCCGTCTCCTGCCAGGCGGCCATGTGCCGGGCGATGGTCTCGACGACCGGGCGCGGCGTGTGGGCGGGGGCGAAGATGCCGAACCAGGTGTTCACGTCGAACTGCGCCAGCTCCGGCATCGTCTCCCGCGCCGCCGGCACGTCCGGCAGCTGCGGGTTGCGGTCGGCGGAGGAGACGGCCAGGGCCCGGACGCGGCCGGCCTTGATCTGCTGGATGCCGCTGGTGAGGTTGTCCCACATGAACTGGATGTTACCGGCGACCAGCTCCATCGCCGCCGGGCCGGCGCCGCGGAAGGGCACGTGGATCGCCTCCGTCCCCGTCGCCTGGTTGAACCAGACGCCGGTGAGATGCGGCGACTGGCCGACGCCGGGCGAGCCGAAGGAGAGCTTGCCGGGGTTCTTCTTCAGGTGCGCCACCAGCTCCGGCAGGGTGTTCGCCGGGATGGAGGGGTGGACGACCAGCACATTGGGCCCGCGCACCGTGCCACCGACCGGGATCAGGCTGTCCCGGTTGTAGGGCAGGTTGCGGTAGAGGGAGAGGCCGATCGCCTGCGGCCCGATATTGCCGAGCAGCAGGGTGTGGCCATCCGGCGTGGCGCGCACCGCTTCCTGGGTGCCGATGACGCCGCCGGCGCCGGAGCGGTTCTCCACCACCACGTTCTGGCCGAGCTGGGCCTGGAGATAGGGCGCGACGAGACGGGCGGAGATGTCCGCCGTGCCGCCGGGGGCGGCGGGGACGATGATGCGAACGGGCTGGGTGGGCCGCCAGCCTTCCGCGCGCGCAGTGCGGGCAAGGGCGGGCAGGGCGAGCAGCGCCAGGGCGGCGCGGCGGGTGAACATGGGCTTCTTCCCCGGGCGAATTGATTCCGGGGGAAAGATGGACCGGGACCGGCGGGAAGGCCAGGGGCGTTCCTCCCTCGGCGTGGCGGAGGCGCGGCCCCCGGCGCCGGCAGAGGGGCGCTGCCGCTCTGCCCTCCCCGCCAAGGACCGAAGGGCCCTTGGAGCCCTTGAGTTGGGCATCACGCCGGCTCCATCCAGCGCGCCAGGCGGGCGCGGCCGGCGGCGAAGCGGTGCATGTCGTGCAGCAGGCGCCAGATGGCGCGGGGCGGGTGCCAAAGGCGGTGGAGCATGGCTGCCGCGAAGCGCTGGAGGATGGGGGTGTAGAT
>NZ_JAMZIK010000265.1 GCF_024178315.1 Siccirubricoccus soli | reverse complement strand
GGCCGCATCGCTGCCCCCGCCGCGCCCGGTGCCGCCGCGCCCGGCCCCGGGCCGGGACAGCGGCGCGCCCGTCGGGCCTGCCCTCCCCGCCTTTTCCTTTGACAGCCCCTCCCCGCCGGGCGCCGACTCTCGGCGCAACGACAAGAGAGGGCGGCCGCGGCACCGCTGCGCGAGGCCGCTCGGGGGAAATGCCGATGCCTGACGACACGCCCCGGATGGCCGCACCCGGCGCCGGGCGGCCACCCCGCCTGCCGCGCCGCCCGCTGCTGGCCGCCCCGGCCCTGGCCCTCGCCGCCATTGCGCCGGGCCTGGCGCAATCCCGCTACCCCGCCCGCCCGGTGCAGATCGTGGTGCCCTGGGCGGCCGGTGGCGGCACCGATGCCGTCGCGCGCATGATCGCCTCCCTGCTGGAACGCGATCTCGGCCAGCCCTTCGTCGTGGTGAACCGCACCGGCGGCTCCGGCGTGGTCGGCCATGCCGCCATCTCGACCGCGCGGCCGGATGGCTACACCATCGGCCTGCTGACGCTCGAGATCGCCATGCTGCACTGGATCGGCCTGACCGAGCTGACGCCGCGCAGCTACACCCCGATCGCGCTGATGAACCAGGACCCCGCCGGGGTGCTGGTCAATGCTTCCTCGCCTTATGAGGACATCCGCGGCCTCGCCCAGGCGCTGCAGGCGGCGCCGCCGCGGCGGCTGAAGGGCAGCGGCTCCGGCCGCGGCGGCAGCTGGCACCTCGCCTTCGTCGGCTGGCTGCGCACCTTGGGCCTCGGCGCCGACCATGTGCTCTGGGTGCCGGTGGAGGGCGCGGCGCTCGGGATGCAGGAGCTGGCGGCGGGCGGCGTCGATCTCGCCGCCTGCTCCCTGCCGGAGGGCAAGGCGATGATCGATGCCCGCCGCGTCCGCCCGCTGGCCGTGATGGCGCAGGAGCGGATCGGCGCCTTCGCCGAGGTGCCGACCCTGAAGGAGTCCCTCGGCACCGACTACGCCGCCGGTCTCTGGCGCGGCATCGCCGGCCCGCCTGGCCTGCCGGAGGAGGTGCGGCAGCTGCTCGGCGCCGCGCTCGGCCGCGTCTCCCGCGCCGAGGAGTTCACTCGCTTCATGGCCGCCCGCGGCTTCGGCACCAGCTTCGCCGAGGCCGCGGAATTCGCCGCCTTCATGGATCGCTCGGACGCGGCGATGGGGCAGGCGCTGCGGGATGTGGGGCTGGCGAAGGGCTGAGCGCGGCCTCGGGCGGGGAGGGCGGCGCCACGGGTGTGGCGGCGAGCGCGACGAATTCCCGCCGTGCGTCGCAGATCCAGCACATCGCTAGAGCAGACCGCCGCAGGGCGGCATCGCCCAGAGGCGTGAATCTGCCGTGCGAACAAAGGCGTAGAGCGCTTTCGGCGGACGCATGTGAACCGAAAGCGCTCTAGGCGGCCTGCGGGAACAGCCGGGCGGAGGCGAGCCGCGCCCCCTCCGCCATGCTGCGCAGCTTCGCCCAGACCACGTCGGAGGTGACGCGGCCGCGCCCTGCCGAGGTGTCGAAGCCGCAATCCGTCCCGGCCAGCACCCGGCGTGGATCGCCCACCGCCTGGGCGACGCGGATGATGCGCTCGGCGATCACCTCCGGGTGCTCGACGAAGTTGGTCAGGGTGTCGATGACGCCGGCGACCATGAGCTGGTCCTCGGCCAGCTTCATGCGTTCCAGGCAGCGCACCTCATGCGCGTGGCGCGGATTGGCGAAGGGCAGCACCAGCCCGCCCACATTGGCGCGCAGCAGGATGGGCAGGATGTCCTCCAGCGGCACGTCGCGGTCGTGCGGCGCCTCGTAATTGCCCCAGCAGACATGCAGCCGCACCCGGTCGCGCGGAATGCCGGCGAGCGCCCGGTTGATCGCCGTCACCACCCGCTCGACGAAGCCGAGGAAGTCCGCGAGCGGCCGGTCGCGGTAGGAGCAGTGCCGTTCCAGCGCGAGGTCCGGGCAGTCGAGCTGCAGCACGAAGCCCCGCTGGACGATGGCGCGGTACTCCACCGCCAGCGCCTCGGCCAGCGCCGCGAGATAGGCCTCCTCCGTGTCGTAGTGCCGGTTCTGCACGATGGAGGCGACGATCCCGGGCGAGGGCGCGGTGAGGAAGGCTTCCGTATAGCGGCCCTGCAGGGGCTGAAGGGTGGCGGCGAAATCCTCGCATTCCTCGGTGATGACGCTGGCATCGGCATAGGCGACCGGCCCGATGGCAGCCGGCAGCAGGGCGGTGTTGCTGACCGCCTCCTTGCCCCCGGCCTGGCGGGTGAACTCCGCCTTGAACTCCGGATAGGCGTCGATATCGGCGAAGGTGGTGCGCTGGCTCTCGCCGCCGATGCCGGTGAGGCGGTGGCGGAGATAGAGGGCGAAGGAGTCGCGCTGCTGCTCGCCATTGTTGATGACGTCGAGCCCCGCCTCGAGCTGCGCCGGGACGATGCGCTGCAGCGCCTCCCGCCCCGCCGCCGCGATCGCCGCCGCATCCACTGGCTCGCCCCGCACCCGCCGGGCGTAGAGCTGCGTCAGGGCGGGCGGCCGCGGCAGGCTGCCGGTATGGGTGGTGAGGATGCGGGTCTCCGAGCCTTGCATGGCGTTCCTCCGGTGCCGCCCCGGCCCGTGCGGCGGAGCGCTTCGCTGCAGCCTAGCCCGGGTGGCGCGGCGCCGCATCCCGGGGACGCGGCATTCGTGGGGGCGCAACGAAGCCGCGCCCCGGCGCTGTCAGGCGGCGGGCGCCCCGTCCAGCTGCCATCATGCCGCCGCGCCTTGGAGCGGGGCTGGCTGAGCCTCACCTATCCCGCTCTGGCTCGTTGTCTGGCCGCCTGATCCCCGGGTCCTGCCGATCCGGCCGCAACCGATGACGCTCCAGCAGCGCGGTCACCTCGGCATCGCCGATCTGCCGGAAATCATCATAGAAGGCGCCGACCGAGCCGAAATGCGCCGGCTCGGCCAGCACCACCACTGCCTCGCAGGCCTCGCGCAGCGCCGCTGCCGCCTCGGGCGGCGCCACCGGCACGGCCAGCACCCGGCGTGCGGCGCCGGCGCGGCCGAGCGCAAGCAGCGCCGCCCGCACCGTGGCGCCGGTGGCGATGCCGTCATCCACCAGGATCGCCGTGCGGCCATGGGGCGGGACCGGCGCCCTTCCCTGCAGCCACAGCAGCCGCTGGCGCCCGATCTCGGCAAGCTGGTCCGCCGCCCGCGCGACGACCTGCTCCGGCGGGATACCGAGTGCCGCGACGACCTCCTCATTCACCACGGTCTGCGGCGGCGTTCCTTCCACCACGGCGCCGAGGGCGAGCTCCGGCTGGTCCGGCGCGCCGATCTTGCGCACCAGCAGCAGGTCGAGCGGCGCGCCGAGCGCCTCGGCGACCGGCAGGGCGACGGGCACGCCGCCGCGGGGCAGGGCGAAGACGACCGGCCGCACCGCTTTCCAAGCCAGCAGCCGGGCGGCCAGTTGCCGCCCGGCCTCGGCCCGGTCACGGAACCGCATGGCTGCCGCCGCGGGCCGGGCGCGGCCCTGGTGCCGTCCGGCCGGATAGGTGGCGCTTCAGCCTCCTGTCGAAGGCGTCGGCTGCGGTGGCGGCCATCCGATCTCCCTCGCGACGGGGAAGCCCGGGCCGGGAAAGCAGCGAGGCGCGGCCAGGGAATGCACGAGGAACGCCGGCCGGCGAGGGGCGGTTCAACCTGCCGCGACAGGCCCCGCTGCCATTGCATCGCCGCCGGGCGGTCGCGCTCCCGCGCGCTGCCGCACAGGGTGCAGCCGGCAGCGCTCGCCCTGGCGCAAGGCAGTCCCCGCCGAAGCGCGCGGCCTTGGCAGGGCGGCGGTTAACCCTGCAGCTCCGGAATCACCCAGAGGGGCGCCTCGCCGCGCGCGACGCGCTGGCAATTGTCGAAGGCGTTGCGGAAGCGGGCCTGCTGGTTGTCCCAGGTGGGGCCGGCGAAATGCGGGGTGAGGGTGACGTTCGGCAGGCGGAAGAGCGGGTTGTCCGCCGGCGGCGGCTCCTGGTCGAAGACATCGAGGCCGGCGCCGGCGATCCTCCCCTCGGCCAGCGCCTCGGTCAGCGCCGCCTCGTCGATCACCGGGCCGCGGCAGGTGTTGATGATATAGCTGGTCGGCTTCATCAGCTTCAATTCCGCCGCGCCGATCATGTGCCTGCTGGCCGGCGTCAGCGGCACGTGCAGGGAAACGATGTCGGCGTTGCGCAGGATCTCGTTCAGCAGCTTGAAGCGGACGGAGAGCGCATCCTCCTCCGCTTCCGAGACGCGCTTGATGTCGTAGTAGTGCACCGTCATGCCGAAGGCATTGGCCAGCCGCGCCACCTTCTTGCCGATGGCGCCCAGCCCGACGATGCCGAGCACCTTGTCCCGCAGCTCATAGAGCTTCACCTGGCTGGGGTCGTTGCCGCGCCAGCGGCCGGCGGCGACGTTCTCATGCTGCCAGACCAGGCGGCGGCAGGTGGCGAGCATGAGCAGCATGGCGTGCTCGGCCACCGCCGTGCTGTTCGCGCCGCCATTGTTGCAGACCGGCACGCCCGCCGCCCGCGCGGCCTCGATATCCACCGTGTCATAGCCGGCGGAGAGAAGCTGGAAGAGCTTCAGCTTCGGCGCCTGCGCGTAGAAGCCGGCATCCACCGCCTTGTTGCCGAAGCCTACCAGGAAATCCGCACCCGGCAGCGCCGCCTTGAATTCCGGACTGCCGAGCGGGGCGATCACCAGCTCCAGCCCCGCGGGCGCCATGGAGCGGGCGAGATCGGCCGCGCTCAAGGGAGAGTCCATCATCAGGATGCGGGGCTGGGCCATCTTTCCTCCTCGGCCCTCCCCTCACTTGCCGGGGGAGGGCTGCAACGGTGAATCCGGGCCGCCCGTTGCCCTGCCGAGGCTTCGCCTCGGCAGGCTGTGCGGGAAGCCTGGTGGTGAGCGAACCGGGCCCCCAAGGCGTTGCGCAGCAACGTCGTGGGGAAAAGTCCTGGGGTCCCCATGGCGGCGCGAAGCGACGTCATGGGGAAGATCAGAACTCCCGCAGATTGTCCCGGAACTGCTCATAGGTATAGGCCCGGCGCGTCAGGCCGCGGCGCTGCAGGGCGGGCACCAGCCCATCCGCCACCTCGGCGATGGTGCGGCGGCTGACATCACCCATGGAGAAGAGGAAGCCGTCGCCGCCCACCTCCTCCATCGCCTCCGCCATCTGCGCTGCGATGTCGTCCGGCGTGCCGATCAGCTCCACCGAGCCGGAGGTGCCGCGATAGCTCAGCATCGCCTCCCGCAGGCTCTTCTTGCCGGCGACGCGCTTGAAGTCGTCGAGGCTCTGCTGGTGGCCATTGGTGCGGAGATCCAGCGTGTCCACCGGCGCGTCCAGGTCGTACTGCGCGAAATCGATATTGGTGATCTTGCCGAAGAAGGCGAGGAGCTGCGGCACCTGCGCCTCCGCCCGGGCGATGCGGGCCTGCTTCTTCGCTTCCGCCTCCGCCCGGCTGCCGGCGATGATGGGGTTGACCAGAAACAGCAGCTTCACATGGTCCGGGTCGCGGCCGGCGGCGGCGGCGCGGGCGCGGACATCGTCCCGGTATGCCTTCATCGCCGCCGTGCCCTTGATGCTGGCGACGATGGTATCGGCATTCGCCGCGGCGAATTGCCTGCCGCGCGGGCTGCCGCCGGCCTGGGCGATGACCGGGCGGCCCTGCGGGCAGGGGCCGCTGTTGAGCGGGCCATGGGTGCGGTACCACTTGCCCTCGAAATCCACCGCATGGACCTTGGTGTGGTCCACCAGCACGCCGCTTTCCTCATCGGCGACGATGGCGCCCGGCTCCCAGCTGTCCCACAGCCCGTTCACCGCCTGCATGTACTCATCCGCCATGTCGTAGCGCAGGTCGTGGTCCGGAAGCTGCGGCAGGCCGTAATTGCGGGCGGCGACGTCGGAGGAGCCGGTGACCATGTTCCAGCCGGCGCGGCCGCTGCTGATCTGGTCCAGCGAGGCCATCATCCGCGCCAGCAGATAGGGCGGGTGGGTGAAGGTGGCGAAGGTGGGGACGATGCCGATGCGCTTCGTCGCGGCCGCCATCAGCGTGGCGGTGATGGCCGGATCCTGCCGCGGCACGGCGAGGCCGTGCTTCAGGTAGATCTCCCGCGAGCCGCCATAGCTTTCCCCGACATAGGAGCTGTCCTCGATGAGGACGTAGTCGAAGCAGGCGCGCTCCAGATGGCGGGCAAGGTCGCAGAACAGCTCCGGCACCATCCAGTCCCGGCCGATGGCGCCGGTGAAGGGCTCGCCCCAGGCCTGGACGGAGGAGCCCTGGAGGAACCAGCCGAGGTGGAAGGGTTTGGGCATCAGGCGCGCTCCGCGACGAAGGATGGGCCGGCGCAGCATATTCCGTGCCATGGTGGCCGACCATGATTGATCCCGGCCGTGCCGCGGCGCGGCTGCGGGAGCGCCGGCCCTGCGCGGCCCGCCATGGCGCGCCCCCCGGCGCCGGCAGAGGGGCGCTGCCGCTCTGCCCTCCCCGCCAAGGGCCGAAGGGCCCTTGGAACCCTTGAGTTGGGCATCACGCCGGCTCCATCCAGCGCGCCAGGCGGGCGCGGCCGGCGGCGAAGCGGTGCATGTCGTGCAGCAGGCGCCAGATGGCGCGGGGCGGGTGCCAAAGGCGGTGGAGCATGGCTGCCGCGAAGCGCTGGAGG
>NZ_JAMZIK010000264.1 GCF_024178315.1 Siccirubricoccus soli | reverse complement strand
TTGGCTGCCGGCGCTGCTGGCGCGGGAGCGGGCGGCGGTGCAGGCCGCCGAGGCCGCGGGGCGGCGCCTGGTCGCGCTGCGCTACTGCCCGGCGCCGGATTGCTTCTTCCTCGGCGACGACCCGCTGGGGCTGGTGCGGCAGGTGCCGGGCCTTGTTGCCCTGCACTTGGCGCCGCGGGAGCCCTGGCCGGCGGCGGGGCCGGAGCCCTTCGTCTGCAACCTGGTGATCGAGCTGCTGGCCGCGGCGCCGCCCGAGGCGCTCCGGCACATCTTCCGCTTCGTCGCCGATCAGGTGGAGTTGGCGCCGGTGCCCGCCGCCGCGGCGGCGCCTGCCCCGCCGGCGGAGAGCGCGGCGCGCGGGTTGCGGGTGGAGCCGGCCCGGATCGACGGGCTGCTGGCCCTGACCGGGGAGGTGATCGTCACCCGCAACCGCCTTGCCTACCTCATCGCCAATGCGGAGGGGCTGGAGCCGGCGCTGACGCGGGCGATGGGCGAGCACCTTGCCGGGCTCGGCCGGCTGGCGGCCAACCTGCACGCCACCGCCATGGATCTCCGCATGGTGCCGCTGGCCCGCAGCTTCCGCCGCTTCCCGCGGCTGGTGCGGGAGACCGCGACGGCGCTGGGCAAGGAGGTGACGCTGGCGATGGAGGGGGAGGCGCTGCGCGCCGACCGCGTCGTGGTGGACGGGCTGTTCGAGCCGCTGCTGCACGCGCTGCGCAACGCGGTGGATCACGGCATCGAGGCCCCCGCGGCGCGACGCCGCGCCGGCAAGCCGGAGGCCGGGCGCGTCGCCCTGGCGGCCCGGCGGGAGGCCGAGGGCCTCGTCATCGAGGTGACGGATGACGGCGCCGGCATCGACACCGCGCAGCTGCGCGAGGCGGCGAAGCGGCGGCAGATTCTGCCGCCCGAGGCGGTGGATGCGATGGACGAGGCGGCGGCGACCGAGCTGCTCTTCCTGCCTGGCCTGTCCACTGCCGTCAGCGTCACCGCGGTCTCCGGCCGCGGCATCGGGATGGATGCGGTGCGCCAGGCGGTGCAGGCGCTGGGCGGGCGGCTGGCGCTGCACAGCGCGCCGGGCCGCGGCACCACGCTGCAGCTCACCCTGCCGCAGCGCGCGGCGGTCACCGGCCTCTTCACCGTGCGCCTCGGGGAGGAACTGCTGGGGGTGCCGACCGAGGCGGTGCGGGAGATTCTCCGCCTGCCGCCCGCGCGCATCCTGCCGGTGCCGGGCGGTGAGGCCTTCGTGCTGCGCGACCGCACCGTGCCGCTGCTGCGCCTCGCCGCCCGGCTCGGCCTGCCGGCGCGGCCGCGCGCCGCAGGCGGCGTGCCGGTGCTGATAGTCGGTAGCGGCGATGGTTGCGTCGGGCTGGAGGTCGATGCCGTCACCGGCCAGCTCGAGGTGCTGCTGCGGCCGCTGCAGGGCATGCTGGCCGGATTGCCCGCCATGCTCGGTACCGCCCTGCTCGGCGATGGCCGTCTCCTCATCGTCATCGACATCGCGGAGTTGATCGAATGAGCGTGCAGCTTCAGGATGCGGTCGTGCACCTGCGGGGCGACTGTCCGGTCGAGGACGCCGAGCTGCTGCTCTCCCTGTTGCGGGAGGGCGGCGGCCGGATGGTGCAGATCGGCGAGGCGGACCGTCTGCACACTGCCGTGGTTCAGGTGCTTCTCGCGCTGCGGCCGCCCCTGGCGGGGGCGCCGACCGATCCGTTCCTGTCGCGCTGGCTGGTGCCGCTGCTCAGGGCGCCGGCCGGCGACGGCGAGGCGGCGCGCATGGCGGCGGACACGGCGCCGCGCACTACTCAGGCAAGCTAGTTCCAGGAAGACGCATATGGCTATCACCGTCCTCATCGTCGATGACAGCAAGCTGGCCAGGATCGTGGCCGGCAAGGCCACCGCCAGCCTGCAGCCGGGCTGGCGGCGCCTGGAAGCCGCCAATGCGGAGGAAGCCAAGGCGCTGCTGGCCGCCGGCGGTATCGATGTCGTCCTGCTCGATTACAACATGCCGGGAACCGACGGCCTGGCGCTGGCGGCGGAACTGCGCGCCCTCTATCCGGAGATGCCCATGGCCATCGTCACCGCCAATGCCCAGGAGGAGGTCATCGCCCGCGCCCGCGCGGCGAACGCGGCCTTCGTCGCCAAGCCGGTGACGGAGGAAGGGCTGCGGGGTTTCCTCTCCGGCGCGGCGCTCCGCCTGCGCATGGGTGGGCAGTGACCCCCGCTGACCCTGCCCTCAGCGCGCTCGAACTCGACGCTCTCACGGAGATCGTCAATATCGGCGTCAGCCAAGCCGCGTCCAACCTGCGGAAGATGGTGCCGGAGGAAATCCTCCTCTCGGTCCCCGCCATCCAGATCGTCACCCACCACCTCGCCGCGACGCTGATTGCCGAGCGCGAGGGCGACAGCCTCATCGCGGTACGGCAGGATTTCGCCGGGGCGCTGCACGGCCGTGCCCTGCTGATCTTCCCGCAGGAGAACGGGCTGGAGCTGGTAAGGGCGGTGGTCGGCCAGGTGCTCCCGGACGAGGAGGCGGAGGGGCTGGAGGACGAGGCGCTGGCCGAGACCGGCAACGTCATCCTCAACAGCTGCCTCGCCTCCATGGCCAACATGCTGCGGCGCTCGCTCCGCATGTCCCTGCCGCAGGTGCTGCGCGGCCCCGGCCGCCTCCTGCTCGATGCCGGGGAGGTCGCCGAGCCGGCGGGGCTGGTGCTGTTCTTCTACATCAACTTCGCGGTGCGCGACCGCAACATCCGCGGCTACATCGCCATGGTGATGGACCTTCCCTCCCTCGCCGCCCTGAAGCTGCTGGTGAACGACTTCATTGAGCGCGTGATGAGCGACGATCTCGGCGAGGGGCTCGGCGCGCCGTGAGCGGCGACGGTGCCGCACCGGCCGAGCTGCGCCGCCTCGCGGGGCCGCTCTTCGGCCTGCTCGCCGGCTCGGACCTCGCCGTCGCCGCCACCGATGCGCGGCGGCCGGGCGACATCGTCGTCTATGTCAACCCGGCCTTCACCCGGCTGACCGGCCATGCCGCTGCCGAGGTGCTGGGGCGGAGCTGCGCGCTGCTGCAGGGGGCGGAGATGCGCACCGGGGAGTGCGCCGCGCTGCGCGCCGCCCTCGACCGCGGCGAGCGCCATGGCGCAGAGGTGCTGGCCCGGCGGCGCGACGGCAGCCTGTTCCGCAGCCGGCTGGAGGTCATCCCGATTCCGGATGCCGCCGGGGCGCCCGCCTATGTCCTGGTGACCCAGCGGGAGATCGCTGGCCTGCGGCCGCAGCCGCCGGAACGCGGCCCCGGCCGGTTCCAGTTCCTCCTGCCCGGCGCGCTGGCGAACTGGGACTGGGATGTCGCCGGCCGGGTGATCCGCGGCGATGCCGGCTTCGGCGCGCTCTACGGCATCGATGCGGAGGCGGCGGCGGCCGGCATCGGCGTGCCGGATTTCTTCGCCATCATCCATCCGGAGGACCAGCTCCGGGTCCGGCTGGCGATCGGCGCGGTGCTGCGCGGCGCCGAGGTCTTCGCCAAGGAGTACCGCATCCTCGGCCCGCGCGGCGGGCATCGCTGGGTGCAGGCGCGTGGCCGGATGTACCGCGATGGGGAGGGGCGCGCCGCGCATTTCCTCGGCACGCTGATGGACATCACCGACCAGAAGCGGGTCGAGGAGAAGCTGCGCATCGCCCAGACCGCGGGCGGCATCGGCACCTTCGAGTATGTCAGCGGCTTTGGTACCGTCTCCGTCTCCGGCCAGTTCTGCCGCCTGCTCGGCCTGCAGCCGGCGGAGGACCTGCCGCTGCGCACCGTGAACGGCGTGGTCCATCCGGAGGACCCGAAGATCATCGAGCCCGGCACCGGCGCCGGGACGGCGAGCCAGGCGGAGTTCCGCATCACCCGCCCCGATACCGGGGAGCTGCGCTGGTTGCAGCGGCGCGGCGAGACCCTGCTGGACCCGGAGACGGGCGAGGTCCGGATCTGCGGCGTGATCTACGACATCACCGAGGCGAAGCTGGCCGAGGAGCGGCTGCGGACGCTGAACGAGGGCCTGGAGGCGCTGATCGCCGAGCGGACCGCGGACCGCAACCGGCTGTGGCACCTCTCGGGCGACATCATGGTCGTCGCCCAGGCGGAGGGGGTGATGACGGCGGTCAACCCCGCCTGGACCGTCCTGCTGGGCTGGCCGGAGGCCGAGCTGGTCGGGCGGCAGCTCTTCGAGCTGGTGCATGAGGACGACCGGCGCCGGATGCAGGAGGAGGTCGCGGCGCTGACCGGGACGGAGACGCTGCGCCGCTTCGACAGCCGCTGCCGTGCCAAGCAGGGCGGCTGGCGCTGGATCAGCTGGTCCGCCGCCTCCAACCACGGCCTGATCTACGCCGTCGGCCGCGACATCACCGAGGAGAAGGAGCGCGCCGAGGCGCTGCGGCAGGCCGAGGCGCTGCTCCGTCAGGCGCACAAGATGGAGGCGATCGGCCAGCTCACCGGCGGGCTGGCGCATGACTTCAACAACCTGCTCACCGGCATCATCGGCGGCCTCGCCATGCTCAAGCTGCGCCTGGAGCAGGGTCGGATGGAACAGCTCGACCGCTACCTCACCGTGGTGCAGGAAGCCGCCTCCCGCGCCGCGGCGTTGACGCACCGGCTGCTCGCCTTTTCCCGCCGCCAGCCGCTGGACCCGGTGGCGACGCGGCCGAACGAGCTCATCCTCGGCATGCGGGAGCTGCTGCGCCGGACCATCGGGCCGCAGATCTCGCTGCAGGAGAAGCTGGCGGCCTCGCTCTGGCCCATCCTCTGCGATCCGAACCAGCTCGAGAACGCGCTGCTCAACCTCTGCATCAATGCGCGCGACGCGATGCCGGAGGGCGGCGACCTCACCATCGAGACGGCGAATGTCCGGTTCAACACGCAGACCCTGGGCGACCGGGCCATCGCGCCCGGCGACTACGTGCTGATCGCGGTGGCGGATACCGGCATCGGCATGTCGCCGGAGGTCGTGGCCCGCGCCTTCGACCCCTTCTTCACCACCAAGCCGATGGGGCAGGGGACCGGGCTCGGCCTCTCCATGATCTACGGCTTCGCCAAGCAGTCGGGCGGCCTGGCGGAGATCCACTCGCAGCCCGGCATCGGCACCACGGTTCGGCTCTACCTGCCGCGCTTCCTCGGGGAGATCCGCGCCCAGCCCGCCACGGATGCGGAGCTGCCGCCGCAGCCCATGGGCCTCGGCCGGACGGTGCTCGTCGTCGAGGATGAGGAGGCGGTGAAGCTGATCGTCTGCGAGACGCTGCGGGAGCTGGGCTTCACCACCCTGGCGGTGAGCGACGGGCGGGCGGCGGTGCAGGTGCTGCGCTCGGAGCGGGCGCTCGATCTGCTGGTCACCGATGTCGGGCTGCGCGGCGGCATGAACGGGCGGCAGATCGCCGATGTCGCGCATGAGCTGCGGCCCGGGCTGAACATCCTCTTCATCACCGGCTATGCGGAGAACGCCGTGGTGGGGCAGGAGCCGCTGGAGGCGGGGATGCACATCCTGACCAAGCCCTTCTCGGTCCAGACCCTGATGCGGAAGGTCCACGGCATCCTGGCTTAGGGCTTGCCCGGTTAAGATCGGATCGACCTCAACCTCGCACGCGCTGGAGCGTTTTCGGTTCACATGCGTTCATCGAAAACGCTCTCCGCCTTTGTTTGCAGAGCAGATTCATGCCTTCGGGCGATGCGCCCTACGGCGATCCGCTCTAATTCTCCGGGCGATAGCGCAGATAGAAGGTGCCCCGCGCCTCGTTCCAATCCGCCGCGCGGTCATAGCGCAGGGCGGCGCCGAGCCGGAGCTGCGGCGTCAGCGCATATTCCACGTCGCCGCGCACGCCGCCGGTGAAGCCGGACTGGCTCTGCCCGGCATAGCGGGTGCGGATCGTCGGATCCCCCGCCGCGGCGCCGACGAGCTGCCCCTGGCGCGCCGGATCGCCCGGGAAGACATCGACGGTATCCTCGCGCCAGCTCGCGAAGCCCAGCGTCGCCCCGAGATGCCAGGACAGGTCGCCCGAGCGCGCCCGCCAATCCACCGGCAGGTTCAGCGCCGCATAGGATTGCGGGCTGAAATAGCCGCCATGGCCCAGGGTGAAGTGCCGCAGGTTGCGGTCATAGGCGAAGTAGACGAGGTCGAGCCCGGCCGTCAGCTCGTCATCCGGCCGGCGATACACGGCGTAGGACATGCCGGCGCCGCCCTCGATGCGGTTGTTGTCCACCACGCCCGAGCCCTCGAAGGAGGCATAGCCGCCGCCGGCGTAGAAATTCGCCGGCCCGGCCGCGTACTCCAGCTGCGCCCGCCCGCCGCTGCGCACCACGCCGCCCCAGATCCGGCTGGAGACCGGGTCGCGCACTCCGCTCCAGGAGAGCAGGCTGTCGGTCACTGCGCGGCGCTCGCCGGTGACGCGCAGGCGCAGATTGTCGGTGAGCCGTGGCGCCACCTCCAGCCCGCCGACCAGGTTGGTGAGGCGGAAGCCGAGCGGGGTGGTCCCGATATCCGCCGCGAAATTCCCGCGCCGCCAGGCCAGGTCGAGCCCGACGCCGGTCGCCGTGGTGTCGGAGGAGCCGCTGCCCGCGGTCGGCCCGGCCAGCACGTTGCTGCCGAAGCGGCGGCGGGTTTCGACGTCGTTCTGCAGATCGCCGCTGCTGGCGGCGACGACATTCGCGCGCAGCGCCAGCCGTCCGCCCAGCCGCCCCGGCACGCCCGAGGCCTCGATGGCGGTCGAGACCTCGTTCAGCCGGTCGATGCCGCCGCTGCCGGAGCGGCTGCGGATGGAGGGCGCGGCGACGAGGCGCGTTCCCGTCTCCTCGCGCAGCGCCTGCAGCTCGCGCTCGATATCCTCCGCGACCGCATCGCGCGGCGCGCCAGGCTCGGGGCCCGCGGCGCGGCGCAGGAAGGGGTTGTCCACGGCGGAGGCCGTGATGCCCGCGACCGTGATCGCCCCGCTGCGGTCGGCCCCCATCTGCGCCCGGCGCTGGTCGGCGGCGGCCTGCAGCGCCGCCTCGG
>NZ_JAMZIK010000263.1 GCF_024178315.1 Siccirubricoccus soli | reverse complement strand
GGCGGCTTCGGCGCCGGCACCGGCAGCACCGGCGCCGGCGCGGCCTCCGCCAGCGCCACGGGCGGCGGCGGCGGCTCCGCCTATGGCGGCGCGGTCTTCGTGCGGAATGGCGGCAGCCTGACGGTCAGCGGCAACACCACCATCGGCCGCAACAATGTGGTGGGCGGCGGCAGCGCCAATGGCGGCGCCTCCGGCGATGCCGCGGGCACCGACCTCTTCATCATGACTGGCGCCACGGTGCGGCTGAATGCCGGCACCGGCAATACGATCACCATCAATGGCAGCATCGCCGACGACAGCGCCGCGACCATCGCCTCCAGCGACATCCCCATCGGCCAAGGCGCGACGGTGCGGATCGGCAGCGGCCTCGTGGTGTTCAACGGCGCCAATACCTATAGCGGTCAGACCGTCATCGAGGGCGGGGTGCTGCAGGCGCAGGACGGGGTCGGGCTCCATGCCAACAGCAACCTGAACCTCGCCGGCGGCGTGCTGCAGACCAGCGGCACCTTCGACCGCTTCGTCGGCACCCAGTCCGACCAGGTGCAGTGGACCGGCTCCGGCGGCTTCGCGGCGGCCGATGCCGATGGCCTGACCGTCACGCTGAATGCCGGCCTCGGCCTTACCTGGGGCACCAACAGCTTCGTCCCGAACGGCTCGGCGCTGATCCTCGGCGCCACGACGGCGCAGGGCGACACCGTCTTCACCAACGCCATCAACCTGAATGGCGGGGTGCGGACGGTACAGGTGGTGGCGAATGCCGCCGGCACCGCCTCCGGCCTCCTCACCGGCGTGCTGTCCAATGGCGGGCTGAACCTGGCCGGGGATGGCCGCCTGGTGCTGACGGCGGCCAACACCTATGCCGGCACCACCACGGTGAACAGCGGCGCCACCCTGGCGCTGACGGGCAATGGCAGCATCGCCCAATCCTCCATCGTCACGGTGGATGGAAGGCTGGACATCTCGGGGGCCGGCGGCGACCGCTCGCTCGTCACCCTGGCCGGCAACGGCACGGTGGCGCTGGGGGGCAGGACCCTCGGCATCACCAACGGCTCCACCAGCTTCGCCGGCAGCATCGACGGCACCGGCGGGGTGACCGTCGCCGGCGGCAGCCAGGGGCTGAGCGCGGCCAACACCTATACCGGTGCCACCGGCAGCGGCGCGGGCGCCACCCTGGCCCTCTCGGGCGATGGCAGCATCGCCGCCTCCGCCGGCGTCACCGCGAACGGCACCCTCGACATCGGCGCCACCACTTCGGGCGCTTCCATCGCCACCCTGGCCGGCAGCGGCGCAGTGGCACTGGGGACGAAGACGCTGACCGTCACCAACGGCGCCAGCAGCTTCGCCGGCGCCATCGGCGGCACCGGCGGGGTGACCGTCGCCGGCGGCACCCAGGGGCTGAGCGGGGCCAACACCTATACCGGCGCCACCACCATCGCGGATGGCGCGGCCCTCGAACTCGCCGGCAATGGCAGTATTGCCCAATCCTCCGCCATCACGGCGGATGGCAGCTTCGACATCAGCAGCACCAATGCCGGCGCCGCGGTGCAAACCCTCGCCGGCAGCGGCACGGTCCGGCTCGGCGCGCAGACCCTCACCGTCACCAACGGCTCCACCACCTTCGCCGGCGCCATCGGCGATGGCGGTGGCCTGACCGTCTCCGGCGGCA
>NZ_JAMZIK010000262.1 GCF_024178315.1 Siccirubricoccus soli | reverse complement strand
GCGCGCAGACCCTCACCGTCACCAACGGCTCCACCACCTTCGCCGGCGCCATCGGCGATGGCGGTGGCCTGACCGTCTCCGGCGGCACCCAGGCGCTGAGCGGGACCAACACATATACCGGTGCCACCGGCATCGGCGCCGGCGCCACCCTGGCGCTGACCGGCACCGGCAGCATCGCGGCCTCCTCCGGCGTCGCGGCGAATGGCAGCTTCGATCTCAGCGCCACCACGGCGGGGGCCGCCATCACGACGCTCTCCGGCAGCGGCGCGGTGGCGCTGGGCGACCAGCGGCTGAGCATCAGCAACGGCTCCACCAGCTTCGATGGCGCCATCGGCGGCACGGGCGGGGTGACCGTCGCCGGCGGCACCCAGACGCTGAGCGGCACCAATACCTATACCGGCACCACCAATATCGATGCCGGCGCCACCCTGGCGCTGACCGGCACCGGCAGCATCGCCACTTCCACCGAGGTGGCGAACAACGGCACCTTCCGCATCGCCGACACCAGCGCCGGCGCCAGTATCACCACCCTCTCCGGCAACGGCCAGGTGGAGCTGGGCGCGCAGACGCTGAGCCTTTCCAACGCCTCCACCAGCTTCGACGGCATCATCTCCGGCGCGGGCGGGCTGGCGGTCGCCGGCGGCATCCAGACCCTGACCGGCATCCAAACCTATACCGGCGCCACCAGCATCGATGCCGGCGCCAGCCTGGTGCTGACCGGTACGGGCAGCCTCGCCGCCTCCTCCGGGGTCGCCGCCGACGGCACCTTCCGCATCGCGGAAACCGCCAGCGGCGCCAGCATCGCCACCCTTTCCGGC
>NZ_JAMZIK010000261.1 GCF_024178315.1 Siccirubricoccus soli | reverse complement strand
CGGCGCGGGCGGGCTGGCGGTCGCCGGCGGCATCCAGACCCTGACCGGCATCCAAACCTATACCGGCGCCACCAGCATCGATGCCGGCGCCAGCCTGGTGCTGACCGGTACGGGCAGCCTCGCCGCCTCCTCCGGGGTCGCCGCCGACGGCACCTTCCGCATCGCGGAAACCGCCAGCGGCGCCAGCATCGCCACCCTTTCCGGCAGCGGCGCCGTGGTGCTGGGGGCGAAGCCGCTCACCATCGCCAACGGCTCCACCAGCTTTGCCGGCGGCATCTCCGGCAACGGCGGC
>NZ_JAMZIK010000260.1 GCF_024178315.1 Siccirubricoccus soli | reverse complement strand
TTCCGGCAGCGGCGCCGTGGTGCTGGGGGCGAAGCCGCTCACCATCGCCAACGGCTCCACCAGCTTTGCCGGCGGCATCTCCGGCAACGGCGGCCTGACCGTCGCCGGCGGCACCCAGACGCTCGCCGGACTGAACACCTATACCGGCAGCACCACCATCAATGGCGGCGCCACCCTCGCCCTCAGCGGCACGGGCAGCATCGCCGCCTCCGCCGGGCTGGTGAATGACGGCACCTTCCGCATCGCGGATACCAGCGCCGGCGCCAGCATCACCACCCTCTCCGGCAGCGGCGGGGTGGAGCTCGGGGCCCGCACCCTGACGCTGACCAACGCCGCCGGCAGCTTCTTCGGCGCCATCTCCGGCAGCGGCGGCTTCGCCCTGGCGGGCGGCACCCAGAGCCTGACCGGCACCAGCAGCTATGCCGGCGGCACCAGCATCGCCAACGCCACCCTGATCATCGCCAGCGACGCCGCCATGGGCGGCGCCGAGGGCGGGCTCGCCATCACCAACGGCCGGCTGGTGGCGCCGCAGGGCCTCGTCTCCGCCCGGTCCGTCAGCCTGGCGGGCACCGGCACCTTCGACACGGCGATGCGCACCATCTCCCTCTCCGGCACCATCTCCGGCAGCGGCGGGCTGGTGGCGGATGGCGGCGGCACCCTGGCGCTGACCGGGACCAATACCTATGCCGGCGGCACGCTGGTGATCGGCGGCACCACCCTCGCCATCGGCTCGGACAGCGCGCTCGGCGCCAGCTCCGGCGCCCTGGTGGTGCGGAACGGCACGCTGCTGGCGACCTCCAGCTTCAGCCTGGACCGCACCGTGGTGATCGAGACCCAGGGCCATGTGGACACCAGCGGCCATGCGGTGTCGCTGGGCGGCAATGTCTACCAGGTCTCGGCCGATGGGCAGACGGCGACCAGCGTCTTCACCGGCTCCGCCACCCTCACCGGCTCATTGATCCTCGACGCCACCGGACTGGTGGTGCTGGGCGACTCCACCCTGCATGGCACCGGCACCATCACCACGCCGACCACGGTGCGGGGCACCCTCTCCCCCGGCGACAGCCCGGGCACCATCACCTTCACCGAGAGCCTGGTCCTCGACCCCGGCGCCACCCTCGCCCTCGACATCGACGGCACGGGCACCGGCAACGGGGCGGGCAATTTCGACCGGGTGCTGGTGACGGGCGGCAGCTTCACCGCCGGCGGCACGCTGGCGCCGCGGCTGCGCGGCATCACCGGCGACGCCAACAACAGCTACACCCCGCCGGTGGGCCAGGCCTTCACCGTGGTGCAGGCCAGCGGCGGCGTACAGGGCAGCTTCTCCGGCCTTGCCCAGCCCACCGGAGGGCTGCTGCCCGGCAGCCGCTTCGATGCGCTCTACACCGCCACCGCCCTCACCCTCTACGTGACGCCGGAGAGCTATGCCGGGCTCGGGGCGCTGGGCCTGGCGCAGACGCCGAACCAGACGCAGGTCGGCCTCGGCCTCGATGCCCTGCGGCCACTGCCGGGGCTGCGCACGGATGCGGAGCGGACGGCGACGCTCGGCATTCTCTTCGCCCTGCCGGCGGAAGCCCTGCCGGCCACGATGGACCGGCTCTCCGGCACCATCTATGGCGATGCCATCCGCGGCAGTCTCACTGCCTCCGGCCAGTTCGGCACAGCGGTGGCGGACCAGGCGGCGGCGCGGCGCGGCCATGGCCGCGGCATCGGCAACCAGGCGAGCACGCCGGATGGCCGTCTCACCCTCTGGGCAGCAGGGCTCGGCGGCAGCCAGCGCGTCTCCGCCACCGGCAACACCGCCAGCAACAGCTCCGGCGGCGGCTTCGCCGGCGGCGCGGCGCTGCGGCTGGATGCCGGCACGGAGGTCGGGGCGGCGATCGGCTACTCCGGCATGCGGATCTCCTCCGGCAGCACCGGGGGCAAGGCGGATCTCGACATGGTGCACGCCGCCCTGCAGGGCAGCTGGACCAATGCGGATCTCTGGGCCGATGCGCAGTTCGGCGGCTCGGTCTCCGACACCAGCGTGCATCGCAACCTGGGCGCCTTCCGCACCATCGCCCGCGGCCAGGCCTCCGGCCTCGGCGTGCATGGCGCGGTCGCCTTCGGCACGCGGCATGAGGTGGGGAGCTGGCATTTGCTGCCCAGCGTCGGCCTCCGGGTGGACAGCCAGTCCCGCGACACGGTGCGGGAGAAGGATGCGGGGGTGCTGAACCTCGCCATCCGCTCCGCGACCGGCACCAGCACCCGCGCCCTGCTCGGCCTCCGCGCCGGCACCAGCGTGGCGCTGGGCGAGGGCTGGCAGTTGGCGCCGAGTGCCAAGCTCTTCTATGCCCGGGAATTCGGCGATGCCGACTTCACCACCCTGTCCAGCTTCCAGGGCGCGGCGGGCACGCCGATGCGGGCGCAGACGGCGAAGGTGGGGCGGGACGGCGCCATCCTCGGCCTTGGCATGGATCTGCGCATGCCGGGCGGCGGGACGGCCTTCGTCGCCTATGCCGGCGACCTCCGCGCCCACCAGACCGACCACAGCGTGACGGTCGGCGTGAGCTATAGCTGGTAAGGCTTCGGCCGGGGTGCATCGGCCCGGGCAGCGCGCCGCAAGGCGGGCCGCCCGGGCCTTTCGTGCCAGGCGGTGGCACCGCCCTCCTATGGCAACATCCGGTCGGGTGGGCTCACCTGACCGGATATCATGCTCTGGAGAACCTGGGATCCAGAGCATCCCACCTCGTGGGCCACGCCATGATCCACCAGGTTGGAACCTGCCCTGGAGCAGGATAGGTAGAGCTCCGCTCGCCCATCCCGCTCCAGCGCATCGTTTGCTTGCGTGATTCGCGGCTTCGATCGAGCCGACCTCATCCGATCACGCTCAGCGCCCGGCCAGCAGGCGCAGCCAGGGCGCGGCGTGGATGGCCGCCATCAGCAGATACCTCACCGCCATGCCCCGCAGCGGCGAGGCGGCCGCCCCGCCATGGCACAGCCCATCCGTCAGCCCGCCCGCAGGCCGGGCGGAGAGCAGCGCCATCAGCGCGAAGCCCGGTGCGGCCGCCAGGCCGAGCGCCTCCGCGCCGCGGCGGAGCAGCGAGGCGATGGCGGGCCGGCCGGTTTCAGGCCGCGCCGTATTCGTCATGCCGGCGCCACCACACGCCCGCCTCGTTCCGCCCCAGCGGCGCGCGGTCCAGCCACTGATAGGCGCCCCAGAGCCCGTCCAGCCCACGCGCATAGGCGGAATAGGTGTGATGCACCGCGCCATCCTGCAGTGCGAAGGCGCTGAGGCCGGGGCGGTCCCGGTGGAAGGTCGCGGTATCGGTGCCGCACATGGCGGCGAAGAGCGATTCCGCCCCGGCGCCGGCCGCCTCCCCCTGGCGCCAGACGAAACCCGCCTCGCGCCGGTAGTTGTAGTCCACCATGCCCTCGCGCTGCTGCGCCTCGGTGAACCAGACGTTGAAGTCGGCATTGAAATCGCTGCCGAAGGACGAGGCCCGGGGGAAACTCCAGCCCATGCGCCGCCGGTACTCCAGCAGCTTCGGCAGGGGTGCCCGCGAGACGGCCCAGAGCATGACGTCATGCTGGGCGAGATGCGTCGCGAAGCCGTTGAACCCGTCCGCGATCATCGAGCAGGAGGGGCAGCCCGCCGCATAATCCGGCCCGAACATGAAGTGGTAGACCAATAGCTGCGACCGTCCCTGGAAGAGATCCCGGAGGGTGGCGGGGCCGGTCTCCGTCTCGAAGCGGTAGGGCTTCTCCAGCCGTACCCAGGGCAGCGCCTGGCGCTGCTGCGCCACCGCGTCGCCTTGCCGCGTCAGGGCCTTCTCCGCCGCCAGCAGCTCCAGCCGTGCCGCCAACCATTCCTGCCGCGTTGCCGTCCGATGCGTCATGCCTGCTCTCCTCTGCCTCGCTGCCGGCCATGCGGTAGAGTGCCGCTGGGGCCGCGCCGGCCTGGAGTGACAAATCTGGCGGGAATGGGATGGATGCGCTGATCGCCGCGGCGGCGCGGGCCCTTTCGGCCGGCGACCCGCTGGCCGCGCTGAACCGGGTGGCGCTGCGGCAGGACCCGCCGGCCCTGGCGTTGCGCGGCATCGCCCTGGCGCAACTCGGCGAGTATGCGCGCGCCCGGGCGCTGCTGCGGGACGCGCAGCGCGGCTTCGACCCGCATGCGGCGGTGGCGCGGGCACGCTGCCTGCTGGCCGAGGCGGAGATCGCCTTCGCCTGCCGCGAGCTGGGCTGGGTGCCGGCGCGCCTGGCCACCGCGCGCGAGGTGCTGGAGAGGGCGGGCGACGGGGCCAACGCGCTGCATGCGCGCATCCTGGAGGCAAGGCGCCTGTTGCTGCTCGGCCAATTGGCGGCGGCGGAGCAGGCGCTGGGCGTGCTGGAATCCGGCCCGGCCCCGCCCGCCCTGCGGGCGGCGCGGGAGCTGGTGCTGGCCGGCGTGGCGCTGCGCCGCCGGCAGGCCGCGCCGG
>NZ_JAMZIK010000026.1 GCF_024178315.1 Siccirubricoccus soli | reverse complement strand
GTAGCCATCCGCCGCGGCGCGCGCGACGTAGCCGATGCCGATATTGCCGCCGGCGCCGGGACGGGTCTCGATGACCACCGGCTTGCCGAGAATTTCGCGCAGCCCGGGCCCAACGATCCGGGCGGAGAGACCGGTGGAGCCGCCCGGCGGGAAGCAGACCACGATGGTGATGGGCCGGTCCGGATAGGTGGCAGCCGGATCGCCCTGGGCGTGCAGGGCAGGGGCGGCAAGGCTGGTGGCGGCAGCGGCGAGCAGGCCACGCCGCGGAAGGCTTAGGTTATGCAATTTGTCCTCCAGGCCGCCCGGTCTTCCCGGGCCGGGCGGCATCGTCAGGGGGCAGAGCGTTCGGCAGCCGGGCGGCGGCCGCGTCCAGTATGCTCGGGCAGGCGTAAAGAAACGCCGGACCGCCTCCGCGCGGGCGGTCCGGGCGACGCCTCAGGCCTCGGCGGGGGTCTCGCTCGGCGGATAGTTCAGCTCCACCGCGACGCCATCCGGGTCGTAGATGAAGAGCTGGGTCTGCCGGTCGCGCGGGATGACCCGCTCCTCATGCTGGATGCCGCGCGCCTTCAGCCGCGCCTTCATCTCGGCAAGGCCGGTGCAGGTGAAGGCGATGTGGTCCAGCAACCCGGTCGGCCCCGCCTCCCGCGACAAATGCGCGTCGCGCTCCCGCGGGCCGATCAGGTGGACGGTCGGGTTGTCCCCGACATAAAGCCAGTAGCCAGGGAAGCCGAGGGGCGGGCGGTAGCCCACCTGCAGCCCCAGCACATCAACGTAGAACTCCTTGGTCCGCTCCAGATCGGCCGGGCGGATGGTGTAGTGGTTCAGGCCTTCGAGGGGCATGGTCGGTGCTCCGTGGAGGTCAGAAGAAGCGGCCGGAGGGGCTCATCCCGAGGAAGAACTGGCCGCACATCTCGAGATGCGCCGTGCGCCCCTGCACCTGCTGCCCGGAGGCGTGGATGTCGCGCATCCGGCGCTCGAAGGGGCTGTTGTCGAAGATCGCGGTGGCGCCGGCCTCGTGGTAGCACCACTCCGCCACCTCCTTGGCGCGGTGGATGGCAGAGGTGGTGGCCAGCCGCACCAGGGCGCGCTCCTGCAAGGTGATGTGGCCGCGCGCCTCGGCCACGGCATGCGCCTCCTCCAGCACCTCCACCAGCCAGGCGCCGGCGCTGCGCAGCTTCGCCTCGCATTGCGCGATGCCGTTCTGGATCACCTCGCTGTCCCGCAGCGGGCGGGACATGGAGGCCGGGGTCTTGCCCTTCGCCATGGCGGTGAAGGCATCCAGCATGCCGCGGGCGATGCCCATGGAGACGCCGGCGAAGCCGGAGGCGTAGAGGTTGGTGGTGGTGAATTTGTACAGCGGCGCATCCACCCGGCGCTCGGCATCGATGTCCCGGGTGACGCTGAACTCCTCCGGCACGAAGACGTCCTCGATGGTGTAGGTGTCGCTGTTGGTGCCGCAGAGGCCGACGACGTTCCACTCATCGTGCCAGCGCGGCACGTCGCGCGGCACCATCATGGTGCGCTCGAAGACCTTGCCCTCGGCGTCGAGCCGGGTGGAGCCGTCCGGCTCCTCGATCCGGCAATGGCCGCCGACCCAGGTGGAATGGCGGTTGCCGCTGGCGAAGCGCCAGGTGCCCGTCACCCGGTAGCCGCCGGGCACCACCTTGGCCACGCCCTGGCCATAGCCCCAGGAGACGACGGCACGCGGGTCGCCCCAGATCGCCCGCGCCGCCTCCGGCGCCATGTAGGCGGCGGCGAAGGAGCAGCCGGAGGCTTGGCAGAGGCACCAGCCAGTGGAGCCGTCCGCGGCGGCGATCGCCTCCTCCATGCGGAAGAAGGTGGCGGGCTTCACCTGCTCGCCGTTATAGGCGCGGGGCAGGAGGGTGCGGAACAGGGCAGCGCCGTGCAGCGCGTCCAGCACCTCCGGCGTCAGGCTCTTGGTCTGTTCGATCCGCTGGCCGGCGGCTTCGATGGTCGGGGCGATGGCGCGGGCGCGGGCCACCGGGTCGGTCCGGCGCTGGGGAAACTCGGCGAGGTCGAGAGCGGCGCTCATGGGCGTCGGGGCCTCCCAGGACGGATCGGTTGGAGATTGGTCGATTGACCAAATCCTCCGCTCCGGCCCGGCCGATGTCAAGCGCGACCGTGCCAAACCTCGGCCCGGGAGCTATATGCCGCCGCAGGAGGCCGAACCCGACACCATGACCGTAACCGAAACGCCGCCGGAGGCGGCCCCTTCCCCCAGCGTGCGGGAGCGGATCCTGGACGTCGCCCAGGCGCTGTTCGCCGAACAGGGCTATGCCGCCACCTCCACCCGAGCCATCGCCCAGGCGGCCGGGGTGAACCTGGCGCAGCTCCATTACCATTACGGCGCGAAGCGGGAGCTGTT
This sequence comes from Siccirubricoccus soli, assembly GCF_024178315.1. Taxonomy (GTDB): domain Bacteria; phylum Pseudomonadota; class Alphaproteobacteria; order Acetobacterales; family Acetobacteraceae; genus Siccirubricoccus; species Siccirubricoccus soli. The sequence goes on along the minus strand of NZ_JAMZIK010000026.1, from coordinate 7,783 downwards.
CCACGCCGCCTATCTGCGCGGCGCCAGCCAAGTGACGGAGGCCCGGACCCGGACGCTGGCGGCGCTGAAGGCCCGGCATGGCGCGGGGCCCATTCCGCTCGAGGAGCTGGTGGAGAGCTTCGTCACCCCCTTCATGCTGAATGGCGAGACGCCGGAAGGCCGCGCCACCATGCGCATGCATGCCCGGCTGCACACCGAGCCGGAAGATATCGGCAAGGAGCTGCTGAGCACCGTCTATGACGAGACCACGCTGGCCTATCTGGCGGAGTTCCAGCGGGTGCTGCCGCATGTGCCGCATGAGACGCTGTGCTGGCGGCTGTACTTCATGATGGGTGCCTATCGCTACACCCTGCTGCGCACCGGCCGGCTGGAGATGATGTCCGGCGGCGCCTGCGACAGCGGCGATTTCCGCCGGGCAGTGGCGGAGATCGTGCCCTTCCTCTGCGCCGGGCTGCGGGCCGGCTGATCCCCGGTTCGGGACGTCCTGACGTTCCGAGCCGGGTATCGCGCGCAAGGTGGCGTGGCGGCGGCGTGCCGGACCGAAGGACGTACCGGCCGCGCGCCCGCGGACCGATATCGGTCGGCCTTTCGCGCGGCCGGCATGAAAGGCGGCGGCGGGCAGGGGAGGGGGTTCAGCCCTCCCAGGGCTGGCGCAGCCGCGGCGATTCGGCCAGGCGGTCGAAGAGCTGGCGATAGGCGGCGGCGCCGGCCTGGCGCGCCGCGCCCTGCCGTATTTCGGCCGGCCCCCACATCCACGCATGCGGCGGGTCGTCCCGCAGGCTGCTCTGCGGGAAGAGCCGGCGGAGCGCATCCCCCACCCAGACCAGCTCCACATCGCTGTGGCGGCGATCCGCCAGGATGCGGCCGAAGCAGGCGGTGACCGTGGCGCGGCTGCCCTCCAGCATCTGCAGGTAGATGTCGGCGCGGCAGACCAGCGCCCCGGTCAGCCCCGCCGCCCGGTTGCGGCGATGGGCGGCGTCGAGAATTGCCCGCAGCGTCGCCGCCTCGAAGCCGAGGGGGCGGGAGACGAAGATCAGCTGGGTCAGCGGCCGCATCATCCGGCCGGCAGGTCCAGCACGGCGCGGGCGAAGGCATCCGGCGCCTCCTGCGGGACATTGTGGCCGGTGCGCGGCACCAGACGGCGCTCATAGGGGCCGGTGAAGAAGCGGTGGTGCCCGGCGGAGTTCTCCGGCGGGCCGACGCCATCATCCTCGCCATGCAGGTTGATGCTGGGCACCGCGATAGGGGGCCGCCGGGCGAGCGCCGCCTCCATCGCCGCCAGCGCCGGGTCGCCCGGCGCATAGCCGTAGCGGTGGCGGTAGGACTGGATGACCACGGGCACGAAATCCGGGGTGTCGAAGGCGCTGGCGCTGGCCGCGAAGGTGGCGTCGTCGAATGACCAAGTCGGCGACCACAGGCGCCAGAGCAGCCGAGCGATGCCGCGCCGGTCCGCCGCCAGCCCGGCTTCGCCGCGCGGGGTGTGGAAATAGTATTGGTACCAGAGGCGGTGCTCCGCCTCCGCCGGCGCCGGGCGGGCGGCGCCGGCGATGTCCTGGATGTTGTAGCCCGTGCAGGTGACCAGCGCGGCGGCGCGCGCCGGATGCAGCGCCGCGACGATGCAGGCGGCCCGCCCGCCCCAATCATAGCCGCCGAGCACGGCGCGTTCGATCCTCAGCGCATCCAGGAAGTCCAGCAGATCCTGCCCCAGCGCCGCCTGCTGGCCGGAACGCGGGGTGGCCGGGGAGAGGAAGCGCGTCGGCCCGTAGCCGCGGAGATAGGGCACCAGGCAACGCCGCCCCGCTGCCGCCAGCCGCGCCACCACGGCGTCATAGCCGCGCGGCGCGTAGGGGAAGCCGTGCAGCAGGACGACCGGCGGCCCCTCGGCGGGGCCGGTCTCCTCATAGGCGATCTCGAGCGTCGGGGTCGGAATCGTCCTGATCATGGTCCGATCATGGCGGCGGTTGGAAGGCGCTGCCAGGGGTGGCATGGTGCGGCCATGCGCCGAAGCTTCCTCGCGGGCCTCGCGGCCCTGCCGCTGGCCCGCCACGCCCTGGTCCGCCCTGCCCTGGCCCAGACCGGGCCGCAGGCCAAGCTGCCGCAGGAGCCCCTGGCGATCGTCACCCGCGACGGCACGCGGCACGAATTCCGGGTGGAGATGGCGCTGACGCCGGACCAGCAGATGGTGGGGCTGATGTTCCGCCCGAGCGTCGCACCGGATGAGGGCATGCTGTTCGACTGGGGTACGCCGCGCGAGAGCAGCATGTGGATGCGCAACACCATCACCTCGCTGGACATGCTGTTCATCAATGCCGATGGCACGATCCGCCGCATCGCGGAGCGGACCGTGCCCTATTCCCTGGCGCCGATCGACAGCCGCGGCCCGGTGCGGGCGACGCTGGAACTGGCGGCGGGTACGGCGGAGCGGCTGGGGCTGCGGGTGGGCGACAGGGTGGAGCAGCGGATCTTCGCCCCGGCGCGGTAGCCGGCGGCCGCGGCCCCCCCTGGCCAAGGATTCGGCCCGCCGGGTGGTTCCACCGGCGGCCCTTGCAGGCTAGTTTCGCCGCGACGGGGTGTGGCGCAGCCTGGTAGCGCGCCTGTTTTGGGTACAGGAGGCCGTGGGTTCGAATCCCGCCGCCCCGAGATCGTTTTGGGAGTCCGCATGGCTGGTCCGTCGCAGAAAGCCCGCATCTATGTGCCGCCGCGCTCGGCGATGCAGTCGGGCAAGGGACGCACCCATGGCTGGGTGCTGGAGTTCGCCCCCGGGGAGAAGCAGCGTCTGGACCCGCTGATGGGCTGGTCCGGCTCCGGCGACACGCTCGGCCAGGTGCGGCTGCATTTCCCGACGCGGGAGGAGGCGGTGGCCTATGCCGAGTCGAAGGGCCTGACCTATGAGGTGGAGGAGCCCAAGCCCGTCCGCATCAAGGCCAAGGTCTATGCCGATAATTTCCGCTTCGGCCGGGCCGAGAACTGGACCCATTGATGCTGCCCCTGCCAGGGGATGGCAGGGATCGGCGCCGCGGGCGCACCGCCCCGGCGCCTGCACGCGACGCGCCCGTAGCTCAGCTGGATAGAGCACGCGCCTTCTAAGCGTGGGGCCGCAGGTTCAAGTCCTGCCGGGCGCGCCAATGCCGCGGCGCCGCCGCCCTTCGCGGCCGGCAGCGCCGCGGCCTCGCCACCGGGCTGTGGCCGTGCAGGCACAGGTCGTGGCGATCTTTCGTGACCTGGCGCACAGGCCAGCGATGCCGCCAGCGTGATCCGCCGCCCCTCCCGCTTCCGCGAGCCCAAGCCAGGCAGCGCTGCCGTCGGCCCGGGAAAGGCCCGTAGAGGGCCGATCTTGATGGCGCGCCCCGCCTCCGCGACGGGGAGCGTGTTCCCGGCACAGCTGCGCCGCCGGATCCGAGGGCCCGCTTGCGACCAAGCTGCCGATCTTGACGGTAGATATTGCTGAATATTGTTCCTTTACAAGTTGATTTCCTCGCATTTTAGTAAATAGAACGTTTGTATAATAAACAAAAGTTGGGTTGTTGCATGGCGTACGACGGAAACAATCCCCGTCCGTGACGGTGGCAATAACGGCTTGCCGCCATTGCATTAACTCTCGAGTTGGTGGGGGCGGTCAGTGGCACAGAACGGTAATGTTTTCCTGGGGGATACTGAACTCAGGGTGGACGAAGCCAGCGGCACGGCAAGCATCCGGATTGTCCGGACCGGCTCGCTGGAGAATGAGGTGAAGATCACCTACGGCGTCAGCGGGGATACGGCGACGGCCGGGCAGGACTTCACCGGCGGCTTCGGCACCATCACCATGCCCTCCGGCGTCGCCGAGGTGACGGTGAATGTGCCGATCCTCAACGACAACCTCGCCGAGGCGACCGAGACCTTCGTCGTCTCCATCGTCGATGTCGAGGGCGGGACGATCTGGGCGCCGCGCACCGCCCGCATCTCGATCCTCGATGACGAGAACCCGGCGCCGCCGCCGGCGCAGGAGCCGCCGCTCGTTTCCAACTACACGGTGGAGCGGCAGATCGTCGTCAACGGCCTCGACCAGCCGATCAACATCGAGCCGGCCCCCTTCGACTCGACCAAGGCCTATGTCGCGGAGAAGGGCGGGGTCATCAAGCTGGTCGATTTCGACACCGGCGCGAGCAGCACGGTGCTCGACCTCAGCGCCCAGGTGAACTCCTACCAGGATCGCGGGCTGCTCGACATCGCCCTGCATCCGGACCTGGCGAACAACCCCTATCTCTATGCCTTCTACGTGGTGGATCCGCCGGATACCGCGGGCAAGACCGGCGGCGCGGCACCGGATGGCGGCGGCAACCGCTACAGCCAGGTGGTGCGTTTCACGCTCGATGCCAGCACCGGCTATTCCAGCGTGGTGCCGGGCAGCGGCACCGTGCTGGTGGGCGGCGCCGGCACCTCGCTGAACGACATCTCCGGCCAGGGCAGGGACGACTACACCAACCCCGCCTTCTCCGGCCGCGTCTCCTCCGAGCGCTACCTGCCGGCCGGCAATGACGACTGGGTCATCAACGGGCTCAAGCAGGACTACATCAAGGTGGACAGCGCCTCCCATGCCGGAGGCAGTCTCGCCTTCGGCCCGGACGGCGCCCTCTACATCTCGACCGGTGACGGCACCTCCTTCGACTATGCCGACCCGCGCACGCCGGACGTGCAGTCGATCGACAGCCTCGCCGGCAAGATCCTCCGCGTTGACCCGATGACCGGCGACGGGCTGCCGGACAACCCCTTCGTCAGCGACGGCATGTCGCTCGACAGCAATGCGGCCAAGGTCTACCAGCTCGGCCTGCGCAATCCCTTCTCCATCAGCTTCGATGGCGAAGGCCGGCTGTTCATGACCAATACCGGCTGGAACAGCTATGAGATGGTCTATATGGGCGGCCCCGGCGCCAATTTCGGCTGGCCCTATTACGAGGGCGGGGATGGCGGCACGCTGGACCGCGCGCCCGACTACCAGAATTTCCCTGGCGCCGCCCAATTCTATGCCGGCGTGGAAAACGGCAGCATTCTGGTGACGCCGGCCTTCCGCGCCTTCTCCCACGACAGCAGCGATCCCGGCTTCCAGGTCCAGGCCATCACCGGTGGCCAGGTCATCTACACCGGCGACAAATATCCGGCGGAGCTGCAGAACGACTACTTCTTCTTCGATTTCGCCGGCGGCGAGGTCTACACCCTCGACACCAATGACCGCACCAAGGTGGGGTTGCTGGCGCTGACCAACGGCGAATGGGTGCCGATCAACTACGTCCAGATGCCGGATGGCTACGTTTATTACGCCGATATCGCCTATGGCCAGATTGGGCGGCTGCTGATCGGCCCGGCCGGCGGTGGCGGCAATCCGGGCGGCGGCACCGGGGGTACCACCACCATCGGCAGCGGCACCGCCTCGCTGGTGCTGAAGATCAGCCAGGATGCCTGGAGCGGCAATGCGCAGTACACCATCAAGGTGGATGGCGTGCAGATCGGCGGCATCCTCACCGCCGCGGCCCTGCATGGCAGCGGCGCCAGCGACACCATCACCGTCCTGGGCAATTGGGCGACCGGGCCGCACAATTTCACCGTCACCTTCCTCAATGACGGTTATGGCGGCACCGCCGGCACCGACCGCAACCTCTATATCGACGGGGCGACCTACAACGGCGCGGCCGTCTCCCTCGCCGGCGCGGATACTGAGCTGAAGTGGAACCGCGGCGAGACCGTCGCCTTCACGGATACCGGCGGCACTGGCGGCGGCAATCCGGGCGGCGGCACCGGGGGTACCACCACCATCGGCAGCGGCACCGACTCGCTGGTACTGAAGATCAGTCAGGATGCCTGGAACGGCAGCGCGCAATACAGGATCAGCGTGGATGGCGTGCAGATCGGCGGCATCCTCACCGCCACTGCACTGCATGGCAGCGGCGCCAGCGATACCATCACGGTGCTCGGCAACTGGGCGACGGGGGCGCACAACTTCACCGTCACCTTCCTCAATGACGATTATGGCGGCACCGCCGGCACCGACCGCAACCTCTATATCGACGGGGCGACCTACAACGGCGCGGCCGTCTCCCTCGCCGGCGCGGATACTGAGCTGAAGTGGAACCGCGGCGAGACCGTCGCCTTCACGGATACCGGCGGCACTGGCGGCGGCAATCCGGGCGGCGGCACCGGGGGTACCACCACCATCGGCAGCGGCACCGACTCGCTGGTGCTGAAGATCAGCCAGGATGCCTGGAGCGGCAACGCGCAGTACACGATCAGCGTGGATGGCGTGCAGATCGGCGGCATCCTCACCGCCACTGCACTGCATGGCAGCGGCGCCAGCGACACCGTCACCGTCCTGGGCAACTGGGCGGCCGGCGCGCATAACGTCTCGATCACCTTCCTCAACGACGACTATGGCGGCGTGGCCGGCACCGACCGCAACCTCTATATCGACGGGGCGACCTACAACGGCGCGGCCGTCTCCCTCGCCGGCGCGGATCCTGACCTGATGTGGAACCGCACGGAGACGATCGGCTTCACCGATACCGGCGGCACGGGCGGCGGCGGCAATCCGGGCGGCGGCACCGGGGGCACCACCACCATCGGCAGCGGCACCGACTCGCTGGTACTGAAGATCAGTCAGGATGCCTGGAACGGCAGCGCGCAATACAGGATCAGCGTGGATGGCGTGCAGATCGGCGGCATCCTCACCGCCACTGCACTGCATGGCAGCGGCGCCAGCGATACCATCACGGTGCTCGGCAACTGGGCGACGGGGGCGCACAACTTCACCGTCACCTTCCTCAATGACGATTATGGCGGCACCGCCGGCACCGACCGCAACCTCTATATCGACGGGGCGACCTACAACGGCGCGGCCGTCTCCCTCGCCGGCGCGGATACTGAGCTGAAGTGGAACCGCGGCGAGACCGTCGCCTTCACGGATACCGGCGGCACTGGCGGCGGCAATCCGGGCGGCGGCACCGGGGGTACCACCACCATCGGCAGCGGCACCGACTCGCTGGTGCTGAAGATCAGCCAGGATGCCTGGAGCGGCAACGCGCAGTACACGATCAGCGTGGATGGCGTGCAGATCGGCGGCATCCTCACCGCCACTGCACTGCATGGCAGCGGCGCCAGCGACACCGTCACCGTCCTGGGCAACTGGGCGGCCGGCGCGCATAACGTCTCGATCACCTTCCTCAACGACGACTATGGCGGCGTGGCCGGCACCGACCGCAACCTCTATATCGACGGGGCGCCCTACAACGGCGCGGCCGTCTCCCTCGCCGGCGCGGATCCTGACCTGATGTGGTACCGCACGGAGACGATCGGCTTCACCGATACCGGCGGCACGGGCGGCGGCGGCAATCCGGGCGGCGGCACCGGGGGTACCACCACCATCGGCAGCGGCACCGACTCGCTGGTACTGAAGATCAGTCAGGATGCCTGGAACGGCAGCGCGCAATACAGGATCAGCGTGGATGGCGTGCAGATCGGCGGCATCCTCACCGCCACTGCACTGCATGGCAGCGGCGCCAGCGATACCATCACGGTGCTCGGCAACTGGGCGACGGGGGCGCACAACTTCACCGTCACCTTCCTCAATGACGACTATGGCGGCACCGCCGGCACCGACCGCAACCTCTATATCGACGGGGCGACCTACAACGGCACCGCCCTCTCCCTTGCTGGTGCCGACACCGAGCTGAGGTGGAATCGCGGCGAGACCGTCGCCTTCACCGATACCGGTGGCACGGGCGGCGGCGGCAATCCGGGCGGCGGCACCGGGACG
>NZ_JAMZIK010000259.1 GCF_024178315.1 Siccirubricoccus soli | reverse complement strand
CCGGCGGCACGGGCGGCGCGCCGCCGCTGCGGGCCAGCGCCGCGGCCGCCTCCGCCGTGCCGGCGATGGCGATCTGCGCGGTGAGGCCGGCGCGGGCGAAGCGGGCGGCGATCGCCGCCTGCAAACCGTCCTCCCCCGCATGCAGATGCGCCACGCCGGTGACATCCAGCAGCAGCCCGTCGGGCGGATCGAGCGCCGGCAGCGGGGTGAAGCGCAGCGCCCAGAGGCCGAGTCGCTGCAGCCATTCGGCATCTGTCTCCGGCTCCTCCGGGTGCAGGGCGAGGCCGGGCAGGATGGCCTCCGCATCGGCCAGGGCCTGGCCCGGGCGCAGACCCGCGGCGGCGGCGTCCGGCGTCACCGCGACCAGCACCCGGCGCGTCCCCTCCGCGGCCCAGATCGCCGCCGCGCCGGTCAGGCGTCGCCGTTCGGTCCTCGCCCAGGGCAGGTGGATGGCGGCGATGCGCCGGGTGCCCGCGGGCGGCGCGCTGGACTCGGGCAGCAGTGCCGGGCCGGCCTCTGCCGGGGGAATGCCGCCGAGGCTCGGCGGGCGGCAGAAGCGCCGCCTCATCGCGCGGCGCGCCGTCGCGCCGGCGCGCGGGCGGGACGGGCTACGTCCTCCGCGGACCGCTCTGCGATATCCTCGCTGCCCAGCCGCTCCACAGCGTCCTCGGCATCGAGCCGCTCCGCGATATCGTCCGTGTCGAGCCGCTCCGCGGCGGGTCGCCAGGTTACGTCCCAGCGCTGCGGCCGGCCGCCACGGCAGCGCAGCAGTTCCAGCGACCAGCGCGGATCGCCGAGGTCATGCGCCGAGCCGGTGCCGGCCAGCGCGCCGACACGCCAGCGGGTCAGCGCGGCCGTCGCCCCCGCCGCGCCATCCTCCGCATCCGGGCGCAGCAGCAGGCCGAGGCCGCCGCCCGATTCGGCCGCCAATTGCAGCCGCCGCGCCGCGGTCAGGTCGATCTCCCCCGGCAGCGCCAGCAGGGCGCCGGCGACGCCGGGGCAGCGCAGCGCCTCCTCCATCGCCCAAAGCCCATCCACCTGCCGCCGTGCCTGTACCAGCACCAGATCGGCCGGCGAGAGGCCGAAGCGGGCGAGGCCGGGTGGCCAGGCATCCGGCTCCGGCGCGATCCACAGCACATTGCCCCGGCTGCGGGCCAGCAGCAGGGCGCAGAAGCCGGCAGCGGCGCCGGGCTCGGCGGCCAGCACCTCATGCAGCGCGGCGCGGGCCAGGCCGCCGCCGGGCAGGGACTGGTCGATGGCGGGGCAGAGCGGTATGGCATCGCTCGTCAGGCCGCTGCGGTCCAGCCGCGCCAGGCGCGCGCGCAGCGCCGCCAGCAGGGCGGGGCGGTCGATCTCGGGGGGTGAGGCAGCCGGAATCTGGGTCATGCTCGTTCGCTATATGTTCCAGTAATGACCCCGTCCGGGTCAAGCCGCTTTTCCTGAGATTGCATTCTTGTTCATGTATTCATGCCGGCCATGCGGGGAAAACCCCTTGAAGATCGCCCCCGTCTCACCGCAGATCACATCTCAAGGTGGAGGATCCATGAGCGCCCCCGAACTCGCCCCGAAAGGGTTCGTCCCGAACGCAGCCCAGGTGGCGGACGGCTTCGCCGGCGCCGTGGGCAACACCCCCCTCATCCGCCTGCGCCGAGCGAGCGAGGCGACTGGCTGCGAGATTCTCGGCAAGGCGGAATTCATGCAGCCCGGCGGCAGCGTGAAGGACCGCGCGGGACTCGGCATCATCCTGGATGCGGAGCAGCGCGGGCAGCTCATCCCCGGGGAGCCGGGCATCGTGGTGGAAGGGACGGCCGGCAATACCGGCATCGGCCTGACGCTGGTGGCGAACGCCCGCGGCTACCAATCCATCATCGTCGTGCCGCATACCCAGAGCCGGGAGAAGCTCGACTTCCTTCGCATGATCGGCGCCGATCTGCGGCTCGTGGATCCGAAGCCGCTGCGCGACCCCGGGCATTACGTCAACACCTCCCGCCGCATCGCGGAGGAGCTGGCGGCCGAGGGCAAGCGCGTGATCTGGGCGAACCAGTTCGGCAACCTCGCCAACGCCGCCTTCCATGAGGCGACGACCGGCCCCGAGATCTGGACGCAGACCGCGGGCCGCATCGATGCCTTCACCTGCGCCTGCGGCACGGGCGGCACGCTCACCGGCGTCGCCCGTGCGCTGAAGGCGAAGAACCCGAAGGTGCGGGTGGTGCTGGCCGACCCGATGGGCAGCGGCATGTACAGCTGGATCAAGACCGGCGAGGTGAAGGCCGAGGGCAACTCCATCACCGAGGGCATCGGCCAGGCCTCCGCCGTGCCCGGCAACCTGGAGCATGGCCGCGCCGCCATCGACGATGCGGTGCAGGTGGACGACCCGACGGCGCTCGAGCAGATCTACGACCTGCTGCTGCATGAGGGGATTTCGATCGGCGGCTCGGCCGGCATCAATGTCGCGGCGGCCATCGCCGTGGCGCGGCAGATGGGGCCGGGGCATACCATCGTCACCATCCTCTGCGATGGCGGCGCGCGCTACCAGAGCAAGCTCTTCAATCCCGAATTCCTGCGGGAGAAGGGGCTGCCGACGCCGCCCTGGCTGGCGTGAGCGGTGAATGGCCGGCCGGACGGGTGGTGCGGGGAGCTGACCCGGCGCGTTGAGACCGCGCCCGATGGCCGGAGCACCTTGCGGCGCGGAGGGCTGGATCGGCCGCATTGGGTCTGCGTCCGACGGCCGGAGCGTCGCATGGCGCGGAGGGCCGGATCGGCCGTGTTGAGAGGACAGGATGGAGATCATCGAGCTCGCCCGCACCATCCGCGAACGTGACCCGGCCCGGCCCACCTGGGTCGAGGCCATCACCTGCTATGCCGGGCTGCAGGCGGTGCTCATGCACCGCGTGGCGCATGCACTCTACCGCGCCGGCTTCAAGGCGCTGGCGCGCGCCGTCTCCCATACCAACCGCTTCATCACCGGCATCGAGATCCATCCCGGCGCGAAGATCGGCCGCCGGCTCTTCATCGATCACGGCATGGGGGTCGTCATCGGCGAGACGGCGGAGATCGGCGACGACGTGCTGATCTACCATGGCGTGACGCTGGGCGGCCTCAGCCTCGCCAATCGCGCGGGCCCGGGCGGCAAGCGCCACCCGACGATCGGCGACGGCGTGGCGATCGGCGCTGGCGCCCAGGTGCTGGGCCCGATCCGTATCGGCGAGGGCGCGCGCATCGGCGCCAATGCGGTGGTGGCGAGCGAGGTGCCGGCGGGCGAGACCGTCATCGGCATTCCGGCCCGGCCGCCGCAGGAGCACCGCGTGCTGGCCACCTTGCCCACCGGTCGCGCCGCGCCGCCGCCGAGCCCGGGCTACGGCCTGCTGGACCAGCCCTGCGACCCGGTCGGGGAGGAGTTGGCAACACTGCGCGCCGAGCTGGCCGCGCTGCGGGCCGAGCTGGCGGAGCTGCGCCGCAGCACCGCGCCGGGCAGCACGGTGCGCGCCGCCGAATAACGTCCTTGAAATATGCGCGGGCCAGTCGCGGCCGGGCAGGGGCATGCGGACCCGATGGGCGTGATGGCTCGAGGCGGATTCACCGGGAAGGGTGAATCGCGCGATCACGCAAAGCCAACCGATCCCGCCCCTGGCATTCGTGCAGCCATGAGCATTATGTCGCCGGGGTGAGGTGGCAGCGCACCGCTGCCATCCCATCTGTTTCACCACTCCAGCAGGAGGGAGACAAATGGCGAGCATCAAGCGCAGCGCGACCGCCCACTGGGCCGGCACCGGCAAGGACGGCAAGGGCGCCCTGACGACGCAGAGCGGCACGCTGAAGGAAACCCCCTACAGCTTCACCGCCCGCTTCGGCGATGGCCAGGGCACCAACCCGGAGGAGCTGATCGCCGCCGCCCATGCCGGCTGCTTCACCATGGCGCTGGCCTTCAAGCTGCAGGGCGCCGGCCTCACCCCGGAAAGCCTGGCCACCGAGGCGCGGCTGACCATGGAACAGGAAGCGGGCGGCTGGAAGATCGCCGCCGTGGCGCTGAGCCTGACGGCCGAGGTGCCCGGGGTTTCGCCCGAGCAATTCCAGGCGCTGGCCGCCGATGCCAAGGCCACCTGCCCGGTCTCCCGCGTGCTGAATGCGGAGATCACGCTGGACGCGAAGCTGGAGGGTTGACTGCCTGCCACCCCCCGCCCTGCGGGAGGGCCGGGGTGGGGAGCTGGAACGGTGCAGAGATGGGAATTGACGCCCCGTCACCCCAACGCTGCCTGGTGCCCTGCCGCGGCTTCGCCGCGGCAGGCTGTGCGAGGCGTCGGGGGTCGAGCGAT
>NZ_JAMZIK010000258.1 GCF_024178315.1 Siccirubricoccus soli | reverse complement strand
CGGGGCCCCCGCGGCGTCGCGCAGCGACGTCGTGGGGAATGTCTCGGGGCCCGTGGCGTCGCGCAGCGACGTCGTGGAGAATCAGATCCGTCGCCCGAGATCCCAGGGCGCCCGCTCCGCCTCGTGCAGCGCATCGGCACGGCTGATACCGATGTCGCGCAGCATCCGGTCATCCATCTCTGCCAGTTGCCGGCGGGTGGCGATGGCGCGCCACATCGCCCGGAAGGGCGTGATGCGGGGCAGGGAGAAGGTGAAGGCCGGCAGGTGCAGCCGGAGCGCGGGCAGGATGCCCATGGGGACCTCCATTCGGAACGGGGCCACACTTTCGGGCCCCAGCCGGAAGAAAGATGTGATCCTGAACGAAATAAGGAAAACGAATTGCATTGACGTAATCCATCAACGCCATTGATGCTCCGCCCATGCTCGCCATTCCTCCCGGCCTCGACCCGGACCTGCTGCGCAGCTTCGTGCTGATCGCCGAAGGCGGCAGCTTCACCCGCGCCGCCCAGGTGGTGGGGCGCACTCAATCCGCAGTCTCCATGCAGATCCGCCGGCTGGAGGAGACGCTCGGCCAGCCCCTGCTGCTGCGCGGTCCCAAGGGGGTGGAGCCCACCTCCCACGGCCTCTGGCTGCTGGAACGCGCCCGCCGCCTGCTGGCGCTGCATGACGAAATCCATGCCACCTTCCGCCAGCCGGAAGTGGCGGGGGCGGTCCGCCTCGGCTCCCCGGACGATTACGCCATACGCTGGCTGCCCGGCATCCTGGCACGCTTCGCCGCCAGCCACCCGGCGGTGCAGGTGGATGTGGTCTGCGCCCCCTCCAACGAGCTGGTGGAAAGGCTGGGGGAGGGAGAGCTGGACCTCACCCTGCTCTCCGAGGGGAATGAGCCCCCCGGCGCCCGGGTGCGCTGGCTGTGGCGCGGCCCGCTGCTCTGGGTGGGGGCGCCGGAGGCGGTCCAGCGCCGCCCGCTGCCCCTGGCACTGGCCAGCGCCTCCTGTTCCTGGCGCCAGGCAGCGATCGCCGCGCTGGATGCCGCGAACCTGCCCTGGCGCATGGCCTATACCGCTGCCTCCCTCTCCGGCTCGCTCGCCGTGGCCCTGGCCGGGCTGGCGGTGACGGTGGCCATGCCCTCGCCCTTGCCGGAGGGCTTGCGCTGCCTGGGTGCGGAGGACGGACTGCCGCCCCTGCCGGATTTCGCCATCGGGCTGATGCGCGGCCCCGGCTCCGCGGTGGCGGAGGCGCTGGCCGCGCATATCGAGGAAGGCTTCCGCCTGGGCCCGGTGGCGGAGGGGCGGGAGCGCCGCGTCGCCTGAGCCGGCGGGGGACCGCCGAACCAATTGCCCGGCCCGGAACAGGCTGCGATAAGCCTTGGAAACAGCCGAGGAAATGTCCGATGCAGCGACGCACCCTGCTCGCCCTGGCCGCCGGTGGCTTGGCAAGCCCCCTGGCCGCGCCTGCCCTCCGTGCCCAGAGCTGGCCGGACCGGCCGATCCGCCTCATCGTGCCCTGGCCGCCTGGTGGCTCCACCGACACCATCGCCCGCATCTTCCAGCCGAAGCTGGCGGAGGTGCTGGAGCGCCCGGTAGTGATCGACAACAAGGGCGGCGCCTCCGGCTCGGTCGGCGCGACGGAAGCGGCGCGGGCGCCGGCGGACGGCTACACCTGGATGCTCGCCTACGACAACGAGGCGACGAACCAGACGGTGATGCGGCTGCCCTACCGCACCCTGGAGGCTTTCGCCCCGGTGAGCCTGGTGGCGACCGGGCCGCTGGCGCTGGTGGCGCACCAGAACACGCCCTACCACAGCTTCGCTGATGTGGTGGCGGCGGCGAAGGCGAAGCCGGACACCATCGCCTTCGCCAGTTCCGGCGTTGGCGGGCTGGCGCATGTCTCCACCACCCTGCTGCAGCAGCAGGGCGGCTTCCGGCTGGTGCACGTGCCCTATCGCGGCGGCGGACCGGCCGTGCAGGACGCGGTGGCGGGGAACGTCCCGCTCTTCATGTCGAATGTCGTCATCATCAGCCAGCACATCCGGGCGGGCGTCCTGCGACCGCTGGGGGTGACGACGGAGAAGGAGACGCAGCACGTGCCGGGCGTGCCCTCCTTCGCGCAGCAGGGCTTCGCCGGCTTCTCGGCGCCGACCTGGTGGGCCTTCCTCGGCCGCGCCGGGACGCCGGAGCCGATCCTGCGGCGGATGCGGGATGCGCTGGCCCAGGCCCTGGCGGATACCGAGGTGAAGCGGAAGATCGAGGAGCAGGGGGCGGATGTCGTCGCTTCCAGCCCGGAGGAGTGCGGACGCTTTCTCAGCGGCGAGATCGAGAAATGGGGCAAGGTGATCCGCGACAACCACATCACGGCGGATAGCTGAAGGGCAGGGGGCGCCGGCAGGGGTGCCGTGGCCCCCGCAGACGGCGCTGCCTCCGAGTGTTCAGGCTGGCAAGCCCTGCCGGGACCGGCTCTCGGCCCGAGCCCAGGACCGGTGGGGTCAATCTCCCCGCGACCGTCCCGGCGGCAAGGCCGCGCCTCCAGCCAGACCGAACTCGGACCGGCCGCCCCCGGGCCCAGGGCGATGGCACCAAGGAAGATCGCCCAAAGTTCCCGGCGGGCCTGTGCATGACACAAAAAATACGACGCCGCGCCGGAACGAATTCCGCCTGCGAACCGGACCAGGTCGGCGGAGGACAAGCCTGGTCAAGGCCTTACAGCCGAGGGGCAGGCCCGGGTGGGCGCTTTTGGCAGGGCTTGACCATGCCCGCCCCGGGGCCTAAAAGCCGCCTCACCGCAGCGCGGACGGGGTTGACGAGAAACGGCGAAATCGCCATTATCTCTGCCCCGCTCACGAAGCGGATCAGATCACCGGGTTGGTGGTGAAGCAAGATGGTTTCCGCTGAGGATGCCGTCCGCTTCTGCTCCCTCCGGTGATTGCCGTCTGGTTCATTCCGGATGGCGCGCTCATTAACAATCGTATCTGGTTTTTGGAAGTACGTTCGGTTTGGATGTGCTTTTGGTTGAGTTTGCTGAGGCGGGCTTGGCCTGGGGTTTTGTGTTCTGCTGCTTTGCCGGGAGGTGGAGGGGTGGGATGCGCGGGCGGCGCTGCTGCGGGGG
>NZ_JAMZIK010000257.1 GCF_024178315.1 Siccirubricoccus soli | reverse complement strand
GTGCCCTGGCCGCCGCCCGCGCCGCCGCCGCCGCCCTGCCAGAACCCGCACGCGGCGAGGAGGCCGGCTATATCGAGGCCTTCGGCGGCTTGCCGGGCGGCCCGCTCTGGCTCTTCGGCTGGATGCGGCCGGCAGCCGGCCCCCTCTTCCCCTGCCGCATCGGGACGGCGGGCGTGCTGCTTCCCGCCGGCATGGCCATCGCCTGGATGTCCCGGCCCGACCTGCCGGAGGGGGCCGTCGCCTTCGCCGCGGCGCTCGACACCGCCTGGCGGCCGGACGGCGACCGCCCGCAGCCCCGGCTGCGCTTCGGCGCCGAGGGCAAGGCGGAGCTCCGCAGCCTCGCCACCACCCAATGGCTGGACCCCGCCGCCTGCGCCCAGCGCCTTGTCGCAGCCAGCGGCGGGCTGCAGGGCCCGCTGCTGCGGCCGCTGCTTCGCCTCTCCGCCGCCACCAACCCCTGGGCGCCGGATGCGCCGGACGCCGCCGCGCTGGGGCTGAAGGCGCAGGTGGACCGGCTGCTGGTGGTGCCGGGCTTCGGCGCCCTCGCCATGGGCTGGAGCCTGAGCCAGGCCGAGCCGCTCCAGCCTCATCTGCTCCGCCTGGGGGAGGAGGTGCTGCCGCTGCTGCCGCAAAGCCTCTCCCGCCTGCCGCGCCCGGACCTGCTGGACGCCGCAGGCGGCGCCCAGGCGGTGACCCAGGCCGCCGGCTTCGTCGCCGTCTTCCGCGGCCAGGCGGACCCGCACGCCCTGCAGGAAGCCAGCCTGCGCTTCGCCACCCCCGGCGGCACCGGCCTCGGCCAGCGCATCGCCCCCACGCAACTCCGTGTCATCGGCCATTCGGCCGCGCCCGAGGAGCTGATGAACATCTATCCTGGGCTCGAGCACGAGCCGTTCTTTCCGGAACTCGCCCGGGCCCTGGGCGCCGCCGGCGCCGCCGCTGCCCTCCGGGCGGAGCCGCTCACCCCCCTGCCCAGGGCGCCGGAGGCGCTGATCCTCGCCCTCGGGCCGGACCGCGCCGATGCCGCGCTGCTGCTCTCGGAGCTCGGCCTGCTGGCGGCGCGGCGGCCAGACCTGCCGGCGCTGGTGCTGCTGCTCGGCACCGGCGCGGCGCGTGCGATCGCCCTGGCCGGGCTCGGCGAGATCGGCGCCCCGGCCGCGGTCTTCGCCCTGCCCGATGCGGCCCAGGCGCCGCATGCCCTGCCCGGCATCCTCGGCGCCCTCGGCACGGACCGCTTCGCCCTGGTCGGACCCGGCATCTTCCCCAGCGAGGCCGGCTGGGATGCGCTGCTGGACGCGCTGGCGACCCATTCGCCCCTGCCCCTCGCCCTGCCGCTGCGCGGCCAGCCCGCCCGGCGAGAGGGCGAGGGACTCGGCGCCTTCGCCTGGCGCCAAGCGGAGTTCCTCGCCTGGCTGCGGGAGCAGCCCGCGCCGCTCGGCGGCATGCAGAGCGGCGCGCTGCGGCTGCCGGCCGAGCGGCAGCCGGTGCCGGCCGGC
This sequence comes from Siccirubricoccus soli, assembly GCF_024178315.1. Classification (GTDB taxonomy): domain Bacteria; phylum Pseudomonadota; class Alphaproteobacteria; order Acetobacterales; family Acetobacteraceae; genus Siccirubricoccus; species Siccirubricoccus soli. Next base: position 4,644 of record NZ_JAMZIK010000257.1, on the reverse strand, counting down.
GCCACCGCCCTGCCCGGCCGCCGCCGCCTGCCCAGCCGCCTGACCCTGGCGGTGGACCGCGTCCTGGCCAGCGGCGGCGATGGCTGAGGCCGCCGGCCCGCGCCTCGCGGTCGTTACCCATGCCCACCCCTCGATCTCTCGCGGCGGGTCGGAGATCGCGGCCTATACCCTCTATCGTGGCCTCCTCGCCCTCGGCCTGCCCGCCATCCATGTGACGGTGACGCCGGAGGAGAACGAGGCACGGCTGGAGCTGGCAACGCCCGGGGAGCATGTGCTGCTGGTCCCGGCCGGGCGGCAGGATGCCTTCTACAATGCCGGCACGCCGGGCCTGGCGATGGATCTGGCCGCGCTGCTCCGGCGGGAGGGGGTGGGGCGGATCAGCTTCCACCACTACCTGCATCTCGGCCTGGCCGGGCTGCGCCTGGCGGCGGCCTTGCCCGGCGTCACCAGCCTGCTGACCCTGCACGAATACGCCGCCATCTGCCTGCGGGACGGCCAGATGGTCACGCGGCCGCAGCACGCACTCTGCTACGGCGCCTCGCCCTCCGCCTGCGCCACCTGCTTCCCGGAGCACGACCTCAGCCAATTCGCCCTGCGGCGCGACCGGTTCCTCAACGCCTTCGCCGGTCTTGGCGGCTTCGTCGCACCCAGCCGCTTCCTCGCCGCGCGCTATGCGGAATGGGGGCTGGATCCACGCCGCATCACCGTCATCGAGAACGGCCTGCCCCGCCTCGCCGCGCCGCTGCCGCCGCGCCACCGCGGCCAGGGGCGCTGGGTCTTCGGCTATTTCGGCCAGCTCAACCCCTACAAGGGGATCGACACGCTGCTGGCGGCGGCGGAGCTGATCGCGGCGCGGCGCGAACTCGCCGCCCGTCTCGCCATCCGCCTGCACGGCACCATCATCGGCCAGCCCGAGGGCTTCCGCGAGGCGCTGGAGGCGGCGGCGCGGCGCCACCCCTTCCTCTCCTTCGCCGGCCCCTACCCGAACGAGGCGGTGCGGCCGCTGATGGGCGAATGCGACTACGTGCTGGTGCCGAGCCGCTGGTGGGAGAATTCCCCGGTGGTGATCCAGGAGGCCTTCGCCGCCGGCCGCCCGGTCATCTGCTCCGATATCGGCGGCATGGCGGAGAAGGTGGAGGACGGCGTCAGCGGCCTGCATGCCCGGGTCGGCGATCCGGCCGAGCTGGTGGCGGCGATGGAGCGCGCCATGGACCCCGACCTGGCGGCGCGGCTCTCGGCCGGGCTGCCCCGGCCCTGCGACGGGGAAGAGATGGCGCGGCGCTACCTGGCCGCCTTCGCCGCGCTGTCGCAGCCCGCCCGACTCGCCCTGGCGAGCTGACGGGCGGCGCCATCGGGCGCGGCCGGAGCGGAGCGAGAGCCGATGGCGCGGCCCGAAGGGAGGGCCCGGGACGACGACGCCCGGCGCAGCGCAGGAGCGCGGCCCCGGTCGGCAGGGCTGTCCCCCTTGCCCCTACCCCTTGTCCGCCGCCGCCGGCGCCGTCCCCGCCAGCACCTCGTCATAGACCCGACGCACCGCGGCCGCCGTCTCGGTCATGGTCGGCGGCGTGGCGATGGTCTTCTGGATGGCCAGCAGCCGGTGCGGCTCGGCCGCCAGGGTCTTCAGCAGATTGGCCAGGGACCAGGCGCTGCGGGCCTGGAAATGGTAGCCGTCCAGCCCGTCCCGCACCTTCTCCGCCATGCCGCCGATATCGGAGCAGATGACCGGCCGCTTGTTCAGCAGCGCCTCCTGGATCACCAGCGGCGAGTTCTCCCACCAGACGGAGGGGACGAGCACCGCATGGCATTGCTGCATCAGCTCGTCCACGCGGCTGTTCTCATAGGGGCCGCGGTAGTTGAAATTCTCCGAGGCCTTGGCGAGGCGCTTCTCGAAATCCAGGCGGAAGGGCTCCGGCTGGCCGGAATAGTCGCCATTCACGTCGATCCGCACCCGGTCGATCCCCGCCTTGTCCAGCAGCGCCGCGGCCTCGATCAGCACGTTGATGCCCTTCAGGGCGGAGATCTGGCCGAAGAAGCCGAAGATCAGCCCGTCCTCCACCGGCGGGTAGGGCAGTTGCCGCGCATGCTCCGGCCGTTCCGGCATGCCGTTCTCGATGACCGTGATCCGCTCCGGCGCGATGCCCCATTCGACATAGCGCTTCGCCAGGAAGTGGCTGGGCGAGATGAAGCGGTCCACCAGCCGGAAGAACCGCTTCATGAACAGCTCGCGCAGGAAGAAATCCGGCTCCGGCTTCTCCGGGAAGCAGCGGTGGCAGTCGCGCGGGCTGGCCTTCTCGCAGAGCGCGAAGCTCGGCCGCTTCACCATCTGGCCGAAATGGTTGCAGATGGCCAGATACTCGTGCAGCGTCAGCACGATCTTCGCCTGCGGCACGGCGCGGCGGATGTGCAGCAGCGCCTCCACCCCGAAATTCGTATAGTGGTGCAGATGCACCACGTCGGGCTGGATGTTCGCCAGCAGCTCGAGGAATTCCGGCGGGAATTCCGGGTCGCCATTGGCGTGGATGCCATGGTCGAAGCCATGGCCGACATAGACCCATTCATTCGGCCCGAAGGGCTGGGTCAGCCGCACACCGAGCCGCTCGCCGATGCGCCCCGGCGCGGCGGCGAGGAAGAAGGCCTCCACATTCGGGTCGGCCTGCAGCTTGGTGTAGAGCTGGAAGGCCGCGATCTCGGCGCCGCCGCGGGAGACCCGCGGGTCCATGTGCGACATGGTGAGGACGCGCAGCTTCTTCGCCGGCGTCACCACGGCGGGCGCGCCGGGGGCTGCCTCGGTGGCGGCGGGCTTCGCTGCGGGCCGCGTGGCGGCGCGGCGACGGGTGGTGGTCTGGCTCATGCCTTGGCTCTCGCGCGGCTCGTCAGGACAGGCGAAGGACGGCGCCGCCGGAGGGCGGTGCCGCATCGGGGAAGCGGTCGCCCCAGCGGCGGGCGAAGGTCCAGGCATTCACCAGGGTCAGGTTGTGGCGCCAATTGTTGCCCGGCGCGCCCTGGGACTGGCGCTCGAGGTGCCAGAGCACGGCGTCGTCATCCACCGCGCAATGGTAGCCCAGGTCGCGGATGCGGAAGCAGAGATCCGTGTCCTCGAAATCGCCCACCACGTAATCCTGGTCGAAGCCGCCGAGCTGCTGGGCGAGGTCGCGGCGCAGCACCATGCAGGCGCCGGTCACTGCCTCCTCCCGGTGCAGGCCGCGGCTCGGCCCGCGCATGCGGCCCTTGCCCGGATGCAGGGCGAAGGGGAAATTGCCGAGCTGCGGCAGCCGGGCGAATTCGATGCCCGAATGCTGCACCGTGCCGTCCTCGAACAGCAGCAGCGCGCCGGCGACGCCGAGCGCCGGGTCCTCCTCCAGCCGGCCGGTCAGCCGGTCCAGCCAGGTGCCGTCCTGCGGCATGACGTCGGAGTTGAGGAAGCAGATGTACTTGCCGCGGGCGATGGCCAAGCCGGCATTGTTGGCCGGCGCATAGCCGAGATTCTGCGGCAGCAGCAGGAGGCGGAGCGGGATGCCAAAGCGCCGGTAGACGGAGCGGGCGAGGTTCATCAGCTCCGCCTTCTTCGGCGGGTCGTCCAGCACATAGATCAGCTCGTCCGCCGGCAGTCCCCATTCGGAGAACAGGGCGCACTGGTACATCAGGTAGTCGATGCGGCCGTAGAGCGGGATGATAAGGGAGCAGCGCGGCTCGGCCGGCGGGTCGCCCACCACCACCTCGACGCCGGCCGGGGCGGCGGCGAGGCGGGCGCGGTTCAGCGCGACGACCGGCGGCCCGAGCACCTTGTCGCAGAGCGCGACCACCTCGTCCGGCGCCAGCTCCAGCCCGTTCAGCAGGCGGCGGATGGCGGGCACGCCGCCTTCGCCGGCCGGCGGCAGCGGGCGGAAGGCGATGCTGCCGTCCTGCAGCTCGATCTCGAGATGCGCCTCGCGCAGATCCGCCGTCTCCGTGGCGATGTAGGCGACATAGCCGGGGCGTTCGGAGAGCTGCCCGTATTTCGGCGCGAAGGCCTCGCGGATGTCGTGCCGCTCGGTCGCGATCCAGGCCTCGGAGAGCGGTGCGGAGAGCCGACCGCGGTTGCGCAGCCGGATGCTCTTCACCGCGCGGCCGGGGTCGAGGAACCAACCGATCAGCACCAGCCCCGCCCCCGGCGCGACCAGCAGCGAGTCGACCTCGAGATGCAGCGGCACGGGGAGGCGGGAGATGGTCTCCACCCCCTCGTAGATCGGGCGCGAGAGCACCCGGGTGAGCGCGCCCTGGCTGACGCCGGCACTGGGCGCCGCGGCGAGCAGGCTGCGGACCATGCCGAGCAGCTCGATCGGCTCCGGCTGCCGGGCGCCAACCGAGCGCACCAGCCGGTGCTGCCGTTCCACGCCGAAGACGAGGTTGCCGAAGCTGCCGGCCTCGGGCGGCGGCAGCCCGGGGAGGAAGGCGATGAAGCCCTCCCCCAGCCCTTCCACATCCGGCCGCGGGTAGCGGCCGAGCACCGCCTCGCCCTCCACCGCCTCGCCCTCGAAGAGGGCCGTGGCGAAGCAGGTCTCGAGCGCGCCCAGCGTGCCGAGCCGGGCCCAGCCGCCGAACATCCAGCCGCCGAGGGCGGGGACGGGGCCGCAGAAATCCACATAGCCCTGGGGTTCGGCGCTC
>NZ_JAMZIK010000256.1 GCF_024178315.1 Siccirubricoccus soli | reverse complement strand
CCGAGCCGGGCCCAGCCGCCGAACATCCAGCCGCCGAGGGCGGGGACGGGGCCGCAGAAATCCACATAGCCCTGGGGTTCGGCGCTCGGCGCCGGCTCGGGCGGCGGCGGCGCGGCAGCGACGGGCGGCTCGGGCGGCGGCTCCGGTGCCGCCGCGCGGCGCTGGCTGCGCAGGACCACCCGGCCCTGGCCGCGCCGGATGCTGCCGACCACGGCATCGCCGGTCAGCAGCACGTAGTCATGCGCCCCGCCCAGCAGGTCGCGCCGCAGCCGCGCCCGGGCCATCAGGGAGGCGAGCTCGGCGATCCCGATCTCGAAGCCGAGCATCCGGCCGGTCTGGGCGGCGCAGAAGGGCAGGTCCGGACGCTGGCAGTTCAGCGGCAGCCGCAGACGGTGCTCGCCATCGATGACCAGTTCCACCCGCGCCGCCTCGGCCCCGCCATGCCAGAGCGCCGGGTTGAAGACCCAGCCCGCCAGCCTTTCCGGAGAGACGTGGTCGAGATGGCCGCGCGGCTGGAATGCCACCCGCGGCAGCTCCTCCAGCCGGGCGCCGAGCAGCAGCCCCTGGGCGTTGCTGAGGGAGAGGCCGAGCCCCTCCAGCCCGTCCGGCGGCAGCCGCAGGTCGGTGGCGAAGCCGAGCGGCTCCGGCCCGTCCTCCTCCGCCAGGTCGGGCCGGGGGAAGAGGCCGTTCAGCGGCAGGCTGGGCCCGTCGCCGAGGCTCAGCCGCAGCGGCGGCGGCGCCGCCGCCCAGCCGGCGAGCAGCAGGAAGCCGTCGCCCAGCTCCACCCTCTCGATGCCGGCGGCGAGGCTTCTCGCGGTGGCGGCAGGGCTGCGCGTCTCGGCATCCGCAACGGCGTCATTCATGCGGCAAGGTCTCCGCGAAGGCGTGGGGCGAGGGAGCCAGGGCGGGACGACTCCGGGTGGCGGCGGCGGGTGCAGCGCCGATGCGGCGACGCAGCGACGCCTGGCCGGGCTTTACCGCATCGCAAAAATGCCGGCATCGCCAAGGGTTTCGGCGCCGTTCCGAAGTCATTTCTAAGATGCCCTGCTGTTGCGGCACGCTTGCCTATGGGTTGCATGCTGTCAAGCGAACTCGACCGGCAGCGCATTGCCGCCGGCCGTTTCCGCCCTTGGGCAGAGGCTGTAGCCCGGCTTCCTTGCCGGTCCATGAAACGCCGAACCGGGACTGCTATAATGGCTGAGGCGGAACAGGCAGGCAGCGCGCCGGGCGGGGGGACCAGGGATGAGCGAGGGCGGGGCCGCGAGCTCGGCCATGCGGCCGGCCAGGGCCCTGGCGGCGCGGCTGGCCGGACTCCTGGCCGAGGCGCCGGCGCCGGAGGCCCAGGCCGTGCTGGCCGAGGCCCTGGCGGCGCTGGGCTGGACGGCGCCG
>NZ_JAMZIK010000255.1 GCF_024178315.1 Siccirubricoccus soli | reverse complement strand
CGCCGCGGTCTACATGTGGCGGCACCTGATCGAGAACTTCTTCTGCAAGCTCAAGGAGTTCAAGCGCATCGCCATGCGCAGCGACAAGACCGACCACAGCTTCTCAGCCATGATCCACCTCGCCGCCGCCGTCATCCACTCCCGCTAAACCTCAACAGACCCTAGAGCGTGCGGCGTGAGCGCAAGCGAACGCAGCATGCCCTAGCCGACCAGGCCGCCGCCATCGCCGCCGGCAAGGTCCGCGCCATCCGGGATGCGGCGGGGCGGGCGGACCATCGCCTTCCACCGCCCTCTGGCTACGAGACCTATCGCGGCCCGGGCTGGTGCGGCGTGCTGGTGCAGGGGCCACGGGCGGGGTGAGCAGGATCGGCCGACAGGGCGCGGCCGGCCCCGCCACACCAACCGCGGGAGATGCCTGGCCCGGAACTTCGGGACGTTCCGGGCCAAGTGTCACACCGTCCCGCGAGACGCGCCGAACAGGCCTTTCAATCGGTCGGCGACCGGTCGGATGATCGCGTCGAACAGGGTGAAGACCACCTGCACCGCATAGCCCACGAAGAAGGCGATCGCGGCCAGGGAGAGCGTGACCCCGCCCTGCATCTGCACCGACTCGCCCGAGGTGAACAGGGCGCCGACCAGCCCGCCCAGCGTCAGGCCCAGCAGCACCCTGAGGCCGGACTGCCACTTGTCCCGCGCCTCCAGCGTCCATTCCTCGATCTTCTGGTTGATCCGCTGATAGACATAGGCACAGGCGCCAACCAGCCCGAGCAGCATGGGCAGGACGAAGCCGGAAAGGGCATAGAGGCCAGCCCCTACACGCACGTCCGAGACCGGCCAGCCCTGCGGCGGGTTGCTCGGCTTGCGGGGGGCAACCCAGCGGAAGATCCACCACCTGCCGAGGCGCTGCGTGCTCTCATTCCATTGGCGCAGCCGTTCATGGGTGACCTTCAGCTTCTGGTCCGTTTCCAGCCATGTGGCGCAGGCGCTGGCCAAGGGCCCGGGCGGGAGGGCTGCCCCGGATGAGCAAGGGTCGCTGACGCCGGCGCCGGGCTGGGAGCCGCCCGGCCCGCTGCGCTGCGCTGCCTCCACCTGGCCCCAGGCCACTCCCTGCGCGGCCTTCTGCGCCGCCAGCTCCTTCAGCATGTTGCGGCCATTGCCGGTATGCACCAGCAGGCAGACGGCGAAGAACAGGGCGACCGTGCCGATCAGCGCGATCACTCCCATCCACCGTTTCAGCCGTCGGGCCTCCTGGTGGATTTCGTCCGGTAGGTCACCGCATTCATTGGTGCCGACATAGGCGCAGGTCAGGCGAATGGTGCTGACATTCGCGGGCCGTACCTGACTGGACAGCAGGTCGATCTGCTGCACCAGGCGCGCCACGCGGCCGGCGTCAGTCACCAATTCCTCAGGTTTCTCGAGCAGCAGTTCCGCCAGCTGCGCATTGCAAGGTGGAAGGCAGGGGGCCGCGGGCATGGTCGCCGAGGTGGCCTCCCCCTCGGCAAGGAAGCCGCGATCGGAGCGGCGAGCGGTGTGCCGGGTCAGCACCGCCAGATCGGCCTGCAGCTCCCGGACGTATTCCAGGGGATTCAGGGGCCTTCGCTCAGGCCTTGGCGTTGCCTCGGCGCCCCGCCACAACCGGCGGATCCGGTCCCAGCCCTTGCCCTCGCCGCCCGGCTTGGCAGGGGCCATCCTGCCGGCAGCCCCTTCCTCGGCTGGCAGCGCCGCTTTGTCGAAGGTCGTGGTGGACATGCTTGCCTCCCCGGGCCGGTCATCAAGGCCGACGCCCTCGGGGATCTCGCAATGTCAGTTGTCGCACATTCCGTGATGCAGATCACGCTGCTCCGGACAGGTCGCTTTCCCGAGCAGGATATCCGCCCAGGCGACGCCGCCGATCCGGCGTTGCCCCTCATGGCCTGTTGTTCACCCCGCCACCTCCACCACCGCCTCCAGCCCCAGCGCCGCCCCCAGCGCCTCCACCCGGCGCAGCACGGATTCGCCGGCGAAGACGCCGCTGCCCTCCTGCAGCCGCAGCACCAACCGGCTGCCGCGGCGCTCCAGCGCGGTGCCGGCCAGCAACGCGGGCGTGCCGCCGCAGAGGGTGTAGGCCAGGCGCAGCGCCGCCCCCAGCGCCTCCGCCCGGCGGATCGTCGCCACGTCCAGCAGCACCCGCGTCGGGGCCAGGAAGGGGCTGCCCGGCTCCGCCTCGTAGCGCAGCGCCGCCACCAGGGCGAGGAAGGCGCGGGCATGGTGGTCGAGTCCTGCCCCATGCTGGCGCAGGATGCGGAGGAAAGCCTGCTCCGCCCGGTATTCCGGGTGGTCGTGGCTGCCGATGTCGGAAATCCAGCAGGCCGCCTCGCGCAGCGCCCGGGCCGGCCCGTCCGGCTCGGGGAAGAGCGGGTCGGTCCAGGCGAGCAGGGCAGGCGGCAGCCCCTCGTCGCGCCCCCAGCCCTGAGCCAGCTCCCGCGCCGCGGTCAGCAGCGGGTCGGCCTCCCGCACCTCGGGCGGCAGCAGCCTGGCATACCAGCCTTCCCGCAGCCCGTTCGCCGAGAACACCACCCGCGCCGCCCCCGTGGCGCGCAGCAGCCGGCGCAGCGCGACGGCGGCGAAGGGCAGATCCCCCACCCGCTTCAGCGGCGCCCCCGCCATGCGTTCCAGCACCCGCCGCGACGCCGCCATGACGACGCCGGCAAGGTCTCGCGCCTCCTCCCGCCGCAGCACGTAGTGGTGGACGATGGCCAGCGGGTAGCCGGTCTGGGCGATATGCATCCGGGCCAGCGCCCGCCAGGCGCCGCCGACGAGGTAGAGGTCGCGCCCGCCGCCCTCCGCCAGCCAGGGCTGCTGCGCGAGTTCCTGCTCGGCGATCGCCCGCGCCCGCGCCGTGTCGCCGCCCGCGCGCTCCGCCAGGCGGATGGCGCCGATCGGCAGGGACGCCGCCTGACGCACCTGCCCCGCATCCAGCCGCACCAGCTCCAGGCTGCCGCCGCCGAGATCGCCGAGGATGCCGTCCGCGCGGGGGAAGCCCAGCAGCACGCCGGCGGCGGAGAGCCGTCCCTCCTCCTCCCCGGTCAGGATGCGGATCGGCACGCCGGGCATGCGCCGCTCCAGCGCCGCGACGAATTCGGCGCCGTTGCTGGCATCCCGCACCGCCGCCGTCGCCACCACCTCGAGCGGCGCCGCCTGCATCGCCCGGGCCACCGCGTGGTAGCGGCCGAGCACGGTCAGCGCCGGGCCGATGGCCTCCTCGTTCAGCCGCCCCGTGTTCTGCAGCCCGCGGCCGAGGCCGAGGACTGCCTTCTCGTTGAAGATGGCCTGCGGGTTCCGCCCGCGCCCCTCGAAGACGACGAGGCGGACGGAGTTGGAACCGAGATCGACGACGCCGCAGCGGGGGGGCGGGGACTCGGGACGATAGGGAAGCGGCAAGCGGTCAATCCTGCGCGATGCGGTCGGGCCTTGCCCGCCGGGGGGCGCCGCTGGCGCGCGCCGCGCGGTGCAGCGCGCTGCCGCGGCCGGAGAGGGAGGGGTTGGTCATGAAATAGGCATGGGCGGAGACCGGCTGCAGCCCGGGCTGCAGCCGCTGCCAGGTGCCATCCGGCTGCAGCTGCCAGCTCTGCGCCGTGTCCTTCAGGTTCACCACCATGATCTGGTCAAGGATCTGCGCATGCACGGTCGGGTTCTCCACCGGCACCATCGTCTCCACCCGCCAGTCCATGTTCCGCGCCATCCAGTCGGCGGAGGAGATATAGACCCGCGCCCGCCGGCTGGGCAGGCGGTGGCCGTTGCCGAAGACGTAGATGCGGGAATGTTCCAGGAAGCGGCCGACGATGGATTTCACCCGGATGTTGTCGGAAAGCCCCACAACGCCCGGCCGCAGGCAACAGATGCCGCGCACCACGCATTCGATCCGCACCCCCGCCTGGCTGGCGCGGTAGAGCGCGTCGATGAGCTGGGTGTCCACCAGGCTGTTCATCTTCAGCCAGATGCCGGCCGGCTTGCCCTCCCGCGCGAAGCCGATCTCCTGCTCGATCAGCCCGAGCAGCGTCGGCCGGATCGTCAGCGGGGAGAAGGCGAGGCTCGTCATCTCCGCCGGCCGCGCATAGCCGGTCATGTAGTTGAACAGCCGCGCCGCATCGGCGGTCAGCGCCGGGTCGGCGGTGAAGAAGGAGAGGTCGGTGTAGATGCGCGCGGTGATCGGGTGGTAGTTGCCCGTGCCGAAATGCGCGTAGGAGCGCAGCGCCCCGCCTTCCCGCCGCACCACCAGGCTGACCTTGGCATGGGTCTTCAGCTCGACGAAGCCGAACACCACCTGCACGCCGGCCGCCTCCAGCTCCCGCGACAGGGCGATGTTCCGCTCCTCGTCGAAGCGGGCCTTGATCTCGATGACGCCGGTGACGCTCTTCCCCGCCTCGGCCGCCTCGATCAGGGCGCGGGCGATCGGGCTTTCGCGGCTGGTGCGGTAGAGGGTCTGCTTGATCGCGACCACATTGGGATCGCGCGCCGCCTGGCGCAGGAACTGCACCACGACGTCGAAGGATTCATAGGGGTGGTGGACGACGATGTCCTTCGCCCGGATCGCCGCGAAGCAGTCGCCGCCGTAATCCAGGATGCGCTCCGGGAAGCGCGGCGTGTAGGGGGTGAAGAGCAGGTCCGGCCGGTCATCGACGATGAGCTGGGTCAGCGCGTCCATCCCCAGCAGCCCGTCCACCACGAAGATGTTGCTGCGGTCGGCGCTCAGCTCCTCGGCGACGAAATCCACCATGTCGGGCGGCGTCGCGCTGGTCACGCTCAGCCTTATCGCGCGGCCGCGGCGGCGGCGCTTGAGCGCCGTCTCGTAGCTGCGGACGAGGTCCTCCGCCTCCTCCTCGAATTCCACATCGGTGTCGCGGATCAGCCGGAACAGCCCCTGCTCCGCCGGGATGAAGCCGGGGAAGAGGCGGCGCAGGCTGAGGGTGATGAGGTCCTCCAGCACCACGAAGCGGATGCCGGGCTGCCCCTCCTGCACCGGCAGGCGGATGAAGCGCTCGATCTGCGGCGGCAGCGGCAGCAGCGCGCGCATGGTGCCGCCATCCTCCTCCCGCACCAGCTTCAGCGCCATGCAGAGCGCGAGGTTCTGGATGAAGGGGAAGGGATGCGCCGGGTCCACGGCGAGCGGCGTCAGCACCGGGAAGACCCGCTCATCGAACCAGGCGGCGAGCCAAGCGTGGTCGGCCTCGGTCAGTTCCTCCGGCGCGCAGACCGCGAGCCCGGCCTCCCGCAGCAGGCCGGAGAGGGTCTGCCATTCCTCCTGCTGCGCCTCGATCAGCGCCTCGGCGCGGTCATGGATGGCGGTGAGCTGCTGTGCCGGGGTGCGGCCGTCCGGCGCCGGGCTGGCGATGCCAGCGCGGTCCTGGCCGATCAGCCCGGCGACGCGGACGGAGTAGAATTCGTCGAGGTTGGAGGCGGAGATCGCGACGAAGCGCAGCCGCTCCAGCAGCGGGTGGGCGGGATTCGCCGCCTCCTCCAGCACCCGCATGTTGAAGTCGAGCCAGGAAAGCTCGCGATTGATGAAGCGCTCCGGCGCTCCGGGCGGGGCGGAGTCGGCGGTCTCGACGGCGGCGGGATGGAGGTCGAGAGGCGTCATCATCCGAACCCTATAACAGCCGGGGGAACCCTATAGCAGCCGGGGGGTTGGCGGCGAGGCCGCCTCCTCCATCGCCATCGAAACGTCATCCGTGGGCGCTGGATCGAGGCCGAGCCAGTCGCCGAGCGCGGCGCGGGCCAGCGGCCGGGTGACGGCGCCGCCGGCGGCCAGCGCCGCCTTGTCGAGCCGTGCCGCCGCTTCGGCCATCGCCGCCGCTTCCCGCGGCAGGCGCAGCAGCAGCCATTCCTGCACGCCGGGATCGACGCGGAGCTGCCGCGCCGCGAAATGCTTGCGCAGCAGGGCCGCGAGCAAGGCATCCGAGGGCGGCTGCACCCCGACCGCGGTGATGGCCCGCAGCCGGCTGGCGAGGTCCGGCAGCGCCACCGGCCAGCGGGCGGGCGGCGCGCGGCCGGCCAGCAGCACCGCCTGGCGGCGCTCGGCACAGATGTTCAGCAGGTGGAACAGCGCGGCCTCGTCGGCGGCGCAATCGGCATCATCCACGGCGAGGCCGGGGCCTTCCGGCACCTCCGGCAGGCCGCGCAGGGCGGGGCCGTCCAGGGCGGGCCAGGCGTGGCGGGCGGCGAATTCCGCCAGCATGTGGGACTTGCCGGTGGCGGCGGGGCCATGGAGGGCGAGGCGGTGCAGCGGCCAGGCGCCGGGGCGGGCGAGCCAGGCCAGGGCCTCGGCATTGCTCGAATCCTCCAGCAGCGCCCCGGGGGAAGGGGGCGGCAGGCGGAGCGGCAGGGCGAGCTGACGGGCGGTGGCGGTCATCGGCCTCGACGGCAGGAAGGGGCCGTGAGTTTCGGGCCCGGCGGTCCGCTCGGCAAACCCAAACCGGGCCGGGGGCCCGTCCCGGCCCGCCCATGGGGATCCGCGGCCCCTCACCCCGTCCTTGGCGGATCCAGATAGAGCGGACTCTCCAGGTACCGCCGCAGCCAGTATCGCGCGATCACCCCCACCACCGCCGCCAGCGGCACCGCCAGCAGCACGCCGAGGAAGCCGAAGGCAACGCCGCCGGCGAAGAGCGCGAAGATCACCCACACCGCGTGCAGCTCCACCCGGTCCCCCAGCAGGCGGGGATAGATGATGTAGCCCTCCACCACCTGCCCGGTCACGAAGATCGCCAGCACCACCAGCACCCCGTTCCAGGTGCCGTATTGCGCCAGCGCCAGGGCCAGCGCCGTCACCAGCCCGGTGATGGAGCCGATATAGGGGATGAAGGAGAGGATGCCGGACATCAGCCCGACCGTCAGGCCGAGCTCCAGCCCGATGAGCGACAGCGCCGTGGCGTAGTAGACCGCCAGCAGCGCGCAGCAGAGCAGCTGCCCGCGCAGCCAGGCGGAGAGCAGCCGGTCGGTGTCCCGCGCCATCTGCCGCAGCGTGGCGGCGGAGCGGCGCGGCAGCCAGGCATCCAGCCGCAGCACGATGCGCGGCCAGTCCCTGAGCAGGTAGAAGGCCACCACCGGCGTCACCGTCACCAGGGTGAAGACGTTGAAGATGGCGACGCCCCCGCCCAGCAGCCGGGCGAGGGAGGTGCCGAGCCAGGAGATGATCGCCCCCGCCTGCCCCACCGCCAGATCCTGCAGCCTGGCATCCACCACATCCGGCCCCAGCCGCATGGCCAGCGCCACCAGCGCCTCCCGCACCGCGGCGCCGGCGCCGAGCACGTAGCTCGGCAGCCGCTGCAGCAGGATGGAGACCTGGGCGATCAGCACCGGATAGAGCAGCAGCACGCAGAGCAGCGCCACCCCGACCAGGGCGAGGATCATCGCCAGGGCGGAAATCCCCCGCCCCACCCCCAGCCGCACCAGCCCGCTGGCTGGCGGGTCGAGGAAATAGGCGATGACCGCGGCCAGGACGAAGGGCGTCAATATGGCGGAGAACAGCCAGATCGCGCCGAGCAGGAAGATGGCGACGCCAAGCGCGAGGCCGAGGCGCTGCCGCGCGGTGGCGGCGCGCGGCACCGGCCGCGGCGGCGCGGGCGGGTCGGCCGCG
>NZ_JAMZIK010000254.1 GCF_024178315.1 Siccirubricoccus soli | reverse complement strand
ATCTACACCCCCATCCTCCAGCGCTTCGCGGCAGCCATGCTCCACCGCCTTTGGCACCCGCCCCGCGCCATCTGGCGCCTGCTGCACGACATGCACCGCTTCGCCGCCGGCCGCGCCCGCCTGGCGCGCTGGATGGAGCCGGCGTGATGCCCAACTCAAGGGTTCCAAGGGCCCTTCGGCCCTTGGCGGGGGGTGCAGAGCGGCAGCGCCCCTCTGCCGGCGCCGGGGGCCCCGCCCCCGCCACGCCGTGAGCCGCCGGACTCACGCTTTCCCCAGCCCCTCTCGGCAACCCCGGCCGACCCTGCTAGACGCGCCCGATGCTCAGAGGCGTCCTCACCGTCGGCGGCTGGACCATGGCCAGCCGTATCCTCGGCTTTGCGCGCGACATGCTGATCGCCGCGACCCTGGGCGCCAGCCCCCTGGCCGATGCCTTCTTCGTCGCCCTCAAGCTGCCCAACCTGTTTCGCCGCCTGTTCGGGGAGGGCGCCTTCAACGCCGCCTTCGTCCCCGCCTTCGCCGGCACCCTGGCGGTGCAGGGCCCGCGCGTCGCGCAGCAACTGGCGGAGCGCATGGCGGCCATCATGGCGCTCTGGCTCAGCCTGATGGTGGTGCTCGGCATCCTCTTCATGCCACAGCTCATGCGCGTCCTCGCCCCCGGCTTCATCGGCGACCCGATGAAGCTCGGCCTGGCGGTGGAGCTGACGCGCATCACCTTTCCCTATCTCCTGTTCATCTGCCTCACCGCCCTCGTCTCCGGCGTGCTGAACGGGTTGGACCGCTTCGCCGCCGCGGCGGCGGCGCCGATCTTCTTCAACCTGCTCTCGATGTCGGCGCTGCTCTTCCTCACGCCCTTCGTGGCGACGCCGGCGCATGCCCTGGCCTGGGGCGTCACCCTCTCCGGCGTGGTGCAGCTCGGCCTCGTGCTCTTCGCCGCGGCGCGGGCCGGCATGGCGCTGAACATCCTGCGCCCGCCCAGCCTGGCGCCGGAGGTGCGGGAGGTGCTGCGGCGCATGATCCCGGGCGTCATCGGCGCCAGCGCCACCCAGCTCAACCTGGTCTTCGACATCTTCATCGCCAGCTTCCTGCCGGCCGGCAGCTTCGCCTATCTGAACTATGCGGACCGGGTGGGGCAGCTTCCCCTTGGCGTCATCGGCGCGGCGCTCGGCACCGCCATGCTGCCGCTGCTCTCCCGCCAGGTACGGGCGGGGGAGAGCCTCTCCGCCCACCGCACCATGAACCGGGCGGTGGAGCTGGCCCTGCTGCTCTGCCTGCCGGCCGCCATCGGCCAGGCGGCGGCGGCGGTGCCGATCGTCCAGGTGCTCTTCGTCCGCGGCGCCTTCGGGGCGGAGGCGGCGCACGCCACCGCCGCGGCGCTTGCCGCCTATGCCATCGGCCTGCCGGCCTATGTGCTGGTGAAGATCTTCGCCCCCGGCTTCTTCGCCCGCGGGGACACGGCGACGCCGGTGAAGGTCGGGCTCTGCGCCGTGGCGCTGAACCTCACCCTCAACCTGCTGCTCACCCCCTTCCTGCTGCATGTCGGCGTGGCGCTCGCCACCGCGCTCTCGGCCTGGGCGAATGCGCTGGCGCTGGCCTGGCTGTTGCGGCGGCGGGGGCATTTCCTGGCAGATCGCCGGCTGCGCCGCCGGGCGCCGCGGCTGCTGCTGGCGGCGCTGCTGATGGGGGCGGCGATCCTCGCCCTCGGCGCGCTGCTCTTCCCCGCCACCGGGCTCTGGCGCTACCTGGCGCTGGCGCTGCTCATCGGGGCGGGCGCGGGCGGCTATTTCGCCACCGGCTTCGCCCTCGGCGCCCTCTCCTGGGCGGAGCTGAAGGCGCTGCTGCGCCGCCGGCGGCGGGCCCGGGCCGCTTGACCTCCCGGCCCGGAAGGGGGACACCGCCGGACCCCAACAACTGGATGGTCTCCACCCCCATGCAGCGCGTCTTCTCCGGCATCCAGCCCTCGGGCATCCCGACCCTCGGCAACTACCTTGGCGCCATCCGCAATTGGGTGCCGCTGCAGGAGACCCATGACGCGATCTATTGCGTGGTCGATCTGCACGCCATCACGGTGTGGCAGGAGCCGAAGCAGCTCGCGGCGCAGACGCGGGAGATGGCGGCGGCGCTGATCGCCTGCGGGCTGGATCCGAAGCGCTGCATTCTCTTCGTGCAGAGCCATGTGCTGGCGCATGCCCGCCTCGCCTGGATCTTCAATTGCGTCGCCCGGCTCGGCTGGCTGAACCGGATGACGCAGTTCAAGGACAAGGCGGGCAAGGACCGGGAGGCGGCGAGCGCCGGCCTCTACGTGTACCCGAACCTGATGGCCGCCGACATCCTGGCCTACAAGGCGACGCTGGTGCCGGTGGGCGACGACCAGAAGCAGCACCTGGAACTGGCCAACGACATCGCCGAGAAGTTCAACCACGATTACGGCGTGCCGGATTTCTTCCCGCGGATCGAGCCGCTGATCCAGGGCGTCGCGGCGCGGGTGATGAGCCTGCGCGACGGCACCAAGAAGATGTCGAAGTCGGACCCTTCCGACCAGTCGCGCATCAACCTGACGGATGATGCGGATGCCATCGCGCTGAAGATCCGCCGCGCGAAGACCGACCCGGAGCCGCTGCCCGAGCATGTGAACGGGCTGGAGGCGCGGCCGGAGGCGCGGAACCTGGTGGGCATCCTCGCCGCCGTCACCGGGACGCTGCCGGAGAACGTGCTGCGCGAGCATGGCGGCAAGGGCTTCGGCGCCTTCAAGGAGGTGCTATGCGAGGCGCTGGTGGCGCATCTCTCGCCGATCCAGGCGGAGATGTCGCGGCTGCTGGGCGACCCCGCCGCGCTGGAGGGCGCGCTGCGCCACGGCGCGGACCGGGCGGCGGCGATCGCCACGCCGATCGTCGAGGAGGTGGAGCGCGCGGTGGGGTTCCTGCCGCGGTAGCGGCACCCCCACCGGATGCCGGGCGCGGACGGCCGCGCGCCTTCCTCCAGGAGCCGCAGCCGGAAGCGTCCGGCCCCGGCCGCCCGCCTGCGCCGCGCATCCCGGGCTCGGGCCTCGGGCGGTCCTGCCGCGGGACGCGATGCGCGCGGCGTCGGGCATCCCGCGCTTCGGCGCTGTCCCGGTTGCGTGACAGGGCTTCCGGTGCGCGCGCCCCGGACAGGCACGCCCTAGAGCATGCTGCGTTCGCTTGCGCTCACGCAGCATGCTCTAGGGCGTTGTTTTGCGAGCATCTTCACGCGTTCAGATGATTCCATCTGAACGCGATCTGCTCTAGCCGACGCGGAGCAGCGACGGCCCGTTCTCCCGCAGCCATGCCACCGCCGCATCGCGATGCGGGGTGAGGCGGGCGACATGCGCCCAGAAGCGGGCGCCGTGGTTCAGCTCCTTCAGGTGGGCGACCTCATGCGCCACCACATAGTCCAGCACCCAGTCCGGGGCCATGACGAGGCGCCAGGAGAAGGCCAGCGTCCCGTCCGGGGCGCAGCTTCCCCAGCGGCTGCGGGTGTCCTTCAGCCGGATGGCCCGCGGCGTCACGCCGAGCAGGGCGGCATGGCCGGCGACGAGCACGCGGATGCGCCGCCCGGCCTCCGCCTTCAGGAAGGCGGCGAGGCGGGGGGCGAGGGTTGCGGCCTCGCCCGGCACCAGGATGGCGCCGGGGGCCAGGGCGACCTCGCCCGCGGCCTCGGGCAGGTGGCTGACGGTATGCAGCAGGCCGCCGAGCGGGATCTCCGCCCCCGCTTCCAGCGGGGTATGCGGGGCGAGGGCGGCGAGCCGGCCCATGACCCAGGCGGCATGGGTGGTGAGCAGGGCCATGCCGGCGCGGCGCCGGGCGCGGGGCGGCAGGGTGACGACCACCGCCCCGGCGCGCAGGTCGATGCGGATGGAGACGCGCCGGGCGCGGCGGGACCGGCGCCAGCGCACCGGGCAGGGCTGGCCGCTGGCCAGGGAGATCGGTTCGGCATCAATCTGGTCCATGGCCTGACCATGGACCGGCGGCGGGGGCGGCAGCAACCGCTTGCGACGCCTGCGAGCGAAACAAGCGCCAATATCAACCACTGGTTGTTGTGCGACGCATCAAAAACGCCCGCCATGGGGCTGCCGCCATGCCGGAGGGGTGCCCGGCGTGGCTTCGCGGATGGATGCAGGCAAGGCAGCCCCCCTCTGGGGCCACTGCGGAGGCTGCGCAGCAGCCTCCGGGGCAGTCAGCCCGGCAGGCCCTTCAGCTCGGTCTCGACGAAGGAGAGCGGGGCGGTGCCGGTATTGACCACGTTGTGCTCGGTCCCGGCGAGGCGGGAATAGGCGACGCCGGCCTTGAGCTCCGCGACCATGGTCTGGCCGCCCGGCAGCTCGAGCGTCAGGGTCCCGTCATGCACCGGGACGACGACATAGTACCAGCCATGCCGGTGCCAGCCGGTCTCGGCACCCGGGTTGAAGTCCCAGCGGGTGACGCGGACATGCTCGTCCTCCACCTGGAGGGTGCTGGTCGCCGGTTCCCGGCAGCGCAGGGGTTCGGTGCTCATGGATCTCTCTCCGACTACTGGCGAGCGGCCGTTCCATCCCGGATGGCGAATTCATGGTTTCCAAAGGCCCTTCGGCCTTTGGCGGAGGGAGTTCGAGGGAGGCAGAGCCTCCCTCGATGCCGCTACTCGGCTGCCGCCTTCACGCCGAGCCCCGGCAACGGCAGCGCGCCCGCCGCCTGCCAGGCCGTCCAGACCGCCTCGGCCTGCGCCGGGTCCAGCTTCAGATGCGGCGGGCGGATGGTGCGCCAGCCATCATCGCCCGTGCTGCGCGCGATGATCTCGCGCAGGCCGGGGATCAGCGGCACGGAGGTGGCGGCGCGCCGCGTCGCCGTCAGCATGGCCTGGGCCTTGTCGGCCTCCGCCCCGGTGCGCTGCGCATAGACGATGCCGCCCCAATGACTGTTGGCGTTGGAGGCGGCGGTGATGCAGCCGGCGCCGCCATCGGCCAGCATCTGCTGCAGGAACTCGTCGGAGCCGGAATAGACCTCGAACCCGTCCTTGGCGAAATTCTCGGCCATCGCCTTCATGTTGGCATAGACGCCGCTGCTGTCCTTCACCCCCTTGATCACGCCGGGGAAGGCCTGCAGCAGCCGGCCGATCAGGTCGAGGCTGAAGGGCACCGCGCTCTGCTGCGGGAAGTGGTAGAGGTAGATGGCGATGCCGCCGCCGACCCGGTTCACCACCTCGGAGAAATAGGCGAAGAGCCCGTCATCGCTCGGGCCCTTGTAGTAGAAGGGCGGCAGGACGAGGACGCCGCGGCAGCCCTGCGCCTTGGCGTGCAGGGTCAGCTCCACCGTGTCGGTCAGGCTGGCGCAGCCGGTGCCGGGCATCATGACGGAGGCCGGGATGCCGCGGGCGACCAGCCCTTCGAGGATCGCCTTCCGCTCATGCAGGCCGAAGCTGTTGGCCTCGCCCGTGGTGCCCATGATGCCGAGGCCGTTGCAGCCATTGGCCAGCAGCCATTTGGCATGTGCCGCCATGCGGTCCGGGTCGGGCGAGAGGTCCGGCTTCATGGCGGTGAGGACGGCGGCGTTCACGCCGCCGAACAGGGCGTCCTTCATGGGCTGGCGGGTCCTTCTTGCGTTGGGGCTTGCGGGGTGGGCGGCTTGGGGCGGGGCATCAGGCCCGGCCAGCGGACCACATGATCCTCGAGCGCGCCAGCCTGCCGTTCCGGCACCACGCGGCCGCGGACGGAGATGCCGGCGCGGTGCACCGTCTCCGGATCGCCGGAGATGAGAGGGTGCCACCAGGCCAGGTCCTTGCCCTCGGCCACCAGCCGATAGGCGCAGGAGGGCGGAAGCCAATCGACCTGCGCCACCTTGGCCGGGGTGAGCTTCACGCAATCCGGCACGTGCTGCTTGCGGTTCGCATAGTCCTTGCAGCGGCAGGAGGTGGTGTCGAGCATCCGGCAGGCGACCTCGGTGAAGGCCAGCCGGTCGGTATCCTCGTCGCGCAGCTTGTGCAGGCAGCAGCGGCCGCAGCCGTCGCAGAGGCTTTCCCACTCGGCGCGGGTCATGCCGTCGAAGGGCTTGGCTTTCCAGAAAGGCAGGGTCGCGGACACCGGGCCAGCTTAACAGGCCCGGGCGCCGCGCGCAGGAGGGGGGAGGGACAGAAGCGCCCGGCAAAACAAGGCCCGGCCCGGCGGGGTGCCGGGCCGGGCCTTGGCCGCTCGGTCGCCGGGAGAGGGGTCAGTAGACCAGGCGGTTCAGCGCCACCTCCATCGCCACGACGAAGGCGATGAAATAGGCCAGGGCGCCCAGGCCGAGGGCGGTGTCCTTCAGGGTGATGCACATCGGGGAGGAAACTCCGGCAGTTCGCGTCGGCGCGGAGATGGGCCTGCCGCCGCCGCCTTCCCAATACGCCTTCGCGATGGCCCTTATTCGTCGCGCGCATCGCTCGGCCGGGCGCCCGGCGAAAAACGCGACCCCCGGCCCGGCACCGAGGAGGGGGAGGCACCGGGCCGGGGGTGCAGCCCTCGCGCCACAGGGGGGCAGCGCGAGGGAGGGGCAGTCCACGCCCGGCCTGGCAGGGCCGGCGCGGATGGGGTCAATAGACTAGGCGGTTCAGGGCGAATTCCACGGCGAGGACGAAGCCGGTGAAATAGGCCAGGGCGCCGAGACCGAGGGCAGTGTCCTTGAGGGAGAGGCACATCGGGGCAGCTCCGGAAGATCGCGTTGGCCGCACCATGCGCCCGGACCCCGCCGCCTGCCCAATACGCAGTTTCAATCGGCACGATTTGCGGCGTGTATGGCGGCGCCCCCGGGAGCCGCGGCCGAAGCCGGCCCTCAGGGCGGCGGGCGGGCTGCGCAGGCGCCGCCCGGCGTGGCAGGATCGCGGCGATGCAGGTCTCGGCTTCCTTCCGCGCCGGCGCGGCGCTGGCCTTCGGCGCCCCGGCGCTGGCCATGGGTGTCACCTTCCTGGCCTTCGGCGCGGCGGTGGCCGCCGGCGGACTGGGGCTGGGCTGGGCGCTGGGGGCCTCGCTGCTGGTCTATGGCATGGCCGGGCAGGTGGTGCTGCTGGGCGGGGCGGCGGGGCCGGTGCTGCCGGCGGTGCTGGGGGCGACGGCGGCCAATGCGCGCTTCCTGCCCATGGCGGTGGCGATCGGGCCGCTGCTCGGGCCGCCGAGGGTGCGGCGCTGGCTGGCGCTGCCCTTCATCGCCATCACCCCCTGGGCGGCGGCGATGCGGGTGCTGCCGGCCCTGCCGGCGGAGGTGAGGCTCGGCTGGTTCCTCGGCTTCGCGCTGGTCTCCTGGGTGGTGGCGGGGCTGGCGACCTGCCTCGGCTTCTGGGCGGCGCCGCTGCTGGGGCCGGCGACGCTGGCGGCGCTGGTCTTCGCCAACCCGCTCTATTTCGCGCTGCTGATGGCCGACGATTTGGGGCGGCCCGGGCCAAGGCGGGCGGTGCTGGCCGGGGTGGCGGCGGCGCCGCTGGCGCTGCTCCTGCCACCGGCCTGGGGAATCCTGGCGGCGGGGCTGCTGGGCGGGACGGCCGCCTTCCTGCTGGGGCGGCATGAGCGGGGCTGAGGTTGCGCTGCTGCTGACGGCGCTGGCCATGCTGGCGCTGCGGGCGGCGGGGCTGGTGGTGGCGGGCGCGCTGGGGCCGCGGCACTGGCTGGTGCAATGGGCGGCGGCGGTCAGCCAGGCGACGCTCGCCGCCTTCGTGGCGCTGGCGGTGGTGGTGCCGGCCGGCGCGCTGGCCAGTGTGCCGCTGGCGGCGCGGCTGGCCGGGCTGGC
>NZ_JAMZIK010000253.1 GCF_024178315.1 Siccirubricoccus soli | reverse complement strand
GCGCCGGCCGCACCCAGCGGCCCGCTCCCCTCCCCCTGGGCGCTGCCGCCGGCCGCCGAGCCCGCCGAAGCCGTGGCGGCGAGCACGGCCGCCCCCGAGGCGCCGCCCCCGCCTGCCCCTTCCCCACCGCGTCCGGGGCTGGAGGAGGCGCTGACCTTGCGCTGGGGTGTCTGGCTGGGCGCCGGGGCGCTGCTGCTGGCCGGCATCTTCCTGGTGCGGACGGCGGTGGAGGAGGGCTGGCTCGGCCCCCTGCCGCGCTGCGTGCTGGCGGCGCTGCTGGGCTTGGCCATGGTCGCCGGGGCGCTCTGGCTGCGGCGGCTGCCGGAGGCGGTGCGGCCGAACCTCCCCTGGCCGGACCAGGCGCCGGCGGCGCTGGCGGCGGGCGGCGTGGCGCTGCTGTTCGGCGCCGCCTATGCCACGGGACCGCTCTATGGCCTCGTCCCGCCGCTGATCGGCTTCGCCCTGCTGGCGGCAGCGGCACTGGCGGGCATCGCCCTCGCCCTGCTCTTCGGGCCAC
>NZ_JAMZIK010000252.1 GCF_024178315.1 Siccirubricoccus soli | reverse complement strand
GCCTATGCCACGGGACCGCTCTATGGCCTCGTCCCGCCGCTGATCGGCTTCGCCCTGCTGGCGGCAGCGGCACTGGCGGGCATCGCCCTCGCCCTGCTCTTCGGGCCACTGGTCGCCGCCATCGGCATCGCCGGCGCCTATCTGACGCCGGCCTCGGTGCAAACCGAGGATCCCTTCCTCCCGGGCCTCTACGCCTATCTCCTGGCGGTCACCGCCGCCGCGCTGGTGGTGCTGCGGCAAGTGGGGGCGGCATGGCTGGGCTGGGCGGCCAGCGCCGCGGCGGCGCTCTGGGTGCTGGCCGGCGGCATGGTGGCAGGCGGCGGGGAAGCGCTCTGGGCCCCTGCCCTCTTCGCGCCCGCGGCGGCGGCGCTGCATCTCTTCCTGCTGCCGGGGGCGGCGCTGGAATCGGGGATTGGGCAGCGACTGGCCTTCCTGCCCTTCGCCCTGCTGGCGGCGGTGACGCTGCTGCTGGTGCCGGGGGCGGAGAGCCACTGGCCGGCCGTCGGCGTGTTGGCCTTAGGCCCGGTGGCGATCGCCCGGGCCTGGAGGGAGGCCCGGCTGGCCGCCCTGCCCTGGCTCTCCGCCCTGGCCGGGCTGCTGGCGCTGCTGCTCTGGCCGGTGCCGGGCTGGCTGGCGCCGGAGGAGGCGGTGACGGTCGCCGGAGTGGTCCAGGCCATGCTCCCCATCCATCCCTGGCTGCCGGAGGCGCTGCGGCCCTTCCTCTTCGCCGCCCTGGCCCTGGCGCTGCTGCACGCCCTGGCCGGCGCCTGGCGGGAGGGGCGGAGCGCGCGGCCGCTGGCCTGGGCGGCGCTGCCGGCGGCAGTGCCGGTGCTGGCGCTGCTCGCCGCCTATGCGCGGGTGCGGGGCTTCGCGCTGGATGCGCGCTGGGCGCTGGTGGCGCTGGTCCTGGCCGCGGCGCTGACCGGCTGGGCGGCCCGCGCGGCCCGGCAGGGCGCGACGACACGGGCGGGGGCGCATGCCGCCGGGGCGGTGGCGGCGCTGGCGCTCGGCGCCGCGATGCTGCTCAGCGACCAGTGGCTGACCCTGGCCATCGCCCTGCTGCTGCCACCGCTCGCCTGGATCGAGGGCCGGGCCGGGCTGCCCGCCCTGCGTCCTGTGGCGCTGGCCGTCGCGCTGGTGGTGCTGGCGCGGCTGCTGCTGAACTGGAATGTCGCCGAATACGCGCTGGGCAGCACGCCGTTGCTGAACGGGCTGCTGCCGGCCTATGGCGCACCGGCCGCCGGCTTCGCCCTGGCTGCCTGGATCTTTGACCGGCGGCGGGAGGATGCGGTGGTGGCGGTGCTGGAGGGCGGCGCCCTGGCGCTGCTGACCGCCCTGGTGCTGCTGGAGATCCGCCACGCCATGGGTAACGGCGTGCTGGTGCCGGAGGCGCCGCTCGGCTTCCGGGAGATGGCGCTGCAGGCGACGGCGCTGGCCGTGCTGGCCAGCCTAGCGCAGGGGCTGGAGGCGCGGCTCGGCGGCCGGGCGGTGCTGGGCTGGGGGTGGCGGCTGCTCTTCCTCGGCCTTTCCGGTTTCTCCCTGCTGCTGCTGGCGGCCAACCCGGCCTTCGTCCCGGGCGAGACGCTCTGGCCCTGGCCGGTCTTCAACGAGCTGGCGCTGGCCTTCCTGGTGCCGGCGGTGCTGGCGGGCTTCGCGGCGCGGCGGGCGACGCCGCCCTGGCTGGCGCAGGTGATGGCGGGGCAGGCGCTGCTCGGCGCCTTCATCTGGGTGACGCTGACGGTGCGCCACCGCTTCCATCCGGTGGAGATGGCGCTGGATCTCGAGGAGGTCTCGGCCGCCGAGCTCTGGGCCTATAGCGGCGCCTGGCTGGCCTTCGGCGCGGCGCTGCTGGCGCTGGGGATCCGGACCGGGGCGAAGCCGCTGCGGCTGGCGGCGCTGGCGGTCATCGGCCTGACCATCGGCAAGGCCTTCCTGGTGGACATGGCGGAGCTGACCGGCCTCTGGCGGGTGCTGAGCTTCCTTGGGCTGGGGCTGGCGCTGATCGCGCTGGGCTGGGTGTACCGGCGCTTCGTGGTCAGCCCGGCGGCAGCGGCTCAGGCGGGGCCGGCCTGAGCCGGGGGCAGGAAACCCGGTAGGCTTCGGTGCGGTTGGGGCCGGGCTCCGCCCAATCCGCCATCGTGGGGATGCACTCCGGCTGCTCGCCGGGCGTAATCAATCGTAGCTCGCGCCTCGTTCCGTCAGTCCTGACGAAGTCAAATGCTCCGATATAGGTCAGGGGCGCATCCACGCGACCTTCAAGAGGGCGAGCAGTGCCGGTTCCAGCACCGAAGTAGTAATCCCGTCCTGCTGTTCCAAGCACGACGATGTCGCCGGCCGGCGTGGTGCAGAGGCTCATGCGGGTGTGGCCTCCGGTATCCTCGACCGGCTGGACCGAGGCCGAGCCGCCAGGACCGGAAAACCGCAGCGTCATGTGGTACCCCGCAAAGAACCCTGGCATTGGCTAAAGATCCAAGGTGACAGGCCCGCGGCCTTCGGGCGTCTCCGCGCTGGCGGAGTAGATCGGGACGAACCTGTCCATGACGCAGCCGACAAGCTGCCAGGCCAGCAGGCGCCCCGCCAGCAGCTTTATGGTCAGCCAGGCTGCCCTGCACACCCTGAGCAGCATCCCGCACGCCCCCGCCAGCCCGATCCTGAACACCATGATGCGGACCTGGCCGGCAGGCGCCATCGGTCGGGCCGGAACTGCAGGGGCATTCGGGTTGCCCTACGCCTCCGCCGCCAGTGCCGCCGGCGTCACCTCCCACACCCTTCCGCCATCCTTGGGCGGGGCGCACCAGATCGGCAGGGCGTTGGGGGTGCGGACATTGGGCTCATGCCCGAAGGCCAGTCGCAGCGCGCGCATCAGCGCGCCATGCGCCACCACCAGCACCGGACCGGGCTTCGCCGTGGCGCGGTTGATGGCGGCGACCGCGCGGTCATGCAGGGCTGCGAAGGTCTCGGCACCTGCGGGGGTGTAGCTGCCGGCGATCCAGTCATCGTACCAGTCGCCCATCGGCTGGCCTTCCTGCTCGCCGAACTCCACCTCCCGCAGCCCGGGGTCGATGGCGACCGGCAGGCCGAGCGCCTTCGCGGCGATCTCCGCTGTGACCCGGGCGCGCACCAGCGGCGAGCTGACGATGGT
This sequence comes from Siccirubricoccus soli, assembly GCF_024178315.1. Lineage (GTDB taxonomy): Bacteria > Pseudomonadota > Alphaproteobacteria > Acetobacterales > Acetobacteraceae > Siccirubricoccus > Siccirubricoccus soli. The sequence goes on along the minus strand of NZ_JAMZIK010000252.1, from coordinate 5,253 downwards.
GGCGATGGGGCCGAGGCCGAGCAGCGTCTTCGCCGCCCGCTCCGCCTGGGCCAGCCCGACGCTGTTCAGCGGGATGTCGGTGGTGCCCTGGGAAAGGCCCTGGGCGTTCCAGTCGGTTTCGCCATGCCGCAGGAACCAGAAGCCGACCGGATTGAGCGCCACCATGAATTCGCCTTCCTCAATGCATGAGCAGGGCGCACTGACCGGCCGCCCGGAGCCGGGCCCCGGGGTCATGCGCCGCCCCCTCTCCTTCCCGGTGTCCTGCTGCGGCTTCGCCGCGGCAGGCTGTGCAAGGCGCCCCTCCCGGAGCGCCCCCGGGGCCCTCAAGGTGTTGCGTCAGCAACGCCTTGGGGATCTAGGCCAGCCCCTCCGCCTTCAGGGTGCGCTGCACGGCGGGGCGGGCCAGCATGCGCTGGTAATGCGCCGCCACATTCGGCGGCAGCTCCTTGCCCAGCCGGCCCTTCCACCAGAAGGAGACGTAGAACAGCGCCGAATCGGCGAAGGAGAACTCGCCGAGCAGGTACTCCTTCCCCTCCAGCGCCTTGTCGAAGACCGTGAGGCCCTTGGAGAAGATCTCCTCGCCCTTCGCCTTCACCGCCTCATGGTCGGATTCGGTGGGGGCGTAGTTGGCGGGGCGGAAGATGCGGGAGAAGCCCTGCATATGCAGCGTCGCCACCGCGTAATCCACGTATTCCAGCGCCTTGGCCAGCTTGTCCGCGCCCTGCGGCAGCAGCTTCGCCTCTGGGAAGCTGGCGGCCAGCCAGGTGGCGATGGCGGGGAATTCGGTGATGACGGCGCCGTCGTCCTTCACCAGCGTCGGCACCTTGGATTTCGGATTGATGCTGGTGAATTCCGGCTTGAACTGCGCCCCATCGCGGAGGTTCACCGCCTCCGCCTCATAGGGCTTGCCGATCTCCTCGAGCAGCACATGGATGCCGACCGAACAGGCGCCGGGCGCGTAATACAGCTTCATTGGATCGCTCTCCCCTTCGTCTCGGGTGGCGGCAAGCCTCCCCGAGGCGAGGGTTTCGCGCAACCGGCTAATTGAAGAGGGAGGAGACCGAGCTCTCTTCCGAAATGCGCCGCATCGCCTCGGCCAGCAGCGGGGCGATGGTGAGCTGGCGGATGTTGGAGGAGACCCGGACCGCCTCGGTCGCCAGGATGCTGTCGGTGACCACCATCTGCTCGATGGGGGAAGCGCCGACGCGAGCGACAGCGCCGCCCGAGAAGACGCCGTGGGTCACGTAGACGGAGACGCCGGTGGCGCCGTTCGCGATCAGCGCCTGGGCGGCGTTGCAGAGGGTGCCGCCGGAATCGACGATGTCATCGACCAGGATGCAGTGCCGCCCCTCCACCTCGCCGATCACGTTCATCACCTCGGAGACGCCGGCGCGGGGGCGGCGCTTGTCGATGATGGCGAGGTCGGTGTGGATGCGGGACGCCAGCGCCCGGGCCCGCACCACGCCGCCGACATCGGGGGAAACGACCATCAGGTCGCGGCCCTTGTAGCGTTCGGTGATGTCCCGGCTGAACAGCGGGGCGGCGAAGAGGTTGTCCACCGGGATGTCGAAGAAACCCTGGATCTGCGCCGCGTGCAGATCCATGGTCAGCACCCGGTGGGCGCCGGCGGCGGTGATGAGGTTGGCCACCAGCTTGGCCGAGATCGGGGTGCGGGAGCCGGATTTCCGGTCCTGCCGGGCATAGCCGAAATAGGGGATCACCGCAGTCACCCGCCGGGCGCTGGCCCGGCGCAGCGCGTCCAGGGTGATCAGCAGCTCCATCAGGTTGTCGTTCGCCGGGTAGCTGGTGGACTGGACGATGAAGACATCCTCGCCGCGGACGTTCTCGTTGATCTCGACGAAGACCTCCATATCGGCGAAGCGGCGGATGGAGGCGCTGGTGAGCGGCAGGCCGAGCGCCGCCGCCACGGCTTCGGCGAGCGGGCGGTTGCTGTTGCAGGCGACGATCTTCATTCGGGGAGCCTCATCCGGGCCGGCAGCCTAGCAGTGATGCCCAGGGTCCGCGTTCCGGCCCCGGGGCATTGGGGTTTCACACTCGTTCCAGGGCCCGCCCGTCCCGGCGAGGGAAGACGGCCTGGCGAAGGCTGCGGCCCCAGCGAGCGGCCGGCGCCGCCCGGGACCGGCCTTCGGCCTGCGGGCGGGGACATAACAAGGTGACAGAAGGGTGTAAATCGTCCGGGGCCCCGCCCGCCGCAACCGGCACATGCGGCGGAAGCATGCGGCACGGGCTTCGGCCCCTGCCCGGCCGGATTAACCCGGACGAAACCGGCATGCGGCACTTTCTGCCGGGCCGGTGCTGGACCGGCGACAGCGACGGGGAAGGCGGGACGGGCACCCTATGCCAGGACGCGCGCGGCCACAGGAGGTGGCATGATGGCCGGAGTCCTGGCGGGGTTGCAGGCGCTTGGGCCGAAGCGCCTGGCGGCGCTGGCGGCGGTGGGCGTCGGGCTGCTGGTGCTGCTCGCGGTGCTGGCCTTCCGCGCCGGGGACCCGCCCATGGCGCCTCTGTTCGGCGAGCTGGAAACCCGGGACGCGGCCGCGGTGGTGGCGGCGCTGGACCGCCAGCGCGTGCCCTACCGCATCGTCGGCGGCGGCACCCAGGTGCTGGCGCCGGCGGACCAGATCCCCCGGCTGCGCCTGATGCTGGCGCGGGAAGGCCTGCCGGCCGGCGGCGGCGTCGGCTGGGAGATCTTCGACCGCAATGAGAGCCTGACCACCAGCCCCTTCCAGCAGGACATGAACCGGCTGCGCGCCATGGAGGGCGAGCTGGCCCGCACCATCCGCGGCCTGGCCGGGGTGCGCGCCGCCCGGGTGCATCTGGTGCTGCCACGGCGGGAGGCCTTCTCGCGCGAGCGGGGGGAGGCGCAGGCCTCCGTCGTGCTCGCCATGCAGGGCAGCCAGCGGCTGGACCGGGAGGGGGTGCAGGCGGTGCTGCACCTGGTCGCCACCGCCGTACCCGGCCTCCGGCCGCAAAACGTCTCCATCGTGGACAGCCGGGGGGAGTTGCTGGCGCGCGGCGGCCAGGCCCTGACCGGCCCCAGCCAGGCCCTCTCGCAGGAGGAGCTGCGCCGGGCGCAGGAGCTGCGCCTCGGCCGCGCGGTTGAGGAGCTGCTGGAGCGCAGCCTCGGCCCCGGCAGGGTGCGGGCGGAGACCACGGTCGAACTGGATTTCGATCGCATCGAGACGCGCGAGGAGCGCTTCGACCCGGAGAACCAGGTGCCGCGCAGCCAGCAGAGCGCCTCCGAGCAGAGCCGCAACAGCGAGCCGCAACCGACCTCCGTCGCCGGCAACATCCCCGGCGCCGAGCCGCAGCAGGGCACCGGCACCTCCGAAAGCCGCACCGAGGAGACCACGAATTTCGAGATCGGCCGCACCAACCGCACCACGCTGCGGGAGGGGCCGGTCATCCGGCGGCTCTCCGTCGCCGTGCTGGTGGACGGGGTGACGGAACCGCAGGAAGGCGGCCCGCCGCGCTGGCGGGAGCGGACGCCGGAGGAGCTGGCGCGCCTCGCCACCCTGGTCCGCAGCGCGGTCGGCTTCGACGAGCGGCGGGGCGACCGGGTGGAGGTGGTCTCCATGCGCTTCGCCGAGGAGGCGGTGGGCGGGGCGGTGGCGCCGGAGGGCTTCCTCGGCCTGCCGATCGCCCCGGTGCTGGGGACGCGACTGCTGGAAAGCCTGCTGTTCTCCCTGGTGGCGCTGGCCGCCATCCTGCTGATCGGCAAGCCCATGGTCGGGCGCATCACCGCCGCACTGGTGCCGCAACCGGCCCTGGCCGCGGCCGGGGCGGAGGGCGCGCCGCTGGCCGAGGGCGGGGCGGCGCTGACGGCGGAGGGCCTGCCGGCCGTCCTCGCCGCCAACCCGGCCGCCCTGGCCAATGGCGACCCGGAGGCCATGATCCAGGTGCAGAACGTGCACGGGCAGATGCGCGCCTCCGCCATCAAGGCGCTGACCGAGCTGATCGACTCCCATCCCGATGAGGCGGTCTCCGTCCTGCGCCGCTGGCTGAACCCGGAGGATGCCTCGTGAGCCTGAGCATGATCCGCCCCCTGACCGGGCCGCAGAAGGCCGCGGCCATCATGCTGGCGATCGGGGAGGACTACGCCGCCCGCCTCTTCTCCAAGATGCATCAGGACGAGATCCGTGACCTCTCGCAGGCCATGGCGATGCTCGGCACCATCACCGCCGAGCAGATCGAGCAGCTCTGCCAGGAATTCGGGGAACAGCTCGGCCGCACCGGGGCGCTCACCGGCTCCTTCGAGAGCACGGAGCGGCTGCTGCTGAAGAGCCTGCCGCCCGACCGCGTCGCCCAGATCATGGAGGAGATCCGCGGCCCCGCCGGCCGCACCATGTGGGACAAGCTGGGCAATGTGAACGAAGGCGTGCTCGCCAACTACCTGAAGAACGAATACCCCCAGACCGTCGCCGTGGTGCTGACCAAGGTGCGGCCCGACCATGCCGCCCGCGTCCTCTCCCTGCTGCCGGAGGGCTTCGCGATGGAGGTCGTCATGCGCATGCTGCGCATGGAGACGGTGCAGAAGGAGGCGCTGGAGGGCGTGGAGCGCACCCTCAAGGCCGAGTTCATGTCCAACCTCGCCCGCAGCCAGCGCCGCGACGCGCATGAGCTGATGGCGGAGATCTTCAACAACCTCGACCGCCAGTCGGAAAGCCGCATCCTCGGCGCGCTGGAGGAGCGCAACCGCGACGCCGCCGAGCGCATCCGTACCCTCATGTTCACCTTCGAGGATCTGCGGCGGGTGGATGGCGCCGGGCTGCAGGTGCTGCTGCGCGGTGTCGAGAAGGACAAGCTGGCCCTCGCCCTCAAGGGCGCCTCGGAGGAGCTGCGCGACCTGTTCTTCCGGAACCTGACCGAGCGCGCGGCGAAGCTGCTGAAGGACGACATCGCCGCCCTCGGCCCCGTCCGGCTGCGGGATGTGGACGAGGCGCAGGCGATCATCGTCGCCACCGCCAAGGATCTGGCCGCCCAGGGCCAGATCGCGCTGCAGGATGGGCGTGAGGAGGAGATGGTGCAATGAGCGCCGCCCCCGGCTTCGAGCCCTTCCTGCCGCCGCGCTCCGGCCCGGTGCCGTCCCCGGCCCTGGCGCCCTCCCGGCCCGGCATCCGCCTGCCGGATTTCGACGCGCCGCCGGCGCCCGACCCGGCCATCACGCTGGCGGCAGAAGCGGCGGCGGCCGCAGCCGCGGCGGCGGAAGCGGACGCGGCCGAGGCCGCTGCC
>NZ_JAMZIK010000251.1 GCF_024178315.1 Siccirubricoccus soli | reverse complement strand
CGCGCGGGCGCGCAAGGGGTGGTGCCGCCGGATGCCTCCCCCGCCACCCTCGCTGCGGCGTTGCAGGCGGTGGCGCGCGGCCTGGCCGTGCTGCCGCCGGCGCTGCTCGCCAGCCGCTTCGGCCCCGCCCCCGCCGCCGCGGCGGAGGCGGAGCTGACCAGGCGGGAGCGGGAGGTGCTGGAGCTGCTGGCGGCCGGCGCCTCCAACAAGGTCATCGCCCGGCGGCTCGGCATGTCCTTCCACACGGCGAAGGCGCATGTGGCGGCGGTGCTCAGCAAGCTCGGCGCCGGCAGCCGGGCCGATGCGGTGGCCCGCGCCGCCCGGGCCGGTCTGGTCCTGCTCTAGCAGAAACGCCGCGCCGGGGCCTTGTCGCGACGCTGTTGCCTGGGGCGCCGAGTCCTCGCCGCCCGCGATGCAACGTGTAAAGTTATATTGTTAGTACGATCTTAATAATCCGCGAGGCGTGATCTGTGCCGCAGCTTGGCAGGACTCACATAACTGTCGCGAGAGCGGTGGCCGTTCCACAATAAAGACAATACCTTTCCGCAGCGATTCGGCTTACCCAGTAGCCCCATGCGAGACATCCGGGCCGGCATGCTGGCGTGGTGGCGAAGGGCCGCGGGGCTTTCCGGCAGCTCGGGCTGGCCCCTGCGGCTCGCCGCGCTCGGCCTGCCGCTCCTGGCCTTCGTCCTCGCTGCTGGGCAATCCTGGCAACGGGGGCAGGCGGAGGCGGCGGCGGAGCTGCTGCGCCGCACCGATCTGCTGGAGGAACAGGTCCGCCGCGCCTTCGAGGCCCGGGACGCGCTGCTCGCCATGCTGCAATGGCAGCTCCGCGACCGCTCCTGGCCGGCGGAGATCGCCGGGCATGCGGAGCTCGCCGCCCTGCTGGCGGAGCTGCGGCGCAGCGCCCCGGGGACCGGCAGCCCCGGCCCGGCGGCGCTCGCCGTCACCCCGCCCGGCCACCAGGATCCGCCGCCGGAGGAGGCAGCCCCACCGGTGGTCCCGCCGGGC
>NZ_JAMZIK010000250.1 GCF_024178315.1 Siccirubricoccus soli | reverse complement strand
GAGATCGCCGGGCATGCGGAGCTCGCCGCCCTGCTGGCGGAGCTGCGGCGCAGCGCCCCGGGGACCGGCAGCCCCGGCCCGGCGGCGCTCGCCGTCACCCCGCCCGGCCACCAGGATCCGCCGCCGGAGGAGGCAGCCCCACCGGTGGTCCCGCCGGGCGCCGGGCCGGTCCTCGCCGGCGAGGACCGGCCCGGCCGGCCGGAGGGCGGCGTGCCGTGGTCCAGCCTCCGCCTGGCCGACCTCATCGCCGCCTATGCCCGGCTGGCGGATGGGGAGGGGGATGAGGTGTCGGTGCTGCGGCGCCCGGACGGCATGGTGCTGGCCAGCTACCCGGCGCCGCCCGGGCCCGCCGGGCAGTTCCGCGCCGGCGGCGGCATGGCGGCGGCGCTGGCGGCGGACGGGCCGGTGGACGGGCCCTCGCCCTTCGACGGCAGGCCGCGCCGCTACCTCGCCCGCCACCTGCCGGGCCGGCCTGTCTCCGTCGTCTATGGCCGGGACCCGTCCGGCCCCCGCGCCGCCTGGATGCGGGAGGCGCTGGCCAGCCTCGCCCTGGCGGTGGCCACCATGCTGGTGCTGTTCTGGCTGGCCGCCCTGGCGGATCGCCGCGCCCGGCACCAGGCGGCGGCGCGCCGGGCCGAGGCGGAGACCGTGCTGCGCCACACCCAGCGGCTGGAGGCGCTGGGCCAGATCGCCGCCGGCGTCGCGCATGATTTCCGCAACACCGTGCAGGCGGTGCGGAGCGGCACCAAGCTGGCCCAGAAGGCGCTGGAGGCCGGGGAGCCGGAGCGCGCCACCCGCCTGTTGGATATGGTGGCGGAGGCGGCCGGCCGCGGCGCGCTGCTGACCGACCGCATGCTGCGCATGGCCCGCCGCGGCAGCCAGCCCGGCGCCGTGCCCGCGGCGATGGAGCCGGAGGCGGCGCTGCGCGCGGCGGTGGACCTGCTGCGCCGCACCCTGCCGGCCGGCTACCCGGTGCGGCTGGAGGTGGTGCGGGACCACTTGCCGCCGCTGGTGGCCGGGGAGCAGGCGGAGCTGGAGGCCGCCCTGCTCAACCTGGCGCTGAACGCGCGGGACGCGATGCCGGCGGGCGGCACCATCGCGGTGCGGCTGGAGGGCGTGCCGCCCGGGGCGCTGCCGCCCCTCGGCACCGCCGCGCCCCAGGCCCAGGCGCGGATCAGCGTGGCGGATAGCGGCACGGGCATGGACCCGGCGACGCTGGCCCGGGCGGCGGAGCCCTTCTTCACCACCAAGCCCGGCAGCGGCACCGGGCTCGGCCTGGCTTCCGTCCGCGCCTTCGCCCATGGCGCGGGCGGCATGCTGCACCTCGCCAGCCCGGGGCCGGGCCGGGGCTCCACCGTCACGCTCTGGCTGCCGGAGGCGCTGCCGGCCTGCCCCGGCGCCGGCGCGCGCGCCGCCCGGACCCTGCACCGCGCCATCCCGGGGCTGGCCTGGCCGCGGGCGGAAGCGGGCGCCGTCGCCTCCCGGGCCCTGGGCTGACGGGATGGGCACGGCCCGCCGCCGACCGGTTGCCCTGGCCCCTGGCAAAGACTACCTGAGGCAGCGAAGGCGGGCCGGCCCACCGCGCCCGCGCCTTGCCCCTTTTGACATTTGCAAAGAGATCATGAGCGACCCAGCCGAGAAGCTGCCAGACCCGCCCGCGACGGGCGTCCCCGAAACCCCCGCCGCCGAGGCGGGCAGCGCCACCCCCGAGGACCGCATCGCCGCCCTGGAGGCGGAGCTGACCCAGATGCGCGACCGCTGGCTGCGCTCGGAGGCGGAGATGCAGAATCTTCGCGCCCGCACCCAGCGCGAGGTGCAGGACGCCCGGCAATACGCCATCCAGAAATTCGCCGGCGATGTGGTGGAGGCGGCGCAGAACCTCCGCCGCGGCCTGGAAGCCCTGCCGCCGCAGCAGGAGGGCGAGCCGGAGCTGCTGACCAAGCTGCGCGAGGGCTTCGAGGGGGTGGAGCGCAGCTTCCTCGGCATCCTCGAGCGCCATGGCATCGCCCGCCAGGAGGCCCAGGGCCAGCCCTTCGACCCGGAGCTGCACCAGGCGATGGCTGAGCAGCCGGCGCCGGAGGGTGTCGCCCCCGGCACCGTCATCCAGGCCTGGACCCCGGCCTGGACGCTGAACGGGCGGCTGCTGAAGCCGGCCATGGTCGTCGTCGCCGCCGGGGGCACGCCGAAGGGCTGACCGCCGGGGACAGGATCGAGGGGATGATGCCGCCTAAAATTTCATCACCTCCTCCGGCTTCCCCTTGTTCCGGGGCCCGCGCGCCAATACATCGCCAGCATCGCCGGTCGGCCGACCGGCGGAGCTCCACTGAAACCGCCCGTCAGGAAACCGGCCATAAGGTCCGGTGCCTGATCGGCTCAGTCAGGGGACGGGGACCGGCGCCTCTTCCGGGCCAGCCCCGCCCGCCGCAAAGGAGAAAGTACGGATGAGCAAAGTCATCGGCATCGACCTCGGCACGACCAACTCCTGCGTCGCCATCATGGAAGGCAAGGACGTCCGGGTCATCGAGAACGCCGAAGGTGCCCGCACCACCCCCTCCATGGTCGCCTTCGCCAAGAACGGCGAACGCCTCGTTGGCCAGAGCGCCAAGCGCCAAGCGGTGACCAACCCGAACAACACGCTCTACGCCGTGAAGCGGCTGATCGGCCGGCGCTTCGACGACCCGATGGTCAAGAAGGACATCGGCCTCGTCCCCTACCACATCGTGCGCGCCGACAATGGCGATGCCTGGGTGGAGGTCGAGGGCCAGAAATACGCGCCGCAGCAGATCAGCGCCCATGTCCTGACCAAGATGAAGGAGACCGCCGAGGCCTATCTCGGCGAGAAGGTCTCCCAGGCCGTCATCACCGTCCCCGCCTACTTCAACGACGCCCAGCGCCAGGCGACCAAGGAAGCCGGCGCGATCGCCGGCCTCGAGGTGCTGCGCATCATCAACGAGCCGACGGCGGCCGCCCTCGCCTACGGCATGGACAAGAAGAACAGCGGCACCATCGCGGTCTACGACCTCGGCGGCGGCACCTTCGACGTCTCGGTGCTCGAGATCGGCGACGGCGTGTTCGAGGTGAAGTCCACCAATGGCGACACCTTCCTCGGCGGCGAGGATTTCGACGCGCGGGTGATCGACTACCTGGCCGACGAGTTCAAGAAGGAGCAGGGGATCGACCTGCGCGGCGACAAGCTCGCCCTGCAGCGCCTGAAGGAGGCCGCCGAGAAGGCGAAGATCGAGCTCTCCTCCTCCAAGCAGACCGAGGTGAACCTGCCCTTCATCACCGCCGACGCCTCCGGGCCGAAGCACCTGGTGATGACGCTGACCCGGGCGAAGCTGGAGGCGCTGGTCGATGACCTGATCCAGCGCACCCTCGAGCCCTGCAAGCAGGCGCTGAAGGATGCCGGCCTCTCCGCCGGGGAGATCGACGAGGTGATCCTGGTCGGCGGCATGACCCGCATGCCCAAGGTCATCGAGGTGGTGAAGCAGTTCTTCGGCAAGGAGCCGGCCCGCAACGTCAACCCGGACGAGGTCGTCGCCATCGGCGCCGCCATCCAGGGCGGCGTGCTGAAGGGCGAGGTGAAGGACGTCCTGCTGCTCGACGTGACCCCGCTCTCGCTGGGCATCGAGACGCTGGGCGGCGTGTTCACCCGGCTGATCGACCGCAACACCACCATCCCGACCAAGAAGTCCCAGGTGTTCTCCACGGCGGACGACAACCAGACCGCGGTGACCATCAAGGTCTTCCAGGGCGAGCGGGAGATGGCGGCCGACAACAAGCTGCTCGGCAACTTCGATCTGCAGGGCATCCCGCCGGCACCGCGCGGCGTGCCGCAGATCGAGGTGACCTTCGACATCGACGCCAACGGCATCGTCTCCGTCAGCGCGAAGGACAAGGCCACCGGCAAGGAGCAGCAGATCAAGATCCAGGCCAAGTCCGGCCTGTCGGACGCCGATATCGAGCGGATGGTGAAGGAGGCCGAAGCGAACGCGGAAGCCGACAAGAAGCGCCGCGAGCAGGTGGAATCCCGCAACCAGCTTGAGGCGCTGATCCACAGCACCGACAAGACGCTGAAGGAGAATGGCGACAAGGTTGGCCCGTCCGAGAAGGCGGAGGTGGAGACGGCGCTCGCCGCCGCCCGCACCGCCCTCGAGGGAACGGATGCCGACGCCCAGCGCGAGGCCGGGGAGAAGCTCTCCCAGGCCGCGATGAAGATGGGCGAGGCGCTCTACAAGGCGCAGCAGGCGGCCGAGCAGGCCGGCGGCGCGGCGGGCGGCCAGGCCGGCGGCGCGGGGGCTGGTGGCCCTGGCGGCGGCGCAGGGGGCGGCAACGACAAGGTGGTGGACGCCGACTTCGAGGAAGTGGACCCCACCAAGAAGAAGCCGAGCTAAGCTCGCGGAACCGCCGCGCTGAGCGATGGGTGGCGCCCGGTCTCCGCAAGGGGCCGGGCGCTTGCCCGTCCGGGGCGCGGCATGGGTTTCTCGCTGACGGGATCACAGCCGGACCATGGCCAAGCGCGATTACTACGAGATCCTCGGCGTGCAGCGGGACGCCACCGAGGACGACCTGAAGAAGGCCTATCGCAAGCTTGCGATGAAGTACCACCCTGACCGCAACCAGGGGGACAAGGAGGCCGAGGGCCGCTTCAAGGAGCTGAACGAGGCCTATGACGTCCTGAAGGACGCCGAGAAGCGCGCAGCCTATGACCGCTACGGCCATGCCGCCTTCGAGGGCGGGGGCGGCGGCCCCGGCGGCGGCTTCCAGGGCGGCAACCCCTTCGGCGCCGGCTTCGAGGACATCTTCGAGGAGATGTTCGGCCGCTTCGGCGGCGGCGGCGGCGGGCGGGGCCGGCAGCGCCAGGCCAGCGGCCGCGGCGCCGATCTCCGCACCACGGTGGAGATCACGCTGGAGGAAGCCTTCGCCGGCACCAAGCAGACCATCCGGGTGCCCAGCAGCGTCTCCTGCGAGGCCTGCTCCGGCAGCGGGGCGGAACCCGGCAGCGGCGGCGGCGCGCAGACCTGCCCCACCTGCCAGGGCGCCGGCAAGGTGCGGGCGCAGCAGGGCTTCTTCCTGATCGAGCGGACCTGCCCCACCTGCGGCGGCCAGGGGCGCATCATCAAGAACCCCTGCAAGATCTGCCAGGGCGCCGGCCGGGTGCAGCGCGACCGCACCCTGAACGTCTCCATCCCGGCGGGGGTGGAGGACGGCACCCGCATCCGCCTGGCCGGGGAGGGCGAGGCCGGGCTGCGCGGCGCCCCCGCCGGCGATCTCTACGTGGATGTCGGGGTGCGGCAGCACCCGATCTTCCAGCGGGACGGCGCCAACATCTTCGTCCGCGTGCCGCTGCGCATGACCCAGGCGGCGCTCGGCGGCGCCGTCGAGGTGCCGACGGTGGATGGCGGCCGCGCCAAGGTCGCCATCCCGGCCGGCACCCAGGCGGGGGACCAGTTCCGCCTGCGCGGCAAGGGATTCTCCGTGCTGCGCAGCGCGGCGCGCGGCGACATGTTCGTGCAGGTCTCGGTCGAGACCCCACAGAACCTGACGCCGAAGCAGCGCGAGCTGCTGGAGGCCTTCGAGCAGGAGGCGACGAAGAGCGGGAAATCCAGCCCCGAGGCGGAAGGCTTCTTCGCCCGGGTGAAGGAGTTCTGGGACGGGCTCGGCGGGCGCTGAGCCCGGCCCGCCTGGGCTTCACGGGCAGGCCGGGGCGGCCGGCATGGCCGCCGCCCCGCCCGCTCGATCCGCCGCGCAGCCGCCGCACCGGCCCCGCGCGCGATCTCCGGCCGGACCGTCAGGACTTTCGAGCCCGGCATCAGTGCCGCCGGAACACCCCCTTCAGCCACCAGGTGAAGCGGTGCTGCCGCTGCTTCGCCGCCAGCGCCGCGCGGTCCCGCAGCCAGGCCACCTGCACCACCCGGCGCTCCCCGACAAAGGGTGTGTGCCCGTGCCAGGAGTCCGGCCCGCGCAGGAAGGCGAAGACATGGCCTTCCACCGGCGGCCACTCCGCCACCACATCCGCCAGATCCTCGCTGCGCAGCACGCGGATGCACCCTTCCGAGGAGGCCCAGGCGGGGTTGAGGTAGAGCAGCAGCGTCGCCGCCTTGCGCGCGCTGTCGGTATGCGGCCGTCCCGCCTCCCGCGCCGAGAGCCGCTGCACCGTCACCAGCCGCGGCAGCGCCGCGAAATCCGGGCCGAAGAGCCGGGTCATCGCGTCATCCAGCGCCCCGGCCTCGATCTCCGCCAGCAGCGCGGCGAAGCTGCCGCGCGGCTCCAGCTGCTCCACCGGGTGGTAGCCGGGGCGGTCGATCCGCGGGAAATCCCGCCTCAGCGCCGGCAGCGCCGCGGCAGCCACGCAGCCTGCCGCCACGGCCCAGGGGTAGGGGTCCTCCCGCGGCGTGGCCGCCAGCAGCGGCGCGAGGTTGAGGATCCGCGCGGTCTCGGGCGCGGCAGGGGAGATCCGGGTGGCCGAGCTGGACATGGCTTGGGCCCTTGGGGCGAGGTCCCGGCATCGCTGAAAGCCCGGCCGCCCGGCCGCGGTTGCGTGACAAGCGGTTCACCCGCTTGGTTGTCGGCTGCAGCGTGCCGGGCTATCCCGGCCCGGACATGGACGCGAATCCCGGCCTTTCCCCCGCCGCGGCCGAAGGCCCGCTGGCGGCCTATCGCGCGCGCCTCGCCGCCGGCACGCTGAAGCCGGACCCAGCCCAGGCAAGGGCGGCGGAGGTGCTGCAGGAGCTCTGGCGCCGTCTGCGCGGCTACGACCCGAAGCCGGAGCCCGCCGCCCAGAATGGCGGCGGCAACGGCCTGCTCTCCCGCTTCTTCCGCCGCAAGCCGGTGGAGGAGGCGCCGGACGCCCCGAACGGCCTCTACCTGGTCGGCGAGGTGGGGCGCGGCAAGTCCATGCTCATGGACCTCTTCTTCGCCTGCGCCGAGGTGCGGCGGAAGAAGCGCATCCACTTCCACCAGTTCATGCAGGACTGCCACCAGCGCATCCATCGCTGGAAGCAGGCCAACCCGGGCGGGGAGGATCCGATCCCGCCGCTCGCCGACAGCATCGTGGCGGAGGCCGCGCTGCTCTGCTTCGACGAGTTCCAGGTGCATGACATCACCGATGCCATGATCCTCGGCCGGCTGTTCGAGGCCCTCTTCGCCCGCGGCGTGGTCGTCGTCGCCACCTCCAACACCGCGCCGGACGACCTCTTCAAGGGCAAGCCTGGCCGCGACGCCTTCCTGCCCTTCATCGCCCTCATCAGGCAGCGGCTGGAGGTGCTGCACCTGCAGGCGGAGCGCGACTACCGGCGGGAGCGCATCCGCGGCCTGCCCACCTGGCACTGCCCGGTGGATGGCAGGGCGGAGCGGGCGCTGGACGCCGCCTTCCGGGAGCTGACCGGCGAGGCGCATGGCACGCCCGCGCGGCTTACCGTGCTCGGCCGGGTGCTGGAGGTGCCGGAGGCGGCGCGCGGCGTCGCCCGCATGGATTTCGAGGCGCTGTGCGGCCAGCCGCTCGGCCCCGCCGACTATCTGGCGCTGGCCACGCATTTTCACACTCTGGTGATGGATGGCATCCCGCGGTTGGGCCCGGAGAACTTCGATCGCGCCCGGCGATTTGTCACCCTTGTGGATGCATTATACGAACATCGCTGTAAATTAGTGGCTTCCGCCGCGACTGCCCCTGACAACCTATATGAATCAGGCGAGAACGCTGCGATGTTCGAGCGGACTGCGAGCCGCTTGATGGAAATGCAGAGTCAGGATTATCTGGGCTTGCCGCACCTCACGTAATACGGCGTAATATCAATAACGGATTCGAGAGGATAGCCCATGCGCTTCATGACCCTGGCCGTCCTTGGCCTGGCGCTGCTCGCAGCCCCGGCCTTCGCAGCAGGGCAGAAGCCTTCGGCGAAATCCTCGGCGCAGCAGGCCCGGCCGGCGGCGCAGCGCGTGGCGCTGGTGGCGCCGCGCCCCGCCGCGGCGGCCAGCCGGGTGGC
>NZ_JAMZIK010000025.1 GCF_024178315.1 Siccirubricoccus soli | reverse complement strand
ATCGACGGGGCGACCTACAACGGCACCGCCCTCTCCCTTGCTGGTGCCGACACCGAGCTGAGGTGGAATCGCGGCGAGACCGTCGCCTTCACCGATACCGGTGGCACGGGCGGCGGCGGCAATCCGGGCGGCGGCACCGGGACGACCACCACCATCGGCAGCGGCACTGACTCCCTGGTGCTGAAGATCAGCCAGGATGCCTGGAACGGCAGCGCGCAATATACGGTCAGCGTGGACGGCGTGCAGATCGGCGGGACGCTCACCGCCTCCGCGCTGCATGGCAGCGGCGCGAGTGACACCATCACCGTGCTCGGCAACTGGGCCGCGGGTGGCCACACCGTCGCGGTCAACTTCCTGAACGATGCCTATGGCGGCACCGCGACCACCGACCGCAACCTCTACATCGACAGCGCCACCTATAACGGCGCCGCGGTGGCGGGGGCGGCGAAGGACATCCTCTCCAACGGGCCGGGAAGCTTCAGCTTCGTCGACTCGGCTGGCGGGGGCACGGGTGGCGGCGGCACGGGCGGTGGCGGCGGCACCGGCAGCAGCATCACGCTGGGCAGCGGCAGCGACACCATGGTGCTGAAGATCAGCCAGGACGCCTGGAACGGCAACGCGCAGTACACCATCAGCGTGGACGGGGCGCAGATCGGCGGCGTCCAGAGCGTGAACCCGAACTCGCTCTTCGGCAGCGGCGTGACGGATACGGTGACGGTGAAGGGCAACTGGGCGCCCGGCACCCATGCGGTCTCCATCAACTTCCTGAACGACTTCTACGACGGCACCCCCGGCCACGACCGCAACCTGCATATCGAGGATACGAGCTATAACGGGGCGGACGTCGCGGCCGGGACCCTCTCCCTGCTCTGGTCCGGGCCGCAGGGCTTCAACATCTCCGACACCAGCCCGATCGCCTGAGCAACCCCCCGTGGCGGCGCCGGCGCGGCGCCACGGGCCCCCGGGCCATTATCCGGTCAGGCGAAATCGCCTGACCGGATGTCCGGCCCGGACGCGTGACGCCTCCGATCCGAGAAACTGCCCAGCCGGATCGGAGGCCCCTTCAGGCGCCGGCTGACGGCACCCTCCGCGGCCCGCCGCAGCGGCGCATTTCGTTTCGCCCCGGCTTGCCCTAAACTCCCGGCAAAATCGGGAGATCGTCCATGCTGCGTCGGCTTGCCCTGTTGCTGGCCCTGTTGCTGCCGGCCCTGCCAGCCTTCGGCCAGGCCTGGCCGGACCGGCCGGTGCGCCTCGTCGTCCCCTATGCGGCAGGCGGGGCGACGGATGTCGGCGCCCGGGTGTTGGCGGAGGCGCTGGGCCAGGTGCTGCCGCAGCCCGTGGTGGTGGAGAACCGGGTCGGCGGCGCCGGCATGATCGCCGCGGAATTCGTCGCGCGCGCCGCGCCGGACGGCCACACCATCCTGTTCAACAACACCGCCCATGCGGTGCTGCGCGTGGTGGTGCCGAATGCCGCCATCGACCCGATCCGCCAGCTTTTACCCACCGTCATCCTCTCCGAGATGCCGATGGTGATGCTGGTGGCGAACAGCTTCCCGGCCGCCGATGGCCGCGCCTTCATCGCCGCGGTGCGGGCGGCGCCGGGGCGCTACGATTTCGGCAGCACCGGCGGCGGCGGCACGCTCGGCATGGCGGCGCTGCTGTTCCGCCGCACGGCCGGCCTCGAGATGAACGAGATTCCCTATCGCGGCGGTGCCCCAGCGACGCTGGATCTGGCCGCCGGCCGCATTGCGCTGGTCTTCGACGTGGCGCTGACCGCCTTCCAGACCGCCAAGGGTGGCCAGGCCCGCGCCTTCGCCGTCACCAGCCCGGAACGCAGCCCTGCGGCGCCGGAGGTGCCGACCTGGCGGGAGATCGGCGTGGATGCGGAGATGCTGGTCTGGCAGGCGCTGTTCCTGCCGGCCGGCACGCCGGCGCCGGTCCGCGCCGCGCTGCACGCCGCCGTGGCGCGCGTGCAGCAGACCGAGGCGGTGAAGCGCAAATGGACCGAACTCGGCGTGGACCGCGTGCTCGCTTTGTCGCCCGAGGAGTCGGAGCGCTACGTGGCGCGCGAGGTGGAGCGGTGGGAAGCGCTGATGCGCTGAACCCCTCCCCCTATGGCGGGGGAGGGAGATTGCTCGTCAAGCGATGGTGCAGGCTTCTTCGAAGGGGAGCCGCGGCAGCTTCTCGAACAGCCCGGCCGGGTCGCCATGGCCGATATTGCAGAGGAAGTTGGACTTGATGCTGGTGCCGGCGAAGAAGGCCTCATCCACCTTTGCCTTGTCGAAGCCGGACATGGCGCCGACATCGAGCCCGACGGCCCGCGCCGCCAGCATCAGATAGGCGCCCTGCAGCGTGCCGTTGCGGAACGCCGTCTCCTCGGCCAGCGCCGGGGAGGAGGTGAACCAGGACCGCGCATCGGTATGCGGGAAGAGCTGCGGCAGCTTCTCGTAGAAGGCCATGTCGGTGCCGATGATGACGCAGACCGGCGCCGCCATCGTCTTGTCCAGATTGCCCGAGGAGAGGGCGGGCCTAAGCTTCTCCTTCCCCTCCGGCGTCATGACGAAGACGAAGCGCGCCGGCGAGGAATTGGCCGAAGTCGGGCCCTGGCAGAGGATGTCGTAAATCCGGCGGATCTGGGCCTCGCTCACCGGCTCCGGCTTCCACTTGTTCTGGGTGCGAGCCTTGAGGAAGAGGGCATCGAGGGCAGCGGCGTCGAGCATGAAACTCTCCAGGGGTCGGCCGGCGGGGTAGGCCGGGGTTGCGCAACTCTGTTCCGGGGCGGGGGCCGTGTCCACCCCGCCGGGGCAGGATCACCCTTCCGCCGGCATGGCGGCCAGGCCGGCCAGCACCGCCTCCATCGGCAGCACATCGGCGTATTTCAGCGCCATGTCGTAGAGGCTGGCGAAATGCGGGCTCTCATGCCGGTCCGCCACCGCCTCCTCCGGTACCACCATGCGGAAGCCGCAGGACAGGCCATCGACCACCGTCGCCCGCACGCAGCCAGAGGTGGAGCCGCTGGTCACCACCACCGTATCGACGTGGTGGAAGGTCAGCAGGCTGCGGAGATGAGTCTCGAAGAAGGCGGAGGCCATGCGCTTGTGGATGACCACATCGCCGGCGGTCCGTCCCGCCCGGGGGTCAAGCTGGGCGCGGGGCGAGCCCTCCTTGATGTTCTGCAGGCTGTCCGGCGTATCGGTCCGCGTGCCCCAGACGCCGCAATCCTCGCCCGAGGCCAGATAGGCGACATAGGTCCAGACGACAGGAAAGGCGCGGTGGCGGCACAGCGCGGCGAGGGCGTTGATGTGCGCGATCTGGCGCGGGTCGGTCTCGTAGGCCGTCACATAGGTGTCCGGCCGGGTGTAGGCGCATTGCACATCCACATTGACCAGCGCGGCCTTGCGGCCGAAGCCGAACCGGGCGCGCGGCGGCGTGGCCTGCAACGCCAGATACAGCTCGCGGGCGGTCTTGCCATCCTCGATCATGCCGGCCTCCCGCCGCGAAGGGCGCTCGCGCCTCAGGCCGCCTGCGCAAGGTGACGGCGGCAGCGCATCAGCGGCTGGATGCGGGTGCCGAACTGCTCCATGCCGATGATGAAATCGTCGAAGGTCAGCATCACGCCGGCGAGGCCCGGAATCCCCGCCAGCTCGTCCAGCTGCCTCGCCACCGTCTCGTAGGAGCCGATGAGGCGCAGCATGTTGGTGGGCACCCGGTCGCTGCGGACCATGCGGCCCACTGTGCTGTGCGCCTCCGCCTTCACATCGGCGCCCGCCTGGGCGTCGCGCCAAGCCAGCGCCTCCAGATCCGTGCCGGCGACGTAGTGGTGCCACTTGGCCATCGCGGCCGCGTCGGTCTCGTCGGCGATGATCATCATCAGCAGCATCGCCCTGCAATTGGCGCCCGCCGCCTTGTTGGCCGCCATCAGCCTTTCGGTGTGCTGCGCCACCTGGCCGACATCATTGATGCCGCCGGCCGAGATGAAGTTGTAATCGGCATATTCCGCGGCGAAGCGCATGCCGCGGTTGGACTGCCCGGCGGAGATGATGTCGATCTTCGCCATCGGCGTCGGGCTGACGCGGCAATCGCTCATCTGGAAGAACTCGCCCTTGAAGTCCGAGCGTCCGGTGGCCCAGAGCTCCTGCATCACCTGCACGTATTCGCCGCAATAATCATAGCGCTTCTCGAAATGCCGCTCGCCCGGCCAGATGCCCATCTGCTCGTACTCGGCCTTCTGCCAGCCGGAGACGATGATCACCCCGAAGCGGCCATGGCTGATGCTGTCATTCGTCACCGCCATGCGGGCGATGAGGGCAGGGGGCACGGTCAGCACCGCGACGCTGGCGAAGAGCTTGATGCGCGTCGTCACCGCCGCCAGCCCCGCCATCAGGGTGAAGCTTTCCAGGTTGTGGTCCCAGTACTGGCTGGGCCCGCCGAAGCCGCGCAGCGTGATCATGGAGAGGGCAAATTCGAAGCCGTACTTCTCCGCCTTCAGCGTCACCTCCTTGTTGAGGTCGAAGCTCGGCATGTACTGGGGAGAGGTGCTGGAGATCAGCCAGCCATTGTTGCCGATGGGCAGGAAGACGCCGATATCCATTGCGACCAGCTCCGCTATGCAGACAAGACGGCGGAGCCTAGCCGGGCAGGGCGAAAGGCGGCAGCGCGGCGCTGCCGGAATTGTGGCTCCGGCGCATCCGGTCTGCTTAGGAAATAGGTGTTAAGCGTCGTGTGTGCCCAAAATTCGGGCGGCATCCGGCCGCCGCCAAGTCTTCGCCGGAGCGTCACGATCGGCACCGGTACGTTCGGCCACGGAACCGGGTACCCTTGGCGGCCAAAGCCGCGAAGGCCACGCCATGCCACCGCTCCACCTCGCTTTCACGCCGCGCTTCGTCTGCCTCACCCTGGCCTGCATTGCGGCCGCCATCCTGCTGCTGCTCCTGCTCCTGCTGCCGGACGAGGCCGGCTGGATTGCGCCCTTCCTCATCCTCGCCCTCGGCCTGGTCGGCCTCGGCTTCCGCGACCTCTTCAACCCGCATCACGCGGTGCTGCGGAACTATCCGATCGCCGCGCATCTCCGTTACCTGCTGGAGGAGATCCGGCCGGAGATGCGGCAGTACTTCTTCGAAGATGAGAAGAACGGCACGCCCTTCAGCCGCGACAAGCGCGCCGTGATCTACCAGCGCGCCAAGATGGAGCCGGACAAGCGTCCTTTCGGCACGCAGTACGAGGTCTATGACCAGGGCTTCGAATGGCTGCACCACAGCATCGCCGCGAAGCGCCCCTCGCATGAGCCGCTCCGCGTCGATATCGCCGGCTACAGCGCCTCCCTGCTGAACATCTCGGCCATGAGCTTCGGCGCGCTCTCGCCCCAGGCAATCCGCGCCCTGAACCTCGGCGCCGCCCGGGGCGGCTTCGCGCATGACACGGGGGAGGGAGGCTACAGCCCGCATCACCGCCAGGGCGGCGACATCATCTGGGAAATCGGTTCCGGCTATTTCGGCGCGCGCAACCCGGATGGCAGCTTCTCGCCCGAGCGCTTCGCCGAGACTGCGGCCGACCCACGGATCAAGATGGTCGAGCTCAAGCTGAGCCAGGGCGCCAAGCCAGGCCATGGCGGCGTGCTGCCCGCGGCCAAGGTCTCGCCGGAAATCGCCGCGACGCGCGGCGTGCCGCTCGGCATCGACTGCGTCTCGCCGCCCAGTCACTCCGCCTTCACCACGCCGATCGGGATGATGGAGTTCATCGCGGAGATGAAGCGCCTGTCCGGCGGCAAGCCGGCGGGCTTCAAGCTCTGCATCGGCCACCCCTGGGAGTTCCTCGGCATCTGCAAGGCCATGCTGGAAACCGGCATCACCCCGGATTTCATCGTGGTGGACGGGGCGGAGGGCGGCACCGGCGCGGCACCGCTGGAGTTCATGGACCATCTCGGCATGCCGCTGCGGGAAGGCCTCTCCTTCGTCCATAACGCGCTGGTCGGCATCGGCCTGCGGGACCGCATCCGGCTCGGCGCCAGCGGCAAGATCGCCTCGGCCTTCGACATCGCCCGCGCCATGGCGCTCGGCGCCGATTGGTGCAATTCGGCGCGCGGCTTCATGTTCGCCCTCGGCTGCATCCAGTCGCTCTCCTGCCACACCGATCGCTGCCCCACCGGCGTCGCCACCCAGGACCCGACGCGGGCGCGGGCGCTGGTGGTGCCGGACAAGGCGCAGCGCGTTTTTCAATTCCACGCGGCCACGCTGGAAGCGCTGGCGGAGCTGGTGGCGGCGGCAGGGCTGGACCATCCCTCGCAGTTCCGGCTGGAGCATTTCCGCCGCCGAATCTCGCCGCAGCGCGTGGCGAGCTTCGCGGAGCTCTACCCGCCGCTGGAGAAGGGCGCGTTGCTGGCGGGCACCGATGATCCGCGCTTCGCGCGGGCCTGGGCCCTGGCGGAGGCCGGCAGCTTTGCGCCGGCGATGGCCGCCGGCTGAGGGGAGCGCCGCTGCCCTCGGGCTTCCCCGGGCCGCAGGGCGCCAGGAGCCGACACTTCGCGGGGCCGGCCGGGCGGCCTATCCTCCCGCCAGGAGGAGACGCATATGGGCCCAGCCAACGCGATGAATCTCGGCCGCCTGCTGACCCAGACGGCCCGGCGCCTGCCGGACCACGTCGCGCTGGTCTGGGGCAAGCGGCGCTGGAGCTGGGCGGAGTTCGACGCCCGCGTGGACCGCCTCCGCGCCGTGCTCGCCGCCGCCGGCATCGGCAAGGGCGACCGCGTCATGGTCCATAGCCGCAATTCGAACGCCATGTTCGAAAGCATGTGGGCCTGCTTCAAGCTCGGCGCCGTCTGGGTGCCGACCAATTTCCGCCTGACCCCCGCCGAGGTCGCCGGGCTCGCCGAAACCTCCCGGCCTCGCGCCCTGCTGCGCGATTGGGGCTTCGCCGCCCATGCCGATGCCGTCCAGGCCACCGGGCATGCCCCCTTCATCCTGGCCGTGGACGATGCCCGTCCCCATGAGCAGGACTACGAGACGGCGCTGGCCGCCGCCACGCCCCCGCCGCCGGACCATGAGGCCGAGGTCACACGCGACGACCCTCTCTGGTTCTTCTTCACCTCCGGCACCACCGGGAAGCCCAAGGCGGCGGTGCTCACCCATGGGCAGCTCGGCTTCTGCGTGGTGAACCAGCTTGCGGACCTCTATCCCGGCACCACGGAGAACAGCGCCTCCCTGGTGGTCGCCCCGCTCTCCCATGGGGCCGGCATCCATCAGCTCGGCCAGGTGGCGCGCGGCGCCCGCACCGTGCTGCTGCCCACCGAGCGGCTGGACGTGGCCGAAGCCTGGCGCCTGGTGGAGGAACACCGCGTGGACAACATGTTCACCGTGCCCACCATCCTGAAGGCGCTCGTGGAGCACCCTGCGGTGGACCAGCACGACCATGGCAGCCTGCGCCACGTCATCTATGCCGGCGCCCCGATGTACCGCGCCGACCAGCTTCTTGCGCTGAGGAAGCTCGGCCCCTGCCTGGTGCAGTATTTCGGCCTGGGCGAGGTGACCGGCAACATCACCGTGCTGCGTGCCGACCAGCACAGCCTGGCCGAGGACAATGGCGGCCTCCCCCTCAACACCTGCGGCACCGCCCGCACTGGCATGGAGATCGCCATCCTGGGCGAGGCGGGGAAGCGCCTGCCCCCGGGCGAGACCGGCGAGATCTGCGTCCGCGGCGCCGCCGTCTTCGCCGGCTATTTCGAGAACCCGGAGGCCAATGCCAAGGCCCTCCGTCAGGGTTGGTTCCACACCGGCGATCTGGGGAAGCTGGATGCCCGCGGCTACCTCACCATCACCGGCCGTGCCTCGGACATGTACATCTCCGGCGGCAGCAACGTCTATCCGCGGGAGGTGGAGGAGGTGATCCTGACGCATCCCGGGGTGCTGGAATGCGCCGTGGTCGGCCTGCCGCATCCGCGCTGGGGCGAATCCGGCATCGCCTGTGTGGTGCCGCGGGAGGGCGCGGTGCTGACCGAGGCCGACCTCCTCGCGCATCTGGATGGCCGCGTGGCCCGCTACAAGCAGCCTTTGCGCATCGTGCTCTGGGATGCGCTGCCTAAATCCGGCTATGGCAAGGTGCCCAAGGCGCTGGTGAAGGCGCGGCTGGTGGAGGACGGCATCGGTTTCGACTGAAACTTTCCCCACCGCCCCCATAGTGCGGTGCAGCATCGGGTGGTAACCCTGCCCTCATGCCTCAGGTCGCGCTGCATCTCATCCTCATCCTGGGGGCCATGTCGGCCTTCGGGCCGCTGGCCACGGACATGTACCTACCCGCCTTCCCCGTACTGGGAGCGGGGCTCGGCGCCGACGCGGGGCAGGTGCAGCGGACGCTCGCCGCCTTCTTCGCCGGCATGGCCATGGCGCAGATGGTCTATGGCCCGCTGGCCGACCGCTTCGGCCGCAAGCCGCCCACCCTGGCGGGGCTGGCCATCTTCACCATCGCCTCGCTCGGCTGCGCCACCACCCAGGATATCGGCTGGTTCACCTTCTGGCGTTTCGTGCAGGGGCTGGGCGGTTGCGCCGGCATGGTGATGGCCCGCGCCATCGTCCGCGACCTGACGGAGGGGCCCGGCTCCGTTCGCCTGATGTCGCAGCTCATGCTCGTCTCCGGCATCGCGCCCATCCTGGCGCCCTCCATCGGCGGCGGGCTGCTGGCCATTGGCCCCTGGCGGCTGATCTTCTGGGTGCTGGCCGCCTACAGCGCGGGGCTGGCGCTGGTGGTGCGCCTCTTCCTGCCGGAGAGCCTGGCCGAGGAGCGGCGGCGGCGGGACGGGCCGCTTGGCATCCTGCAGGTCTATCTGCGGCTGCTCGGCAACCGGCATTTCCTCGGCCATGCGCTGTCCGGCGCGCTGCCGGCAGCGGGGATGTTCGCCTATATCGGTGGCTCGCCCTTCGTCTTCATGGAATTGCACGGCGTGGCGCCGAGCACCTACGGGCTGTTCTTCGGCCTGAACGCCTTCGGCATCATGCTGATGGCGCAGACGAGTGCGCGGCTGGCGAAGCGCGTGGCGGCCAGCACGGCGCTGACCGCGGCGCTGTGCTGGATGAGCGCCGCGGGGGCGCTGCTGGTGCTGGTGGCGGCGACTGGGGCCGGCGGCTTCCCCGCCATTGCGGTGCTGCTATTCTGCTACGTGGCCGGCATCGGCGCCACCATGCCGCTTGGCAGCGCCCTCGCCATGGGCCCGCAGGGCAGGGTGGCGGGCAGCGCCTCGGCGCTGATCGGCACGCTGCAATTCGGCCTCGGCGCCGTTTCCGGCTGGATGGTCGGGGCGCTGCACAATGACACGGCGGTGCCGATGGCGCTCGGCGTCGCGTTGTGCGGGTTGGGCGGGCTGCTGGCGAAGACGCTGCTGGCGCGGTGACGTCGAGGGGATGTCGTTCCTCTCGAACTCCCCCACCAAAGGCCGGAAGGTCTTCGGAATCAGAAGTCTGGACCCGGCTCACTCTGTCTGCCGCAGCTGGCCCCGCAGCACGTGCTTCTGGATCTTGCCGGTGCTGGTCCGCGGCAGCTCCGTGAACACCACCTGCTTCGGCGCCTTGAAGCTCGCCAGCCTCTCCCGCGCAAAGGCGATCAGCTCCGCCTCCGTCGCCTGCGCATCCGGCTTCAGTTCCACGAAGGCGCAGGGCACCTCGCCCCATTTCTCATCCGGCTTCGCCACCACCGCGGCCAGCGCCACGGCCGGGTGCTTGTACAGCGCATCCTCCACCTCGATGGAGGAGATGTTCTCCCCGCCCGAGATGATGATGTCCTTGGACCGGTCGCGGAGCTGTACATAGCCATCCGGGTACTTCACCGCGAGGTCGCCGGTATGGAACCAGCCCCCGGCGAGGGCCGCCTCGGTCGCCTTGCGGTCCTTCAGATAGCCCTTCATCACCACATTGCCGCGCATCATCACCTCGCCCATGGTCGTGCCATCGGGCGGGACGGGCTGCATGGTCAGCGGGTCCATCACATCGAGCGCTTCCAGCGCCTGGTAGCGCACCCCCTGGCGAGCCATGAGCTTCGCCTGTTCGGCCGCCGGCAGCGCGGACCACTCCCGGTGCCACTCATTCACCACGGCCGGGCCATAAACCTCCGTCAGCCCATAGACATGCAGCACGGCGAAGCCCGCCGCCTGCATCCGCGCCAGCACGGCCTCGGGCGGCGGTGCGCCGGCGACGACGAATTGCACCTGGTGGGGCAGGGGGCGCTTCTCGGCCTCCGGCGTGTCCAGCAAGGTCGTCATCACCACCGGCGCACCGCACATATGGGTCACGCCATGCTCGGCCATCAGCGTCCAGATGGCCGCGCCGCGCACCGCCCGCAGGCAGACATGGGTGCCCGCGACTGCCGTGACGGTCCAGGGGAAGCACCAGCCATTGCAGTGGAACATCGGCAGGGTCCAGAGATAGACCGGATGCCGCGCCATGCTGGCCGAAAGGACATTGCCGGTGGCCAGAAGCTGCGCCCCGCGATGGTGGTACACCACCCCCTTCGGCCGCCCGGTGGTGCCGGAGGTGTAGTTCAGCGTGATGGCGTCCCACTCATCCGGCGGCAGCGCCCAGGCGAAGCCGGGATCGCCCTCCGCCAGCAGCGCCTCGTAGGGCAGGCCGCCCATGCTCTCGGCCCGCGCCGCGGCGGGCGCCTCCGTATCCTCCACCTCCACCACCAGCGGCGCGGCACCAGAGGTCGCCAGGGCGGCGCGCAGCACGGGCAGGTATTCCCGGTCCACGATGACCGCCTTCGCCTCCCCATGCTGCAGGATGTAGCCGATGGTGTCGGCATCCAGCCTGGTGTTGATGGTGTTCAGCACGGCGCCCGCCATCGGCACGCCGTAATGGCATTCCAGCATCTCGGGGATGTTCGGCAGCAGCGCCGCCAACGTGTCCCCGCGGCCGATGCCGCGCGCCGCCAGCGCGGCGGCCAGCCGCACGCAGCGGTCGCGCAGCTCCCGGTAGTTCCGCCGCAGCGCGCCATGCACCACGGCGAGGTGGCCCGGGAAGACCTGCGCCGCGCGTTCCAGGAAGAGCAGCGGGGTCAGCGGCTGGTGGTTGGCGGGGCAGCGCTCGAGGCCCGTGTCGTAATCCATCGGCCGCCTCCTACCGGTGCTGCCAGCTCGGCTTGCGCTTGCCGAGGAAGGCGCCGATGCCTTCCTCCGCATCTGCCGCCAGCAGGTTCTCCACCATCACCCGCCCGGCTTCCTCATAGGCGCGGTCGAGCGGCAGCCCGGCCTGGGCGTTGAAGCCCCGCTTGCCCATCCGCAGCGCGACGGCGGAGCGGGCGGCGATGCGCTGTGCCAGCGCCTCGGCCTCCGCCAGCGCCTGGCCGGCCGGCACCACGCGGTTCACCAGCCCCATCCGGTGCGCCTCGCCGGCTGGCACCATCTCACCCAGCAGCAGCATCTCCATCGCCGCCTTGCGCGGCACGGCGCGGGCCAGCGCCACGCCCGGCGTCGAGCAGAACAGTCCGATATCGACGCCCGGCGTGCAGAATTTCGCGCTTTCCGAGGCCACCACCAGGTCGCAGCTCGCGGCGAGCTGGCAGCCCGCGGCGGTGGCGATGCCCTCCACCGCGGCGACCACCGGCTGGGGGAGAGTGGTCACCGCCTGCATCATGGCGGCGCATTCCGCCATGATGGCGGCGAAGAAGCCGGCCCCGCCATCCGCATCGGACCGATGGGCCGTGACCTCCTTCAGGTCATGCCCGGCCGAGAAGGCGCGTCCCTCGGCCGCCAGCACTACGCAGCGGATGCCGGGCTCGGCGCCCACCGTCTCCAGCGCCCCGTGCAGGGCGGCGATCATGGCGCGGGAGAGGCTGTTGCGCGTATCCGGGCGGTTCAGGGTGAGGATGGCAACGGCGCCTGCATCCTGGCGCAGCACCAGGGGCGTGTTCTCCGGCATGGGCGTTCCTCCTGGGTCTGGCATATCGCCTCATGCCCGCAAGGAACAAGATCCGCGGCGGGAACCTTTGCCGCTCTGCAGGGTTGCCGGGAGGGAGGAGGATTCGCCATGGCCGAGACCAAGAACGAGGGCGAAGGCAGCCGCAGCGCGGCGAAGCAGTACAACGATTCAACCAAGGCCTTCACCCAGAGCGGCAAGGTGCCGAAGGCCGCCGAGGACGCGAAGCGGGCCGTGGAAAGTCCGGAGGCGGCCGACCTCAAGCGGGCCGAGGCAGAGGGCAAGCGCCACAGCCATGGGGAGGACCCCCAGGTCAAGCGCTGACCGGCCGAGCGCCGCGCCCGGCCAGCAGCAGCACGGAGAGCCGGTCGTCGGCGCGCATCAGGCCGCCGGGGACGGGCGCTGCCCGCGGTCACATGCTGTGGGGCGCAGGCGCACCTCATCCCGTTCCCGCCTGCTCTGTTCCGGCAAGCCGCGCCCGGGCGGCTGGCAGGCGCAGGCCTGCACGCCACCGCGGTGCGGCGGCGTCACGATGCGCCGCGTGACCCGGCGCACCCAGCGCTGCCGCAACCCCCGGCCGCACCGCTCCCGGCAGGGCTAGAGCAGATCGCGTTCGGATGGAATCATCTGAACGCGTGAAGATGCTCGCAAAACAACGGCCTGGAGCATGCTGCGGGAGTGCAAGCGAACGCAGCATGCTCTAGCGTGCCGCCTGGCGCATTTCTCAAGCCAGGGGCATTGCCTGGCGACGCGGACCACGCCGTAGGGGAGGCCCGCCCTTAACCTGCCTGATCGCGGAAATAGGGCTCGACGCTGCCCTGCAGCTTCATGGTCAGGGGGCGGCCATGGCGGTCGCGCGTCTTGCCGACGGAAACCCGCACCCAGCCCTCGCTGACGCAGTATTCCTCAACATTATTCTTCTCCACGCCCTTGAAACGAATCCCGACGCCGCGTTCCAGCAGGGCGGCATCATAGAAGGGGCTGCTGGGGTCGGCGGAAAGCCGGTCCGGGGGTGTGTCGCTCATGGCCCCCTGGTAGCGCCGATGGGGGCCGGCCGCCAAGCTGGACAGGGCAAGCGGTCTGGCCATACCCATGCCCGCATGACCGTCGACGCACCGGGCCTGCCCTCGCGCTGCCATCTCGACCAGCCCACCGGGCCGCTCGTTGCGACGGCGCCCTTCACCCTGGCGGGCTGGGCGATCGGGCCAGGGGCCCTGCAGCGGGTCCGGGTGTCGGTGAATGGCAGCCAGCTCGGCGATGCCGAGACCGGCCTCGTCCGCCCGGATGTCGCCGCGCACTTCGCTGCCTATCCCCATGCCGGTCGATCGGGCTTCCAGCTCACCGGCCTGCGCCTGCCGCCCGGCACCGGCACCACGGCGCTGCTGCGGCTGGAGGTCGAGTTCGCCGCCGGCGCGCCCCTGCTCGTGGAGCAGGCGATGCCGGTCGGCCACGGGGCCACGGCCGTGCTTCTGAGCCTGCGGCAGGATCCGCCGGCCAGCCCCGCGCCATTGCTCGCCGCCGCTGCCCGGTTCACGGACGAAGCTCTGCTCGAGGAGGCCGAGGCGCTGCTGGCCGTTGCCGTTGCCCGGTTTCCGGAGGAGCCGGTGCCGCGGGCGGCATATGCCGCGCTCGCGGTGCGTGCCGCGGGGCTGGGCCTGTGGCCGGAGGCGGAGGCGACGCGGCGCCTGGCACTGTTGCGGCGCTGCTTCTCCGACAATGCGGCCGGCACCATCGAGGCGGCACGCGCGTTGGCCAGTGCCGGGCTGGATGAGGAGGCGGAGGCCCTGCTGGCCGACCTACCCCCCAGCGCGGAAGGCCTGATGCTGCTGGCCGGCATTGCCGAGCGGCAGGCGCACAAGGCCGGTGGGAGCCGGTATCTCGCCGCCTGGGAGAAGGCGCTGGCGAGGTGGGAAGCGGTGCTGGACCTGATGCCGGAGGATGCGGCCGCGCTGACGGGGGCCGGCACCGCCGCACTGCGGACCAATCGCCCCAGCAAGGGTGCCGCCATCCTCGCCAGGGCGGTTGCGTGGTTCCCCGACAACCCGGAACTGGCCATGTGGCATGCCCATGCCGCGACGCTGATCGGCCAGCCGGAGGAGGCGCTGGCGCGCTTCGCCCGGTTGCGCGCCGCCTTTCCCGGCTTCACCGGCGGCCAATCCCTGGAAGGCGAAGCGCGCTTCCTCGCCGGCCGGGCCCCGCCCAACCCGGGCGAGGCGGCGGGGGACCGCGCCCTGCTGCTGCAATTCGAGGCGCTGGGCAGCAATTGCGAATTCGGCAATGTCCAGCGCGCCTTCGGTGCCGAGCCGCTGGGACTGTTCCGCTTCTCCTCCGGCAGCGCAGCGGAGATCGCCCAGGCGCTGGAGATGGACCTGGCCGGGATCGGGGCCCCGGAGCACACCTTCTTCGAGATCCTGCCCGAGCCGCGGCCGGAATACTGGGTGGGCGACCGGCGCTGGCATTTCCGCGCCCACACCTTCACCTATCCGGAGCAGGTGCCGGATGCGGCGGCCGAGGCAGCGCTGTTCGAGAAGCATTGCAAGCGGCTGCAATTCCTTCGCCGCAAGCTGCTGGAGGATCTGGCCGAGGGCGAGAAGATCCTGGTGCATGCCGAATACGGCCCGCCGCGCCCGGAGGCACGGCAGCGCCTGTTCCGTGCGGTGCGGCGGCATGGGCCGAATACGCTGCTCTATGTGGTGCTGGCCGACGCCGCGCATCCAAGCGGCACGCTGGAGGTGCTGGAGCCGGGGCTGATGCTGGGGCGGCTGGATGGCTTCATCGGCGTGCACCGGGACACGGTGAACTATGCCGACTGGTTGGCGCTGTGCCGTGCCGCGCATGTGGTGTGGCAGGGCTGGCGGCAGGCTTAGAGCAGCGCCACGGCATCACGCAGGCGCTTCCTCGCGTCTTCGGTGAAGCTGGCGGCGAGCATTGGTGCGAGCGATGCTGCGGCGCAACGCGCATCCCGGAACGGGCCACTCCAGGCCAACATCGCTTGAGCAGGTGATGCTGCTCGGCGAAGAACGGCCTGGACACTCTTGGCGAGCGCAGGCGAACCGAATTGCCCCCAGTTGCAAGCACCAGCGCACCGCCGGGGCTCGAGCGGCGTTTTGCCTCCAGGAGTCGAGGGCGCAGCCGGAGGTGGGGCATTCCCCTCCCGGCTACTCCACGCGCATTCCCGCGGCGCGCACCACCGGGGCCCAGCGGCTGCGATCCTCGGCGAAGTAGCGGGCGAAGGCCTCGGGGCTCTCGCTTGGCTCCACCTCGGCGCCGCCATCCAGCAGGCGGCGACGCACCTCGGGCTCGGCCAGTACCTCGTTCAGCACGGCGTGCAGGCGGGCGATGCGGTCCGGCGGCGTGCCCCCCGGGGCCAGCAGGGCAAACCAGGTGCTGGCCTCGATCTGCGGGAAACCCTGTTCCGCCGTGGTCGGCAATTCGGGCATCGCCTGGCTGCGGCGACGGCCGGCGATCGCCAGGGGCCGCAGCGCGCCGGACTGGATATGCGGCTGCAGCGGCGCCAGCGCATTGGTGAAGACCGGCACGCGCCCGGCGATCACGTCGTTCAGCGCGGGGCCGGTGCCGCGATAGGGAATATGGTCCATCTCCACCTCCAGCGCCTGGGCGATCATCGCCCCCGCGGCATGGCCGGTGCTGCCCACGCCGGGCGAGGCATAGGACATCGGCGGCTTCGCCGCCTTTGCCACGGCCTGCAGCTCCTTCAGCGTGGTGGCGGGCACGGAGGGGTGCACGGTGATGACGTTCGGCCCCTGCGCCATCATGCCGATCGGCGCGAAGGCGGTGGCGACGTCATAGGGCACCCGCGCCTGCACCAGGGAGGTGATGGTCAGGCTGCCACTGCCGCCGAGCAGGAGCGTGTAGCCATCGGCCGGGGCCTTCGCCACCACCTCCGACCCCAGCATCCCGCCGGCGCCGCCGCGATTCTCGATGACGATGGGCTGGCCGAGCCGGGCCGCCATGCCTTCCGTCACCAGGCGACCGATGATGTCGTTGGTGCCGCCCGGCGGCCAGGGGATGACGAGGCGCAGCGGCCGGTCCGGGAAACCGCCCTGGGCGCGCGCCAGGGCAGGCGCCGCCAGCGCGGCCAGCAGCAGGGCACGCCGCTTCGGGGCGCCAGCCGAATGGGTCGCGATCCCGGATCCTTCTTGCACGCGCTTCCTCCAAGCTTGCGCCGATGGCGGGCCGGCGCTGCCCTTGCGCGGCCGCGGCCTTGCCGCGGCAGCCTGTGCGAGGCCATGGAAGCATGGCGCCCCTCCGGACCCCGCGGCGCTGCGCCGGCAGCGTCGTGGGGAGCTAGTAGACCACCACGCTGCGGATGCTCTCGCCCTTCTCCATCAGCTCGAAGCCATGGTTGATCTGCTCGAGCGGCATGGTGTGGGTGATCAGGCTGTCGATGTCGATCTTCCCGTCCATGTACCAGTCGACGATCTTCGGCACGTCGGTGCGTCCGCGCGCCCCGCCGAAGGCGGTGCCCTTCCAGACGCGGCCGGTGACGAGCTGGAAGGGACGGGTGCTGATCTCCTCGCCGGCGCCGGCGACGCCGATGATGATGCTCTCGCCCCAGCCGCGATGGGCGCTCTCCAGCGCCTGGCGCATCACGCGGGTGTTGCCGATGCATTCGAAGGTGAAGTCGGCGCCGCCGCCGGTCAGGTCGATGATCGCCTGCACCACCTTGTCGGCACCGACCTCGTTCGGGTTGATGAAATGCGTCATGCCGAATTTCTTCGCCATCTCGACGCGGGCCGGGTTCAGGTCGATGCCGATGATCTTGTCGGCGCCCACCATGCGCGCGCCCTGCAGCACGTTCAGCCCGATGCCGCCCAGGCCGAACACCGCGACATTGGCGCCGGGCCAGACCTTCGCCGTGTTGATGACGGCGCCGATGCCCGTCGTCACGCCGCAGCCGATGTAGCAGATCTTGTCGAAGGGCGCGTCCTTCCGCACCTTCGCCAGCGCGATCTCCGGCAAGATGGTGAAGTTCGCGAAGGTCGAGCAGCCCATGTAGTGGAAGATGGTGCCGCTGTCGCAGGAGAAGCGGCTGGTGCCGTCCGGCATCACCCCCTTGCCCTGGGTCGCGCGAATGGCGGTGCAGAGGTTGCTGCGGCGCGAGAGGCAGGTTTTGCACTGCCGGCATTCCGGCGTGTAGAGCGGGATGACATGGTCGCCCGGCTTCAGGCTGGTGACGCCC
This sequence comes from Siccirubricoccus soli, assembly GCF_024178315.1. Taxonomy (GTDB): domain Bacteria; phylum Pseudomonadota; class Alphaproteobacteria; order Acetobacterales; family Acetobacteraceae; genus Siccirubricoccus; species Siccirubricoccus soli. Next base: position 27,153 of record NZ_JAMZIK010000025.1, on the reverse strand, counting down.
GCACCCACCTCGCGCACGATGCCGGCGCCCTCATGCCCGAGGATGGCGGGGAACAGCCCTTCCGGGTCGCGGCCGGACAGCGTGTACTGGTCGGTGTGGCAGATGCCGGTGGCCTTCACCTCCACCAGCACTTCCCCGGCTTGCGGGCCGCCGATCTCGATGGTCTCGATGGAGAGCGGCTTGCCGGCCGCCCAGGCCACCGCGGCGCGCGTCTTCATGCCGTGGACTCCCTGAAACGAAGAGGGGCCAATCTGGCGTGAAGCGGCGGTCGGGTCCAGATGGTTGAGGGAGGGCGCTGCCCTCCCTCAAACTGCCACCCGCCGAGGGCCGAAAGGCCCCTGGACCCCTTGAGTCGGCAGGTTGAACCTGCGCGTTGCGAATTCCTGGTTTCCAAAGGCCCTTCGGCCTTTGGCGGGTGGAGCGCGAGGAGGGCAGGGCCCTCCTCGACCTACTCCGCAGCCGCCCGCGGCATGAAGGCCGGCAGCTCCGCCCGCTCCGCCGCCGCCATCGGCTGCGGCCACCAGCGATCCTCCCACTCCCCGAACAGGTCGCGGAGCTGCGGCATCACCTTCTCGGCGAAGAGCCTGGTGTTGTACTTGGTGAGCTGCTTCGACATGTTGCCGTATTGCAGCAGCAGCATGAAGTGGCCGACGTTCAGCGACTTCGCCACCTCCCGCAGCTGCTCCGCCACCTCGTCCGGGCTGCCGATCAGCACATAGCCGCGGTCGACGATCCCCTGCATGTCCTTGGCCGTGCCGGCGAAGCGTTCCTGCGTGCCCTTGCCGAGCGTCGAGGACGCCGCATCCGCCGCCTTGGCCACCTGGCTCTGCAACCCGGCGCGCTGCGTCGCCTCCGTCATGTAGCCGGGCGGCGTCGCCCAGCGGCCATCCACGTGCAGGCAGCGGCCATAGAAATACTCAGCCGGCTCCTTGTACAGCTCCATCGCCTGCTCGCGCGTCTCCGCGACGCCGATGAATTGCAGGAAGCCGGCGCGGTAGGGGTTCCGGTCCTTGCCCAGGCGGTCCATCTCCGCCCAGAACCCGTCCATGATCGCCTTGCCGGCCTTGTAGCCGTAATAGGACAGGTAGCAGTAGACGTAGTCCATCTTGGCGCACCACTGCCAGGTTTCCACCGAGCCGCCGCCCGGGATCCAGATGGGCGGGTGCGGCTGCTGCACCGGGCGCGGCCAGATGTTCACGTAGCGCTGCTGGTTGTAGCGGCCGTTGAAGGCGAAGGTCTCCTTCTCCGTCCAGGCGCGCAGCACCAGGTCGTGCGCTTCCAGGTAGCGGTCCCGCAGCATCGACGGGTTCTGGCCATAGGCGTAGCAGGTGTCCATCGGTGTCCCCACCGGGAAGCCGGCGATCAGCCGCCCGCCGCTGATGACATCGATCATCGCGAATTCCTCCGCGACGCGGGTCGGCGGGTTGTACAGCGCCAGGCTGTTGCCCATGACGCAGATCGGCGTGCCCTGCGTCCGCCGCGCCAGGGAGGAGGCGATCAGGTTGGGGGAAGGCATGAGCCCGTAGCCGTTGGAGTGGTGCTCGTTCACGCAGACCGCGTCGAACCCGACCTCGGCGGCGTATTCCAGCTCATCCATGAAGTCGTTGTACATCAGATGCGCCCGCTTCGGATCGAACAGGCTGCTGTGCACGTCGACCCAGACCGAGGGGTGCTTCTGCTGGAAATCCTCCGGCAGCTCGGTGTAGGGCATCAGGTGGAACCACATCATCTTCATCAGCGGGTTCTCCCGGCTTGCTGAGACTGCAATGGGGCGGCGCGGCACGCGCCCGTCCCCTCCCTTTCACGCCACGGCCCTTGCACGGGCCGGCTGAAGGCGAAGGATAGGGGGAGGGCAGGGGAAACGGGAAGCCATGGCGACGAAGCAATTCGGCATCGGAATCGTCGGGCTGGGCATGGCGCTGCAGCCGCATGCGCTCGCGATCCGGGATCTGGAGGAGGCGGGCCGGGTCCGCTGCCTCGGCGGCTTCAGCCCCTCGGGCGACCGCCGGGCCGGCTTCGCCGCCCGCTGGGGCTGGCCGGTCTTCGACCGGCTGGAGGCGCTGCTGAACGCTCCCGGCCTTGACCTGGTGCTGGTGCTGACGCCGCCCGGCGCGCATCTGCCGGTGGCGGAACGGGTCGCGACCGCCGGCAAGCACCTGCTGGTGGAGAAGCCGCTGGAGATCGATCTGGCTCGGGCAGAGGCGCTGGTCGCCATGGCGGATCGCGCCGGCGTGACCCTCGGCGTGGTCTTCCAGCACCGCTGGCGCCCGGCCGCGCTGCGGCTGGCCGAAGCCCTGGCGGCGGGGGAGCTGGGCGACCTCCTCTCCGCCTCCGCCACCATCCGCTGGTGGCGGGACGCCGCCTATTTCGCCCAAGCGGGGCGGGGGATGCGGGCGCGGGATGGCGGCGGGGTGCTGCTGACCCAGGCGATCCACACCCTGGACCTGCTGCTGCACCTGGCCGGGCCGGTGGCGCGCGCCTTCGCCTTCGCCCGCACCAGCCCGCTCCGCGCCATCGACACGGAGGATATCGTCGCCGCCAGCCTGGAATTCGCCTCCGGCGCCATCGGCACGCTGGACGCGACGACCGTCGCCCGCCCCGGCTTCCCGGAACGCATCGAGCTGGCGGGGACGAAGGGCAGCGCCCTGCTGGTGGCGGAACGGCTGGAGCTGCACCGGGAGGGCGCACGGCCGGAGATCCTCGACCACGGCAGCGCCGGCGGCGGCGGCGCCGACCCCATGGCCTTCGACCACGGCCCCAACCGCGCCATGCTCGCCGCCCTGCTGGACGCCATCGAGGCCGGCCGGCCGCCGCCAAATGCCGGCGCCTCCGGCCTGCCGGTCCAGCGCCTGATCACGGCCCTGCTGCGCAGCGCGGCGGAGGGGGTGGCCCTTCGCCCCTGAAAGGGGCAATATTGCACCAAGCAAGGAAGCGTCATGTCCCCCAGCCCCATCTTCCAGGGCCTCCGCCCCATCGATTGCGACCTGCACCCCATGGTGCCGAGCATGCGTGCCCTGACCCCCTACATGGACGAGTTCTGGGCCGACCAGGTGGTGGAGCGGAACATCACCACGCTGGACAGCCAGTCCTGGCCCATCAAGGCGCCCAAGACCATTCGCGCGGATTGGCGCGGGCCGAACGGCCGCGGCGCCGAAACGGTGGAGCAGCTCCGCACCCAGGTGCTGGACCGCTTCGGCGTCGAGACCGGCATCCTCAACCCGCTCTACGGCGTCCAGCTCGTGCTGAATGCCGACATGGCCGTCGCCTTCACCCGCGCGCTGAACGACTGGATCCGGGCGGAGTGGCTGGACAAGGATGACCGCCTCCGCGCCTCCATCGTCCTGCCGCTGCAATCCATCGAGGCCTCGCTGGCCGAGATCGAGCGCCTCGCCCCGGATCGCCGCTTCGTGCAGGTGCTGGCGCTGGTGATGGGCGAGGATCCGCTCGGCAAGCGGCAATACTGGCCGATCTACGAAGCCTGCGAGCGGCATGGCCTCACCTTCGGCATCCATGCCGGCAGCGCCTACCGCCACCCGCAGACCTCGGTCGGCTGGACGAGCTGGTACCTCGAGGAGTACGCCGCCAACCAGCAGGGCTTCCAGAGCCAGCTCGCCAGCCTCGTCACGGAAGGCGCGCTGGTGCAGCACCCGAAGCTGAAGGTGGTGCTGCTGGAATCCGGTGTCACCTGGCTGCCCGGCTTCCTCTGGCGGCTGCAGAAGACCTGGAAGGGCGTGCGCTTCGAGACCCCCTGGGTCACCCGCCCGCCGGCCGAGATCCTGCGCGACCAGATCCGCCTCACCGTCCAGCCGCTGGATGCGCCGGAGGCGGAGGTGGAACGCGCCCTCGGCCATCTGCGCTCGGACGACATGCTGCTCTGGGCCTCCGACTGGCCGCACTGGCAATTCGATGGCGACGAGGCCATCCCGCCAGGCCTGCCGGAGCGCCTGCTGCCGAAGATCCTGCGCGAGAACGCCCTGGCCACCTATGCCAGGCTGCATGAAGGAGCCCTGGCATGATGAACGTCATCCAGCCCATCACGGCCCCCGGCAAGCCGGCCGCCGCCACCCTCGGCCTGGTGGATGTGGACATCCACCCGCGGGCGGACAGCGTGAACGTCTTCAAGCCCTACCTGTCGGAGCGCTGGTGGGAGTACCTGACCACCTACGGCATCCGCGCCCGGCACGGCTTCACCGGCGGGCAGCCGCCCTTCCCGAAGGCCCAGCCGCTGGCCTGCCGGCGGGACGCCTGGCCGCCCACCGGCGGCACCCCGGCCTCGGATCTCGACTTCCTGCGCTTCCAGCTGCTCGACAATTACGGCATCGATGTTGGCGTGCTGAACCCGCTGCAGCCGAGCGGGCAGGGGGACCGGAACAACGGCTTCTCCGCCGCCCTGGCCCATGCCAACAATGAATGGCAGCTTGAGGCCTGGCTCAGGAAGGAGCCGCGGCTGCGCGGCAGCGTGGTGGTGCCCTATGAGGATGGCGCCGCCTCCGCCGCCGAGATCCGCAAGCGCGCCGGCGACCCGAATTTCTGCCAGGTGCTGATGATGAGCCGGACCGGCGAGCCCGCCGGCAACCCGCGCTACTGGCCGATCTACGAGGCAGCCGAAGAAGCCGGGCTGCCGGTCGCCTTCCACGCCTTCGGCTATTCCGGCTGGGCCATGACCAATGGCGGCTGGCCGAGCTTCTACACGGAGGAGGTCTCGGAGCACGCCACCTCCTGCCAGAACCAGGTCATCTCCCTGGTGGTGGAGGGGGTGTTCGAGCGCTTCCCGAAGTTGAAGATCGTGCTGATCGAATGCGGCTTCGCCTGGCTGCCGGCGGTGGGCTGGCGGCTGGACAAGCACTGGAAGCACCTGAAATCCGAGGTGCCGCAGCTCAAGCGGGCGCCGAGCGAGTATATCCGTGACCATATCTGGGTCTCCACCCAGCCCATGGAGGAGCCGGAGCGCGGCCAGCATCTGCTCGACATCTGCGAGTGGATCGGCTGGGACCATATCCTCTTCGCCTCCGACTACCCGCACTGGGATTTCGACGATCCGCGGCAGGCCCTGCCGGGCACGATCCCGGTGGAGAAGCGGGCGGGGATCTTCGGCGGCAATGCCCGGGCGCTCTACGGGTTCTGACGCGAATGGCCAAAGTGGTTGTGGCCCCGGTGGCCGAATTGCCTCCGGGGGAGCGGAAGCTGGTCGAGGCCGGCGACAAGCGCATCGTCGTCTTCAACCTGGGCGGCGAATTCTTTGCCCTGTCGGATCGCTGTCCGCACCAGGGGGGCAGCCTCTGCGCCGGCCTGGTCTCCGGCCATGTGGAGAGCCCGGAGCCGGGGGTCTATCATTACTCCCGCAAGGGGGAGATGGTGCGCTGCCCCTGGCATTACTGGGAGTTCGACATCCGCACGGGCAAGAGCTGGTTCGACCCCAAGCGGGTGCAGGTCCGGCAATTCCCCGCCCAGGTGGAAAGCGGCGCGGCATTGGTGGAAGGCCCCTATCAGGCGGAGACCTTCCCGGTGCGGGTGGAGGATAGTTACGTGGTCGTCGAGGCCTGAATCCGGCAGGGTGGCGTTCCCTCGCGTGAAAGGCTAGAAGCCGGGCCCCATGGCGACCGTCCTCCTCATCATCCACCTCTTCGTAACCCTGGCCCTGATCGGGGTGGTGCTGCTGCAGCGCAGCGAGGGCGGCGGGCTCGGCGTCGGCTCCTCCCAGGGCATGGGCGCCTTCATGACCGGGCGGGGGACAGCCAACCTCCTCACCCGCACCACCGCCATCCTCGGCACCGCCTTCTTCGTGCTGTCCCTGGCGCTCGCCCTGCTGGGCCGCACCACCGGTCAGCCCCGCTCCATCCTGGATTCGCCGCCGGCCGCCCCGGCCCCCACCGCGCCCGCCGCCCCGGCCGCGCCGAGCGTTCCGACGAACTGACCCTCCGGGCCGGCGCCGGCCCGATATGATCGGCGGCGCCGGCACGGCCCCCCCTCGCCGCCTGCAAGGCGTGCCGGACCCCCGCGCCGCGCCCCAGGCGTGGCCCTGAGCCCATCGGGGCGTAGCCCCCGCCATCCCCCCTGACCCGTCCCGCGCACCGCCGATGGCGAAGCCGTTGGCGTCGTCACCTCTGGTGTGGCAAACCGATGCGCAATAATGAGGGGTCCGGGCGCAACTGGCGGAGGCGGCAGACCAAGGCAACGGCAGATCAGGCGGGCCGGGTCCAGCGCGTGCTGGGCATCGGGGCACCGTCGCCCGGCACTCCCGCCGGGGATCCCGCCGAACTCCTCGCCCTGTGGCGCGACGCCAAGGAGGAGGTGGATGCCGGCCTCAACCGACTGGCCGGGGAGCTCCGCGCCACCGGGGATGAGAATCTCGTCCGCATCGCCGATTTCGCCCTGTACGGCATGACCAATGGCGAAGGCATGGGGCTGATGAAGGCGCTGATGCAGCTTCGCGCCGCGCCGCCGGACCACCAGGGGACCGCCGCCAGGGCCGTGCGCGACGCCGCCCTGGCCTATTGCAAGGCGGTGCTCGGCCACCCCCTGGCGAGGCTGGTGGACGAGAACCCCTTCGGCATCCCGGTCGGCATCGAAAGCCGCTTGGTCGCCGCCCTGGACCGCATTGCCGAGGCCGCCTGAGATGAGCCAGACCATCATCCTCGGTCGCAACCGGCTGCGCCAGCCCCCGCCGCCCCGGCCGCAGTGCCCGCCCCCGCACCCTTCGATGAGGAGATGCTGAAGAGCATCGCGCAGCTCGACCCCGCCGCCATCGGCGAGGCGCTGCGGCGGGAGCAGCGCCTGCTGGCCGGGGAGCAGTCGGAGCTGGACGGGGCGATCGGCGAGGAGGCGATCGCCATGGCGGAGCGTTCCGCCGCCTTCCTCAAGCTGGCCGCGCCGGAGCTGCCGCCGGCGCTCGTCCAGTACGCCATCGACCGCAACGCCGTCCGCCTGTTCGACCCCAGGCTGGACGCCGAGGGCTTCCAGGCGGCGGCGGAGGTGATCGCGCAGGTGAAGGCGAATCAGGCGCTGATCAACGACTGCTTCCTGATGCCGCCGGACCAGCGCGATGCGCTGCACGAGCAGGCCAGGGCGCTGGGCTGGGCGCCCGGCAGCCTGCGCTCCGACATCGGCGACGACCCGGTGGCGCCGATGTGGCTGGTCCGCGGCGTCCGGCCGCCCTCGCTGGAGCGGGACCCGCTGGCGCGGCCGGTGGATGCGGATGCGCGCAGCCTGGCGGCGAAGGATGCGATCCTGGCCCGCTTCCCCGACACCCCCTGGTCCGAGACCGAGCTGCCGGTGCAGCGGCAGGTGCTGACCGCCTGGCGGGAATGGCAGGATCTGGAGGGTGATGAGCGGAAGCTGGCCGAGATCGGGAACTTCCTCGGCCGGGCGACGGAGCTGAAGCGTGCTGCGACCAGTGTCATCGACGCCGCGGCGCTGATGCGGGCCCATGCCGGACTGCAGCGCCAGCTCGCCCAGGTGCCGCCGCCAGGCTTCGTGGAACGCGCCCAGGCAACGATCGACCAGCTCCGCCGGGGTACCGCCCTGCTGCCGGAGCAGACCGCCGCGGGCTTCGACCGCCAGCTTGGCAGGCTGGCTGCGGCGCTGCGCGGCGAGCTGACCCCGGGGCGAAGGCCCGGGTGCAGGAGGCGCTGGGCCGGCTCCGCACCTTGGTGGACGATGCGGTGCGGGCCCGGCTGGTGGCAAAATGCGAGCGGGCGATGGCGGGGGCGAGGAGCGACAACACCCGAGCCCTGATCGAGAACCGCGCCCTGCTGCCGGCCAAGGCCGGCTTCTGGCAGGAGGCCATGACCCAGCTCCGCAAATACGCGCCGGAGATCGCCGAGGCGCGCTGAGCAGGCCGAGTCGCGGCTGACCGTTCCGGGCACGCCATGGCGGCCCGCCCGGAATTCCGCAACCTGCGCAGGCGCATGGCCGTCCCCCCTACGGCGCGGGTAGCGGCGGGGGCGGCGGCGGGCTATGTAGGCCGCCCATGGCGCGGTTCGTATTCATCACCGGCGGCGTGGTCTCCTCCCTCGGCAAGGGCATTGCATCGGCGTCGCTCGGCGCGCTGTTGCAGGCTCGTGGCTACAAGGTGCGGCTCCGCAAGCTGGACCCCTACCTCAACGTCGATCCGGGGACGATGAGCCCCTATCAGCACGGCGAGGTCTATGTCACCGACGATGGCGCGGAGACCGATCTGGATCTCGGCCATTACGAACGCTTCACCGGCGTGCATGCGAGCAAGGCGGATAATTGGACCACCGGCCGCATCTACTCCGACGTGATCGCGGCGGAGCGGCGGGGCGATTATCTCGGCGGCACCGTTCAGGTGATCCCCCACATCACCGACAAGATCAAGGCGGTGGTGCAGGAGGAGACGGAGGGCTACGACTTCGTCCTGGTCGAGGTCGGCGGCACCGTCGGTGACATCGAATCGCTGCCCTTCCTCGAAGCCATCCGGCAATTGGCGAATGAGCTGGGCCCGACCCGCAGCCTGTTCCTGCACCTGACGCTGGTGCCCTACATCCCCTCCGCGGGGGAGCTGAAGACCAAGCCGACGCAGCACAGCGTGAAGGAGCTGCTCGGCCTCGGCATCCAGCCGCAGATCCTGCTCTGCCGCTGCGACCGGCCGATCCCGGAAAGCGAGCGGCGCAAGATCGCGCTGTTTTGCAACGTTCGGCCGGAAAGCGTGATCCCCGCGCTCGATGCCAGCAGCATCTACGGCGTGCCGCTGCAATACCATGCGGAGGGGCTGGACCGCGAAGTGCTGCGCCATTTCGGCCTCTCCATCTATGGCGAGCCGAACATGCAGCGCTGGCAGAACATCGTCCGCGCCATCGAGCACCCGGAAGGCGAGGTCAAGATCGCCATCGTCGGCAAGTACACCAACCTGCTGGACAGCTATAAGTCGCTGGCCGAGGCGCTGACCCATGGCGGCATCGCCCACAATGTCCGGGTGACGCTGGACTGGGTGGACAGCGAGGTGTTCGAGAAGAACGAGGAAGCCGTGGCGCGGCTCGAGGGCGCCAGCGGCATCCTGGTCCCCGGCGGCTTCGGGGAGCGCGGCACGCCCGGCAAGATCGAGGCGGTGCGATTCGCCCGGGAGCGCAAGGTGCCCTTCTTCGGCATCTGCTTCGGTATGCAGATGGCGGTGATCGAGGCGGCGCGGAACCTGGTCGGCCTGAAGGGCGCCTCCTCCACCGAATTCGGCCCCTGCGAGCATCCGGTCGTGGGCCTGCTGACCGAGTGGCTGCGCGGCAACGCGGTGGAACGGCGCAACGCCGCCGGCGATCTCGGCGGCACGATGCGGGTCGGCGCCTATCCGGCGCGGCTCTCCGAAGGCTCCCTGGTGCGGGAGGTCTATGGCGGCACGGCCGAGATCGAGGAACGCCACCGTCACCGCTACGAGGTCAACGTCACCTATCGCGACCGGCTGGAGGAGGTGGGGCTGCGCTTCTCCGGCATGTCCCCGGATGGGGAGCTGCCGGAGATCGTGGAATACCCCGACCATCCCTGGTTCATCGGCGTGCAGTTCCATCCGGAGCTGAAGTCGAAGCCCTTCGCGCCGCATCCGCTGTTCCGCGGCTTCATCGGCGCGGCGGTGCGGCAGGCGCGGCTGGTCTGACTCCCTCGGTGTGACTCCGGGGGGCGGCTCCTTGTGGCGTGCCGCAACCCCTCGGGCTCCCTCCACCAGAACCCGAAAGACCTTTGGAAACCGTGAGTCTGGTACGCGCGGGGTGAAGCGACGGGCCTTCGGGGTGACCAATCCTACAATTGACCCCCGGAGTGCCGCGCGCGAACCAGTTTCGACCGCGTCGGGAGACATGCCGCATGCGCCCAGCCCGCCTTGCTTCCCTCCTTGTCCTGCTGGCCGCCGCCGGCTGTGCCCAGACCGGCGCCCGGACTGACTCCTCCGCCGCCTCTCGCTTCGCCTCCGCCCTCGGCAATGCCGACCAGGCGGTGGAGGCGGCGATCGAGCGCATGGATGGGTTCGAGCGAACGGCGCTGCGCGAGGAAGTCGCCATCGCCTTCGCCGCCGGTGGCCGCGGCGTGCCCGGCCTTGCCCCGCTGCCGGCCGGCGCGGTGGAGGCGGCGGGGGAGGTGCTGGACCCCGGCTTCGCCGCGCTTTCGGCCTATGCCCATGCGCTGGGCGATGTGGCTGAAGGCGAGCGGGTGGAGGAGGCGCCGGGTCCCGGCGGAACTGAGCTCTCCCAGGCGATGGCCCAGGCGCTGGACCGGCTGGCGGCCGCCGGCGTGGTACGGGTGCCGGCGGCGCAGCGGGAGGCGGGGCTGGCCGGCGTCGCCGCCCTGGCCGATCTGCCGCAATCCCTGGCCCGGCGCGGCGGCCAGCCCGGCCTTGCCGCCGTGGCGGCGGAGGCGGACCCTTCCCTGCGGGCCGTGACGGCACTGCTGCGCACCGTGCTGGGGACGGAGACCGGCACCGGCACCCGCGGCGTCATCCGCACCCGGCGGGAGGCGTTGGACGCGCAGCATCGCCGCTTCCTGGAGGCGGTGCAGCGGGACAGCCGCATCGGCGCCGGGGAGCGCTACAGCATCTTCCGCAGCTTGGCCGAGCTGCGGGAGGAGGACCCGGCACAGGGCACGCTGGCGGCCATCGTGGCGTTGCTGGATGCGCTGGAGGCCGCGCATGCCGCTCTTGCCGCGGACCAGAGCGACGCCGCAGCCAAGGTTGGCGCCTTCGAGGCCGCCGTGACCGAGCTCGGTGCGCGCACCGCAAGCAGCCGGCGCAGCTGACCCAAGGGCTCCAAGGACCTTTCGGCCTTGGCGGGAGGGAGCTTGAGGGTTGCGGCACTGCCGCAACCGGCGCCCTTCCTCAACACCCCGGCAGCCGGATACGCCGATACGCCGCTTCCAGCCGTCGCGTGAACCCCGCGCCATCCCCGATCCGCGCGGCCCAGCGCGTACAGGCAAGCCGCGCTTCCGCCAGCAGCCCCGGCTGCGTGGCAAACTCCACCGCCCGTGCCACATAGCTCTCCAGGTCGGCGGTGATCCCCGCCTCCAGCCCCAGCGCCTTGAGCAGGCTCCCCGCCATGCGGGAGGCGAAGGCGCGGCCCGAGAGCGTCAGCAGCGGCAGCCCCATGCGCAGTGCATCGCTCGCCACCGTGCCGGCATTGTAGGGCGTGGTGTCGAGGAAGAGGTCGGCCAGGGTGAAGCGCGCCAGGTAGTGCGCCGGCTCCGCCCGCGGCGCGAAGACCAGCCGGGACGGGTTGATCCCCGCCGCGGCAGCGTGGCGCAGCAGGTTGGACTTGCTGCTCTCCGTATCCTCCACCAGCCACAGCACGGCCTGCGGCAGGCGGCGGAGGATCTCCATCCAGCCGCCGAACATCGCCTCGGTGATCTTGTAGTGGTGCGAGAAGCAGCAGAGGACGAAGGCGTCCTCCGGCAGCCCCTCCACCGCGCGGGAGAGCGCGGGCAGCGCCGGCATGCGGCTGTCATTCGCTTGGTACAGCCCGCCCAGCGGCAAGGGCCGCGGCGCGTAGAGATGCGCGAGGCCGGGCGGGATGACATGGTCGTCGCAGAGCAGCCAATCCAGCTCCGGCAGCGGGACGGAGCCGACATAGCCGAGATAGGTGGCCTGCACCGGCGCCGGCCGGTAGCGCAGCGCGCCCAGCCGGGCCCCCTTGGTCAGCCCATTGAGGTCCACGAGGATGTCGATCTCATCCGCCCGGATGCGCGCCGCCGCCGCTTCCTCGGACAGCGCTCCGATCGGTACGTGGCGGTCGAAGGCTGCGACGACACGGCGGCGGATCTCGCTGCCATCCTCGGGGGAGGAGCAATAGCCGAAGACCTCGAATTCGCGGCGGTCGTGCCGCTCGAACACCTCCGCCATCAGGAAGCTCAGCGCATGGCGGCAGAAATCCGAGGAGAGGTAGCCGATGCGGATGCGGTCATGCCGGTAGCCCCGCTCCGGGCTCAGCCGCCGCGGCGCCGGCGGCGCCTTGCGCGCCAGCCAGGCGGCGGCGCTGCGGCGCTGCAGATCCGGGTCGTCGGTCAGGGCCAGGATGCCAAGCGGCCCGCTCTGCAGCGCCAGCTCCGCCAGGCTCTGCCCAGGGATCTCGCCGCGGTAGAGCGGCCAGATGCAGGCCTTCTGCCGCAGATGCAGCCAGTGCTGCACGACATCGGGCTGCGCCGGGTCCAGCGCCAGGCTTTCGCGCAGGGAGGCCTCGGCCTCGGCGAAGCGGCGCTCCTCCTCCAGCAGCCTGCCGCGCTGGTTCAGCAGCATCACGCGATGCGGCAGGGGTTGCAGTGCGCCGTCCCACACCGCCAGGGCTTCCGCCCGGCGGCCCTGGGCTTCCAGCGTGCCGCCGAGGTTCAGCGCCGCCGGTTCCAGCCGCGGGCTGAGCCGCAGCACTTCACGATAAGCGGCCTCCGCTTCGGCATGCCGGTGCAGCCGGCCCAGCTCCACGCCCAGGTTGAACCAGGCGGCGAATTCCTGCGGCGCGCCTGGATTGGCGGCGATCCAGGCGCGGTAGAGGGCGACGGCACTCTCCGGTCTCGCCCCCTCCAGCAGCGGGAAGAGCACCTCCAGCCCTTGCCTCGCCAGGCCGGGCGCCGCCTCCGCCAGGGCCGGCGACATCAGGCCGCCGCCCCGAGCGGCAGCGTAGCGCCGCCGGGCCAAAGCCGAGCATCCGCCGGCAGCGGGGCGAAGGCGTGCCGCGCCGCCAGCGCCGTGCGGTAGCGCGCTTCGTAATCGGGCAGGCCAGTGAACTCCACCAACTCGTGACCCAGCTCGCCGGCGATCTCCAGATAGGTCTCGAGGTTGGTCAGCTCCGGCACCGGCACGGCATCGGCGGCCAGATCGGCGGCGATGCTGCGGAACAGCCCCTCCATGGCCTGCACCAGCCGCGCCGGGTCGAACAGCAGCGCGGTCTCGCGCCCCGCCAGCAGCTTCTCCCGCAGCGCCGCCAGCCGTGCCCGGTCCCGTCCGAGCAGGGTGGCGGCGGCGACGTAATCTGCGGCGGAGCCCATCACCAGCTCCGGCATTCCGGCGGCGGTGACGAGGCTGGCGCAGACGCGGGAGGCGAAGCTGCGCCCCGGCTGGGTCAGCACCGGCACGCCCATCCAGAGCGCGTCGGAGGCGGTGGTGTGGGCGCCGTAGGGCGTGGTGTCGAGGAAGAGATCGGCCAGGGGATAGCGCGCGAGATGCGAGGGGTTGTCGGCGAGCGGCGCGAAGACCAGCCGCTCCGGCGCGATGCCCTCGGCCGCCGCCATGGCCTTCAGCCGTGTATCCACCTCCTCCGCCCCCTTCAGTAGCCAGAGCACGCTGCCCGGCACTTGGCGAAGGATCTCCATCCAGCGGCGGAAGACGAAAGGGGTGATCTTCTGCGGCCCGTTGAAGCAGCAGAAGACGGTCGCGTCCTCGGGCAGCCCGGCCGCGGCGCGGCTCGGCATGCGGTCCGCTACCACGCGCTGCGGGTCGGTCGGCTGGTAGCAGGGCAGGCGCAGCACCTTCTCCGAATAATAGTGCTCGGAGCCCGGGGGGATGATGACCGGATCGGCGATGATGTAGTGGTGATAGGCGCTGCCCATCGAGCCGGCATAGCCGAGCCAATTGACGATGGCCGGCGCCGGCCGCAGGGAGAGCAGGCGCGTGCGGGCGCTGCGGGTATGGCCGTTGATGTCCACCAATATGTCGATGCCGTCCTCCCGCATCCGGCGGCAGGCGGCCTCGTCATCCAGCTCGGTGATGCTGACCCAATGCTCCGCCTGACCGCGGATGCGCTGCTTGATCCCGTCCTCCGCCGCGATGCCGCAGTAATAGACGAAGATCTCGAAGCCCGAGCGGTCATGGTGCCGCAGCATGTCCGCCATCAGGTAGCCGATGGCGTGGTTGCGCAGGTCGGAGGAAAGGTAGCCGATGCGCAGCCGCCGTTGGCCGAGGCCGAGCGGCCGCGGCGCGAGCGGAAAGGGCAGGGTCTTCGGCTGGCCGCTGTCCAGCCGGCTATGCGCCGCGGCGGCGGCCAGGTGCAGCAGCGGGTCATCGGCGTAATTCGCCGCGGTCAGCGGCGCCATGGCGGCGATCAGCGCGGCGCGGTCCAGCCCGCCCACCGACGCCACCACCGGCCAGCGGCATTGCCGCTGCCGGAGGCTCAGCCAGTGCTGCACCACGTCGCGCGGCGGCTGGCCCAGCTCGATGATGCGGCGGAGCATCTCCTCCGCCTCGCCTAGTCGCTTGGCATCCTCCAGCACCCGGGCGGATTGCTTCAGCGCCGTCGCCTTGTACTGGATGGCATCGCCGGTGATGGCGGCCAGGCCGTTCGCCACATGCGCCCAGCAGCCCAGCGCCTGGGCGGTGCTGCCCAGCCTCTCATGCAGCGTGCCGAAGGCGAGGAAGGGCGGCAGGAAATCCGGCTGCAGCCGGATCGCCTCCTGCAAGGCGGCGGCGGCGCCCCCGATATCGCCAAGCTGGCTGAGCACCAACGCGTAGTTGAAGCAGACGATGTGGCGCAGCGCCGTCTCCGGGCTTTGCGCCAGCCAGTCCCGGTAGAGCGAGGCGGCAAGGGCCGGACGCCCGGCCTGGACGAAGCCCTGGGCAGTGGCGAGCAGCTCGGCGAGGCTCACATGCGGCATGGGGTGGCCCTCCTGGCAGGCGATGGTCAGGCCACCAGGGCGGGGGCGGATTTGTGGGCGGTGGCCCAGAGGGCGAATCGCTCATCCCTCGCCACCCGCACCAGCGGGAAGCCGGCCGCCTCCAGCGCCTGCTGCAGGCTGCGCGCGGTGAAGCCGCCGCGATGGCCCATGAAGTGGTTGCCCTGGGCGATGGCGGCGCCATGGCCGTAGAGCATATCGAGCGCCGAGATGGGGCCAGCGGGAGAGAGATAGGCGGGTTCCGTCAGCCGATCCGCGGCGACCAGAACCGCCACCTGCTGCAGATCCGGCAGAGTGAGCAGCACGAAGCCCTCCGGCCTCAGCACCCGGCGGAATTCCGCCAGCGCCAGCGGCACTTCATGCGGGTAGAGGTGTTCGAGGTTATGCGCCGACCAGACCGCGTCGAAGCTGGCCTCCGGCACCGCCCGCATATCGGTAATGGAGGCGACGATGTCGGGTTCGACGGCGGGGTCGATATCCAGCCGCACCTCCTCCCAGGGGCCGGGGGGCAGCCAGCCAAGCGGCAGCTTCGCCGGGTGCGGCAGGCCGCAGCCGACATGCAGCAGCCGGCGCGGGGCGGGGGAGGGGGTCGCGCTCATCCTGAACCTCGATCGCCGGCATCGTGCCGGCCCGGTTCAGGATGGCGGGGAAGGGTTAAGAACTTCCCACACAGACGCTGCGCGGCTGTGTGGGGACCCCGGACGCGCTTGCCTCCAAGGTGCCGCACGGCATTTCCGGGGCGAAGCCGCGGAATGGCAACGGACGGGGCAGGGTCCGGCAGGCGTTTCGGGACGTTCTGACGGCTGGGCTGCGGTGGGGCATCCAGGCGCCCGTCGTCAGCCGGCGTCGCCTGGTGCTTTGCCGCGGCAGGCTGTGCCTCAGCTCAGCAGGCCAGCGCTCCCGGGCCCCCCCATGGCGTTGTGCAGCAACGTTATGGGGATCTTAGGCCGTCGCATACCGCGTCGTGCGGCGCACCCAGCCCCGGGCCGGGGCCGCCTGCACCTCACGCCGCTGCGCCCGGATCTCGGCGACCGCCTCGGCCGAGGGCTCGAACAGCACATAGCCGCGCCCCCAGACCGTGCGGATGATCTCCGCCGCGCCGGAGGCAGCGAGCTTCCGCCGCAGCTTGCAGACGAAGACATCGACGATCTTCGAATCCGGCGCCTCCGCCTCGGCATAGAGGCTGGCCATGAAGCGCTCCTTGGTCAGCAGCACGCCCTTGTGGCGCATCAGCGTCTCCAGGAAGTCGTATTCCCGGGCGGTCAGCGGCACGCGGCTGCCATCCACCCAGACCGCATGCTGCTCCTGGTCCAGGGTGACATTGCCGCAGGTGAGGGCGGCGGAGGCGAAGCCGCGGGCGCGCCGCGCCATGGCCTGCATCCGCGCCTGCAGCACCGCCAGGTGGATCGGTGGGCGCACCAAGTCATCCGCCCCGGCATGCAGCATGGCCTGCTCGGCGGCGGCATCGGCACCGCCCTGCGCCAGCACCAGCAGCGGCAGGGTCTGGCCGCTCCGCCGCAGCGCCCGCACCGCTTCCTGGGCGGCGCCGAGCGTGCCGCGCACCACCAGCAGCACCAGCTCATAGGGGCCGCTGAGGGTGATGACGGAGGCAAGATCCTCGAAACCCTCGACCGGATCGGCCAGGACGCCGAGACGGGCCAGCCCCTGCTCCAGGGCTTCGGTGTCAGCGGTGTCGGCGGCGAGAAGGATCCGCATGAGTGGCTCCGTGGGTCAGATCAACCGGGGGTGGCTCACAACTAAGTGTTCGCCTGATAGAATACAATATAAATTTACTGCCACAGGCGAGGATCCAGCCGGGCGTAACCATCTCCGGCTGTGGAACGAAGCCGCTCCTTGACGGCAGGCGCCCGGAACCCATTCTCGGGCGAGCCGAGGAGGCTCCGCATGTTCATTCGCAAGCGTCGCGGCTGGGAAATTCCCGAGTCCCAGGTCACGCCGGAACATCTCGCCTTCGGGCGGCGCGCCCTGTTGGCTGGGGCGGCAGTGCTGGCGGCACCCATCCCAGCCGGCGCACAGGAATTCAACCCCGGCGTGCGGAACATGCGCTATCGCCCGGGTCGCGACATAACCATGGAGAGAAACGCCACCACCTACAACAACTACTACGAGTTCGGCACCGACAAGGGCATCCACCGCACCGCGGAGCGCCTGCCGCTGCGTCCCTGGCGGGTGAAGCTGGATGGGCTGGTGGACCGCCCGCGCGAATACGACATCGACGAGCTCATCAAGACCATGCCGATCGAGGAGCGGGTCTATCGCCTGCGCTGCGTCGAGGCCTGGTCCATGGTGGTGCCCTGGAACGGCTTCCCGCTCAAGGCGCTGCTGGATGCCGCCGGGCCGCAATCCGGGGCGAAATACCTCCGCTTCGAGACGGCGGCGCTGCCCGGCGTGATGCCCGGCCTGCGGCAGAGCTGGTATCCCTGGCCCTATGTCGAGGGCTGCACCATCGAGGAGGCAGCGAACGACCTCTCCTTCATGGTGGTCGGCGCCTATGGCAAGCCCCTGCTGCCGCAGAACGGCGCGCCGCTGCGCATCCACCAGCCCTGGAAATACGGCTTCAAGGCCGGCAAGTCCCTGGTGCGGATCACCCTGACCGCGGAGCGGCCGAAGAGCTTCTGGGAGGCGATCCAGCCGCAGGAATACGGCTTCTGGGCCAATATCAACCCGGAGGTCGCGCATCCCCGCTGGAGCCAAGCGAGCGAACGGGTACTGGGCACCGGGGAGCGGGTGCCGACCCAACTCTTCAACGGCTATGGCGAATTCGTCGCCGATCTCTACACCGGGCTGCAGCGGGAGAGGCTGTGGGCGTGACTCCTCGTAAAACCGCTGTGCGGCTTCATGAGGCCCGGGCAGGCGCTGGGCACTGCCGCGGGGCCCGTCCGGTCGGCCGATGGGTGACCCGCGCAGCCCGCCGCGCCAGAGCCGCGGTGGGGCGACGGGCGGGCCAAGCGGAAACGGGGAGCGCTACGCTGCCCCGGTGCCGCCGTCGAGGCTGGCGGCTCCGGCGGCGAAGGCTCCCGACGCGAGAGGATCTGTCAGGGCCGCCTGGCCCGTGCCCCGCGGCCTAGGGCAGCAGCGCCGTCGCCTCCTCCCACAGCCGGCGCACCAGTGCCCCGGCCGGCTCCTCCCGGCCCATCGCCGCGCCCTGGCCGGCCCAGGCCTGCATGCGGCTGATGTCGCCGGCCTTCTCCGCCGCCGCCCGCACCGGCGCCATCAGCGCCCGCTGCACCGGGTAGGGGGCGGGAGCGAGGTCGCCGGCGAAGGCCTCCGCCACCGAATTGCGCAGCCCGCGGCCGAGCCGGCCGGAGAAGGCGCGCGTCAGCACCGTGTCCTCCGGCTTCGCCGCGGCCAGCGCCGCGGCCCAGGCCGGGTGGATCGCCGCCTCGGGGCAGCGGAGGAAGGCGGTGCCCATCTGCACCGCGCTGGCGCCGAGGGTCAGCGCCGCCGCGATGCCCCGCCCATCCATGATGCCGCCCGCGGCGATGACCGGAATCCCCACCGCATCCGCCATCTGCGGCAGCAGCGCGAATAGGCCGGTGCATTGCGCCTCCGCCTGCGCCGCTGCGAAGGCGCCGCGATGCCCGCCCGCCTCGGCCCCCTGGGCGATCACCGCAGCGGCCCCCGCCGCCTCCGCCTCCCGCGCTTCCGCCACGGTGGTGGCATTGGCGATCCAGAGGATGCCGCGCTCCTTCAGCCGCGCCGCCACCTCCGGCGGGAAGACGCCCATAATGCAGGAGGCGACGGCAGGCCCGGCGGCGATCATCGCCTCCACCTGCGCGGCGAAATCCTGGACGAAGGGGCCCTCGCCGGGCAGCGGGACCTCCATGCCGGCCAGTTCGCCGAGCCGCTGCGCCACCGCCGCCTCATGCGCCGCATCGCGCGCCGGGGGCGGGTCGGGGATCCAGAGGTTGATCTGGAAGGCGCCGTTGCTGGCAGCGCGTACCTGCCGCGCCCAGTCGCCGATCGCGGCCGGGCTGCTCATCAGCGCGCCCATGCCGCCCATGCCGCCGGCCGCGGCGACGGCGGCGGCCAGCGCCGGCGGGCAGGCGCCGGCCATGGGCGCCTGCAGGATGGGGATGCTCAGGCCGAAGCAGGCGCAGAAGGCGGCGGCGCGGTCGCGGGCGGGGCTCATGCGGCGGTCACTCCCATCAGGCGGGCGGGGAGCGCGGCGATGGCCGCTTCCCCGGCATTGGCGAAGGCGAGGCGCAGATGCCGGTCCTGCCCGGCATCGCCCGGCGGCGCGAAGAAGGGGCCGGGCAGGGCGAGCAAGCCATGCTTCGCCGCCAGGGTCTCGGCCAGGGCGAGGGCGCCGGGCCCGCCCTCCGGCACCCGCAGATAGGCGAAATAGGCGCCGAGCGCGTCCAGCCGCCAGCCCGGAAGCTGCGCCGCGGCGCGGCGGAAGGCGGCGGCCCGCCCGGCCATGAGGTCGCGGTTCGCCACCCGCCAGTCGCGCAGCGCCGGCACCGCCCAGGCGAGCGCCGCCTGGGCGGCGCGCGGGGCGCAGATCTGCTGGGTGTCCAGCGCCTTCAGCAGCTCCGCCCGGACGCGGGGGCCGGAGAGGATGGCCCCCACCCGGTGCCCCGGCACGCAATAGGCCTTGGAGAAGCTGTAGAGCTGCACCACGCCCTCCCGCCATGCCGGGTCCTGGAACAGGGTGTGGGGCGGCGTCGCCGATTCGGGCAGGAAGTCGCGATAGGTCTCGTCCAGCACCAGCCAGACGCCGTGGCGGCGGCAGAGCGCGGCGCAGTCGGCGATGAGCTCCGGCGGATAGACCGCGCCGGTCGGGTTGTTGGGTGAGACCAGCACCAGGGCGCGGGCGCCCGCTTCCAGCAGCGGCGCGAGGCGGGCGGGGTCCGGCACGAAGCCGTCCTCGGCGCGGCAGGGCAGGGGGAGGGCGCGGATGCCGGCCATGGAGAGCGCCATGGCGTGGTTGAAGTACCAGGGGGTGGGCAGCACCACCGCCTCCCCGGCCCCCGCCAGCACCGCCATGGTCATGGCGAAGGCGAGGTTGCAGCCGGCGGTGATGGCGACATCGGCGGCGGTGATCTCGGCGCCGTAGAAGCCGGCGGCGTCCGCGGCCAGGGCCTCGCGCAGCGCCGGGTCGCCGTCGATCGGGCCGTAGCCGGCGGCGGCGGCGGTGCCGGCCAGGCTGGCAAGCTTCTCCAGCAGCGCCGGATGCGGCGGGTAGCCGGGCACCGCCTGGGTGAGGTCGATCATCGGCCCGGCGCCGCCGGCATAGCGGGCGGCCCAGCCGCGGGCGGAGGGAATCGGCGGGGCGGAGGTGGCGCGGATCAGCGGCGAAAGGGGCGGCATGACGGCGCAGCCTCCCACCGGGCGCGGCGGGCGTCCACTGGGCCGCAACGCCGCGGGGCGGCCGCCGGTATGGCGTGGCTTCCCCGAGCCGCTGCCATGGGCGATCCCCTCCGTTCCGGGCTGCATGGCCGCAGCCGCTTGCCGGCTCCTGCCAGGGCTACCGCCGGGGGGCGCGAAGCGCTGTCCAGCCTGTCCGGCGGTGGCGATGCTGCGCCGCAACTCGATCCGCCCGGCGGAGCCAAGCGCCGGCGTGTCAGCCCGGCTGGGAGCTGGCGCGTGCGCCATCCCGGCGACCGCCCCGCATGTAATGCCGTTCCGGCCGGTAGCCGTCGCGGCGCAACCCGGTGCCGAGCCACAGGGTGAGGCGGCGCAGGCCGCTGGCGGCATGGCGAAGGGCGCGGGCGGTTCGGAATGGCATGACCGGCTTCACACTGACGTGCCGCCGAGGATAGGAAGCGTCGGTATACGCTCAACTACCGATTGATTGATCGCGAGCAGATTTCGCGGAATGCGGCTTCCGCGTCACGGTCGGCGGGCCGGCGGCGCCATCCTGGATGGGGCCGGGCTAGGCGGGAGGCTGCGGCCGCCTCGTCCCAGCCACAGCGCCTCGCCCGGTCGGGGAGAGCGCCGGCGTCGCCTCCCGCTATGCCGTCCGAATCACCCGCTTCTCCGCCATGGCGGCGATCTCCGCCTCCCCGAAGCCCAGCTCGCCGAGCACCTCCGCCGTATGCTCCCCGAGTCGCGGCGCATGGCTGCGGATATTCGCCGGCGTCTTCTCGAAGCGGGTCGGCGGCCGGGCGATGCGCACCCGCCCCTCGGTCGGGTGCTCATGCAGGCCGAACATCTGCACGGCCTCCAGATGCGGGTGCTTCGGCAGATCGCCGATCTTGGTGAAGGCGGTCGCCGGCACGTCCTGCTCCTCGCAGAGCTGCAGCCACTCCGCCGTGGTCCGCTCCAGCGCCACGCGGCGCAGCGCCTCGTAGACCTTGTCGATATTGGCGTTGCGCTGCACCGGGTCGCGCAGATGCAGCTCCTCGATGAGGTCGGCATGGCCGGCGGCGGTGAAGAAGGCCACCCAATTGGCCGAGGAATAGGGCAGCAGGGTGATCCAGCCATCCTTGGTCCTGGCCGGCTTGCGGTGGCGCAGCCGCTTGTAGCCCGGCTCGCCGATCGGCGGGTCGAAGGCCATCCCGCCCAGATGCTCGACGCTGACGAAGGCGGTCAGCGTCTCCAGCATTGGCACCTCCACCGTCTGCGCCTCGCCGGTCCGCTCCCGGTGCAGCAGCGCGCCGAGCACGGCGGAAAGCAGCGCCATGCCAGTGATCTTGTCCGCCACCAGAGAGGGCACGAATCGCGGCTCCCCCTCCGCCTCGCCCACGACGTCGGCAAGGCCCGAGGCGGCCTGGATGATCTCGTCGAAGGCCGGCCGGGCGCGGTGCGGGCCGTCCTGGCCGAAGCCGGTGGCAACGGCGAAGACCATCTTCGGATTGAGCTTCCGGCATTCCTCCGGCCCGAAGCCGAGGCGCCGCATGCCGGCCGGGCGGACATTCGTCACCAGCACATCGACGGTCGGGATCAGTCGCCGCAGCACCTCCTTGCCCTCCTCGGATTTCAGGTCCACCGCCAGGGACCGCTTGTTGCGGTTCAGCCCCATGAAGACCGCGGCCATGCCGCGGGTGCGGAACAGGCCGGAGGCGCGGACGATGTCGCCGGTCGGCGGCTCGATCTTGATCACCTCCGCCCCCCAGTCGCCGAGGGTCTGGGTGCAGAAGGGACCCAGCACGACCGCCGTCATGTCGAGGACCCGGATGCCCTTCAGGGGGCCCGTCGCCTCGGGACCGGTCGCTGCGCTCATGGATTTTCCTCCGCATCTGCTGCGCCGCAGGATGCGGCGAAGCGCCGGGACGGGCAATTCCCCTCCCGCCCGGCCGATCGCCGATTTGCCCAAGCCGCCGCTTCGGGCGAAACTGCGCCACCGGCCAGCGGGCCGTTCGGGAGAGGAGCGCGAGACGGCGCATGAGCATCAAGGGCAAGGCCTATATCGCGGGGGCCTATGAGCACCCGACGCGACTGGCGAAGGACAAGTCGGTCGCACAACTCCATGCCGAGGCGGCGCTCGGAGCCCTGGCGGATGCCGGCCTCACCAAGGACGATGTGGACGGCTATTTCTGCGCCGGCGACGCCCCCGGCCTCGGCCCCATCGCCATGGTCGACTATATGGGGCTGACGCTGAAGCATTATGACAGCACCGATGTCGGCGGCTGTTCCTACATCGCCCATGTCGCCCACGCCGCCGAGGCGATCGCCATGGGCAAGTGCAAGGTCGCGCTGATCACCCTGGCGGGCCGGCCCCGCTCGGAGGGCCATTCCGGCGCGACTCCGCGCATGCGCGGCGCCGATGCGCCGGACACGCAGTGGGAATTCCCGCTCGGCGTCGCCACGGTGAACGCCTATGCGATGGTCGCCGCCCGGCACATGTACCAGTTCGGCACCACGGCGGAGCAGCTTGCCTGGGTAAAGGTCGCGGCCTCGCACCATGCCCAGTACAACGAGCATGCCATGCTGCGGGACGTGGTGACGGTGGAGCAGGTGCTGGCCAGCCCGCTCATCGCGACGCCGCTGCACCGCCTCGATTGCTGCGTGGTCTCGGATGGCGGCGGCGCCCTCGTCGTCGTCGCCCCCGAGATCGCCCGCAGCCTGAAGCGGCCGCTGGTGAAGGTGCTGGGCGCCGGTGAGAGCATCAAGGGCCAGATGGGCGGCAATGTGGACCTGACCTACTCGGCCGGCGTCCGCAGCGGCCCCGCCGCCTTTGC
This sequence comes from Siccirubricoccus soli, assembly GCF_024178315.1. Taxonomy (GTDB): domain Bacteria; phylum Pseudomonadota; class Alphaproteobacteria; order Acetobacterales; family Acetobacteraceae; genus Siccirubricoccus; species Siccirubricoccus soli. The sequence continues at coordinate 4,417 of NZ_JAMZIK010000025.1, read as the reverse complement.
CGAGGCGGGGGTGAAGCCCTCCGACATCAAATACGCCTCGATCTACGACAGCTTCACGATCACGGTCGTGGTGCAGCTGGAGGACATCGGCTTCTGCGAGAAGGGCCAGGGCGGGAAGTTCGTCGCCGATGGCAACCTGATCAGCGGCGTCGGCAAGCTGCCCTGGAACACCGATGGCGGCGGACTCTGCAACAACCACCCGGCGAACCGCGGCGGCATCACCAAGGTGATCGAGGCGGTGCGGCAGCTCCGCGGCGAAGCGCATCCGAAGGTCCAGGTGCCGAATTGCAACCTGGCGCTGGCGCATGGCACGGGCGGCCTGCTCGGCAGCCGGCATGGCGCCGCGACCCTCATCATGGAACGGGAGTGAGACGATGGCCGCCAAGGAACGCGCGATCCCCGCGCCCGGCGTGAACCCCGAGACGGCGCCCTTCTGGGAGGCCGCGAAGCAGGGCAAATTCCTCATCAAGAAGTGCACCGCCTGCAACAAGGTGCATTGGTATCCCCGCGCCTGCTGCCCCTTCTGCATGAGCGCCACCACGGAATGGGTGGAGAGCAGGGGCACCGGCAAGATCTACAGCGTCAGCGTCATGAAGCGCGCGCCGGAAGTCTACGCCATCGCCTATGTCACGCTGGATGACGGGCCGACGATGATGACCAACATCGTCGAGTGCGACTTCGACAAGGTGGCGATCGGCGACAAGGTGCAGATCACTTGGCGCCCGACCCAGGGCGACGGGAAGGAGGACGCCCCGCCCTATCCGGTGTTCAAACCCGCCTGAGGGCGGAGAGCGGCGTCGGGGTGGGCGGCTACATCTTCAGCCGCACCACCCAGGCCCGCATGATGGCGGCGCAGAGCGCCAGCTCCTGCGTCGCCGCCTGGCCGGTCTCGGTCGGCCGGGCCGGCCGCCAGCAGGAGCCGAGGTTGCGGCCCATGACGGTCAGCACCTCCACCTCATGCCCGGGCGGTGCCAGCAGCTTCGCCGCGTGCTTGTCCGTGGTGTAGGGGGCGGGGCTGCCCTGCCGCCGCAGGGCCCGATGGATCGCCATGTCGGCCGCGGCGCTGCCGCGCGCCTCCAGCTCAAGCTGGTCGGCGATCCGGCTGAGCATGTTCACGTCGATCACGGCGCCCTCCATGCCGGGCCAGGCCCGGGAGGAGGAAGCGGGCGGCTGGCTGCATGTCGGGCTTAGGGCAGTTGCGTTAAGCGAATGCTATGCGCGGGGCCTGGAAACACCCCGGAAGACCCGGACGCGGCCTTGTGGCGCCTGGGTTCGCCGGGGTCCCGAGGCCACGCACAGCCTTCCGTGACGAGCCCGCGGCAGGACACCGGGCGGCGAGCTAGTTCCCGCGCAGCCGGGACGGATCGTAGCCCTGGGCCCGATGCGCGGCGACGAGCTGCGGCGCATGGGCATACATGGCACTGTTCAGCAGCACCGTGGCGGGCAGGGAGAGCTGGTCCATCAGCTCGATCAACCGCCAGCCGCCGACGCGGTTGCCGTAATCCCGCCAGGCATAGTTCAGCACGTCCGGCTGCGGCCCGCTGGGCGCCGGCTCGGCGCCCAGCCCTTCGCCGAAGGCGAAGTGCTCCAGGTTCACGCCGGGATGGACCGCGAGCTTCGCCCCGCCCGGCCAGGCATAGCGGGGCCGGTCCGGCCAGGGCGCGTAGGCGTAGGCGCGTAGGCGTAGCGGCCATGGGTGGGCAGCATGCGGGGCTCCTTTGCAAGCACCGGCGAGGTGCCGGCCTTTGCCCGCTGCCAGCATGAAGCGTGCCGTCGCGGCAAGGGCGGCGCCCGCTGCCGGCAGGCCAGCCGGGACCGCGCGACGCGGCGCGGCAGTAGCGCTTCGCGGTCCCGGAGACCCGGCCGGGGCCCCAGCCGGCGTGGGTTCCTGCGACCAGGCTTCCGGCGCCCGGCATCCTGTCCCCGGCCTGACGCTTTCCTGAAGCCTGCGCCACGAGGCACGGCAACCCCGCCTTCACCCCGCATGGCCAAGGCGGGGCGGGTGACGCCGCCCCGGCCCCGGGCCTATACCACCGCCATGGAAGGACCCCGGGGCGGCGCGGCAGCCAGGCTGCTGCGCCAGGAAAGCAGGGCGCTGAGGGCGCGGGTGCTGCCGCCCGTGCTGCTCGGCCTGGCGGCGAGCCTTGCGGGGCTCTGCGGCGCCTGGCTGGTGGCGCGGGTCGTTGCGGCGCTGCTTGGCCATGGCGACGCCGGCTGGGCGGAGCTGGCTGCGGCCGGCGCCCTCGCCCTGCTCGTCGCCGCGCTCGGCCTGGTGCAGGAAGGCACTCAGCTCGCTGCCGGGGAGGCGGCCCGGGCCCGGCTGCGCGGCGCCGCCTTCGCCCGCCTCCTGGCCCTCGGCCCTGCCGATCCGCGCGGCGTCGGGGAGCGCGCCTCCCTGGTCATCGACCGGGTGGAGGCGCTGGACGGCTATTTCGCCCGCTGGCTGCCCGCTGCCGCCCTGGCCATGCTGGTGCCGGTGCTGGTCTTCCTCGCCGTGCTCTGGGCGGATTGGCACGCGGCGCTGGTCCTCGGCCTGGCCGGGCTGCTCTACCCGGTGGCCATGGCGCTCACCGGCATCGGCGCCGCCGCCGCCAGCCGAAGGCAGTTCGAGGCGCTGGAGCGCCTTTCCGGCCGGTTCCTGGACCGGCTGCGCGGCCTTGCCACCCTGGTCCTGTTCAACCGGCAGGAGGCGGAGGCCGAGGCGCTGGCGGAATCGGCCCATGAGCTGCGCCAGCGCACCATGCGGGTGCTGCGCATCGCCTTCCTCTCCGGCACCGCCATGGAGCTGCTGGCGGCCGGCGCCATTGCCTGCATCGCCTGGCGGCGCGGGGGCGGGGGCGGCGACCCCACTGCCGGCATCTTCGCTTTGCTGGCCGTGCCCGCCTTCTTCGCCCCGCTGCGCGCCTTCGCCGCCGCCTATCATGAACGCCTGGCCGCCAGTGGCGCGGCGACGGCGCTGGCCCCGCTGCTGCTGGCCCCGTCCGGGGAGGGGCTGGTGCTGGAGACGATGCCGCCCCGTGTCGTCGTCACCTTCACCGATGTCCGGCTGAGCTACGACCCGGCCCGGCCGCCGGCACTCGATGGCCTCTCCTTCCGGGTGAATGCCGGCGAGACGCTGGTGCTGGCCGGGCCCTCCGGCGCGGGGAAGTCCAGCGTGCTGCGGCTGCTGATGGGCTTCGTGCGGCCGGAGGCGGGGCGGATCGCGATCAACGGCCAGGACGCGCTGTCCCTGAAGCCGGAGGAGCTGCGCCGCCTCTCCTCCTATGTCGGGCAGAAGCCGCATCTCTTCCGCGGCTCCATCCGGGAGAACATCCGCTACGCCCGGCCGGAGGCGACGCCGGCGCAGGTGGAGGCGGCGGCCGAGGCAGCGCGCGTCACAGGCTTCGCCGCCGCGCTGCCGCAGGGGCTGGACACCGAGGTGGGGGAGGGAGGCTGGGGCCTCTCGGGCGGCCAGGCGCAGCGCGTGGCGCTGGCGCGCGCCTTCCTGCGCGACACGCCGCTGGTCCTGCTGGACGAGCCCACCGCCCATCTGGATCCGGGGACGGAAGCGGAGGTGATGGAAAGCCTGCAGCGGCTCTGCCTGGGGCGCACGGCGATCATCGCCAGCCATAGCGGGATGCGCGGCCGGCTGGGACGGGTGCTGGAGATCGAGGGGGGCCGGGTGGCGGGGCCTGGAAGGCAGGCGCAGGCATGAGGGTGCGCCGCTGGGGCAGGGGGCTCTGCCCCCATCGCACGCATGCGTTCGGTCCCCGCCGGGGCCAGGACCTGGCCCCGGACCCCGGTCTGAGTCGGCAGGTTCAGCCGTCGGATCCAAAACTCACACCGGGGTCCGGGGGGTGGTCCACCCCCCGGCGGGGGTTCGGGGGCGGAGCCCCCGAGGGCTACCCTCATGCTTTCTGATCTTCTGCGCATCCTCCGCCTCTGGCGCCACCGCGCCCCCTGGCTGCTGGCCGGCATCGCCGCCGCCGTGCTCACCACCTTGCTGGGCCTCGCCCTACTCGGCCTCGCCGGCGGCCGCGTCACCGCCCTCGCCGGCGGCACCGCGCTGATTCTCGCTTTGGTCGCCCTCCGCCCCGCCGCCCGCTGGGGTGAGCGCATGGTCACCCACGCCGCCACCTTCCGGGCGCTGGCCGATCTCCGCGTCTGGTTCTTCCGCCGCCTGGCGGAGCGCATGCCGGCCGGCATCGGCCTCAACCGCTCGGGCGACCTGCTCGGCCGGCTGGTGGCGGATGTGGAAGCGCTGGACCGGCTCTATCTGGCGGCCATCGTCCCGGGCGCCGCCGTGCTCGCCGTGGTGGTGGTGGCGCTGGCCCTGCTCGGCGGCACGCCACTGCTGGCCGCGGCGGTGGCCCTGCCCCTGGCTGTCGCCCTGGCCCTGCCCCTGCTGCTCGCCCCCGGCGCCGCCCGCGCCGCCACC
>NZ_JAMZIK010000249.1 GCF_024178315.1 Siccirubricoccus soli | reverse complement strand
ACGGGCCAGCAGCGCGGCGAAGGCCGGCCGCGCCGCCTCCCGCAGCAGCAGGGCGGCAGGCAGGCCGGGGCGCGGCGCCAAAGCGGGCCCGGCCATCCGACCGAGCGCCGGATTCGCCGCCAGCAGCCGGCCCTCCGCATCCAGCAGCGCCAGCCCCTCCGGCAGGGCGGCGAAAAGGGCCTGGAAGGCGGCATCCGGCCCGGCGCCACGGCGGGCGAACCAACGCCGCTCAGCCATGCGCCGCCCCCGCCTGGCGGCCCTGCAACCGCCAGACATAGGCGATGATCTCGGCCACCGCCTGCCAATGCTCGGCGGGCACCTCGGTGTCCGGCTCCAGCCGGAACAGGGCGCGGGCCAAGGGCGGGTTCGAGACGATCGGCACGCCATGCTCCTCCGCCACGGCGCGGATGCGCGCCGCCAGCTCATCCGCGCCCTTGGCCACCAGCCGCGGCGCCGCGGCCTGGCCCGGCGCATAGAGCAGCGCCACCGCATAGTGGGTGGGGTTGGTGATGACAACGGTCGCCTTCGGCACCTGGGCCAGCATGCGCCGCCGGGCCCGGGTTTCGCGGATCTGCCGCTGCCGTGCCCGGATGTGCGGGTCGCCTTCCGATTCCTTCTGCTCCTCCCGGATGTCCTCCCGGCTCATCCGCATCTGCCGCAGGAAGCGCCAGCGCACCAGCAGCAGATCCAGCCCGGCGAGGATGCCGAAGGCCAGCAGCATGGCGACCAGCAGCCGCAGCACGGCACGGCCGGCCTCCGCCAGGAGCGCGGCGATGGGCTGATGCAGCAGGGATGGCAGCCGCTCCGGCTCCACCGCCTGCCACAGCGCGGAGCCGAGGAGGATGAGCTTCGCCAGGGTGCGCCCCAGCTCGATCAGCCCCTCCGCCCCGAAGAGGCGGCGCAGCGCGGCGAGCGGGCTGAGCCGGGCGAGGTCCGGCGCCAGCTTCTCCGCATGCAGCCCCGGCCCGGTCTGGGCCAGGCTGGCGAGGATGGCGGCCAGCCCGACCAAGCCGAGCACCGGCAGCAGCATGAAAGCGGAGGATTGCAGCAGCGCCGCGACCAGCGGCAAGGCGAGGCCCGGCTCCGCCCGCTCCAGGATCAGGCGCATGGCGAAGAGCCAGTCCCTGCCCAGCGGCGGCAGGGCGAGGAGGCAGGCGATGCTCGCCGCCAGCAGGGTGGCGAAGCCCACCGCTTCCCGCGAGAGCGGGACCTGACCCTGTTCCCGCGCCTTCTCCAGGCGCCGTTGCGAGGGGGCTTCCGTCCGGTCCTCGGCCTCCTTCTCCTCGCCCTCCGCCATGGCTCAGCGCCCGGCGCCGAGGGCGAGGAAGCCTTCGCGGCTGGCCGCGAGCCAGACCTCGAGCAGCGGCGGCAGGACCAGCATGAGCAGCAGCAGCCCGGCCAGGATCTGCGCCGGGGCGGCGAGGTTGTAGACCTGCACCTGCGGCGCCACGCGAGCCAGCAGGGCCAGGGCGAAATTGCCGGTGATGCCGGCCAGCACCAGCGGCGCCGCGAGGCGGAGCGCGATGCCGAGGCTGTCCGCCACCGCCTGGGCCAGCAGCTCCGCCGTGGCGCCGAGCGGCACCGGGCCGCCGGCCGGCAGCAGCGCGTAGCTGCGCACCAGCCCTTGCAGCGGCAGGGCGTAGAGGCCGGTGGAGAGGATGAGCAGCGCCGCCATCAGGGAGAAGAGCCGGCCGGGCGCCGTGCTGTGCGCGCCGAAGGCCGGGTCGGTCTGCAGGGGGCTGCTGAGGCCCGTCATCAGCGCCACCACCTGCCCGGCCTGGGCCATGGCGAGGCTGAGCAGCCGCGCGAGAACCCCGAACCAGAGGCCGATCGCGATCTCCCCGCAAAGCAGCCGGGCGAGGTCGCCGAGCTCCGCCGGCAGAGGCGGCAGGGTGGGGGCGAGCGGGGCGATGAGCAGCGCGACGAGGGCCAGCAGCAGGGCCAGGCGGATCGCCATCGGCACCTCCTGCTCCCCGAGTCCGGGCAGCAGCATGACGGCGCCGCCGAGCCGGCAGAGCAGCAGCACGGCATGGAAGGCCAGGGTCGGCAGCGCCTCCAGCATCAGGGCAGGCCGCCAATGGCCACGATGCGGTCGAACAACCCGCCGGCATAGGCGCGCATGGCGCCCACCATGCCGGGACCGAGCAGCAGGAGGATGACGCCGAGGGCGACGAGCTTCGGCAGGAAGGCGAGCGTCGCCTCCTGCACCTGGGTCAGCGCCTGCAGAATGGAGACGACCAGCCCGACGGCGAGCATGGCGAGCAGCGGCGGCCCGGCCAGTTGCAGCGCCATCCAGATGGCCTCGCGCACCGCGAGCGCTGTGGGATTCTCGATCATCCGCCGCCTCCTGCGGGGAGCCGGCACGGAGTCCGGCCTGGTGCACGCTATGCGCCCCACCCGCTGCCCGGTGTCCTGCCGCGGCTTTGTCGCGACAGGCTGTGCGAGGCTTCAGGAACGCAGCGACTCCGCCCCCCCACGGCGTTGCGCAGCAACGTTGTGGGGAACTAGATGGGCATGCGCATCACGTCCTGATAGGCAGAGACGACCCGGTCCCGCACTGCGACGGCGGTCTGCAGGGTGAGCTCGGCGCGCGAGACGGCGAGCACGACATCGGTGACGCTGCCCTGGCCCATCAGGGATTGCGTGGTGGCGGCATCGGCACCGCGGCCGACCTCCACCGCATCCTGCACCGCCCGCTGCAGCGCGGCGCCGAAGCCCTCCGCCGCGGCACCAGCCTCCGCCGGGCTGGCAGCGGCGCGATAGGCGGCAGCCGCCTGGGCCGGTGCGACGGCGGAGGGCGCGACCGGCCCTGGCATCAGCGCAGCGCCTCGATGGTGCGGGTCAGCATGCCGCGCGTCGTCTCCAGCACCGAAAGGTTGGCGCTGTAGCTGCGCTGCGCCTCCCGCATGTCCATCATCTCCACCAGGCTGTCCACGTTGGGCCGCTTGACATAGCCATCGGCATCGGCGGCGGGGTGGCCCGGCTCGTAGTCCCGGCGGAACGCCCCGGGGGCGGTGCCGACGCGCTCCACCTGCACCAGCTCCACCCCCGCCTGGCGGTCCATCCGGCTGGCGAAGGTGACGGTCTTGCGGCGATAGGGATCGGCGCCCGGCGACTGGCCGGTGCTGTCGCGGTTGGCGATGTTCTCCGCCACCACGCGCAGGCGCAGGGATTGCGCCTGCATGCCGGCGGCGGAGACGCGGAGGGCCTGGTCGAGATCCATGGCGGCGATCCTTCGGCGCGTCAGGGGTGTGGGCGCATCATTGCTGGCGTCCCAGCGCGGTGCGGAACATGCCCATCCAGCGGCGGTAGAGGTTGCTGGCCAGGGCATGGGCGGTGTCGGTATCCGCCACCCGCAGGGCCTCCCGGTCCAGGGAGACGGCATTGCCGTTCGGCGCCCGCTCCACCGCCAGCCGGTCCGGCCGGGCATCCGGGTTGCCGCGCCGGTTGGCAATGTGCTGGCCATCGGTGCGGGCCAGGGTCATGCCGCCGCCACGCGCCAGCAGCTCGGCGAAGGGGCGGATGTCGCTCGGCCGGAAATTCGGCGTATCGGCATTGGCGACGTTCCGCGCCAGCACGCCCTGCCTTGCATCCAGCCAGGCAAGCCGCCGTTCGGCGAGGGCGATGGTGGAAGTCCGGGACGGGTCCATGCCCCGGATATGCCGCGAGACGTGCGAAGGAAGAGTAAAGGCGGCCGCGGCGCGCCGGACGGCGGTGCAAGGATCGCTTAACCCCGCCCCGGCAAGATGTGCCGCATGAGCCAGAGCCCTGGAACGGACCGCTACACCGCGCCGGTCCTCGCCGCCATCCAGTCGATGCAGGGCACCGTCACCCTCGCCCGCGCCCTGAGCGAGGGGGGGCGGCGGATCGACCTCGCCGGGCTGGATGCCGAAGCCGCCCGGCTCTGCGCCGCGGTGGCGGTGCTGCCAAAGCCGGCGGGGCAATCCCTGCGGCCGGCGCTGCTGGCCCTGCTGGCCGAGGTGGAGGGGCTGGCCGGCACCCTGCCCGCCCCCGAAGGCTGAGCGCACCGGCCGACTTCACCTCTTCCGCCCCCCACCGCCGGCAGGAGGCCGCGGGACCATGCTGGACACAGGACCCTGGCTGCAGGCCGCCGCCGCCCTCGCCGCGGTGCTCGGGCCGCTCTGGCTCGCCGCGCGGGCGCTCGGCCGCCGCCAGGGCGGGGCGGCACGGCCGGGGCGGCGCCTCGCCCTGCTGGAAAGCCTCGCCCTCGATCCGCGCCGCCGCCTCCTCCTCATCCGCTGCGACGGGCGGGAGGCGCTGCTGCTGACCGGCGGGACGGAGGACCGGATGCTGGGCTGGCTGCCGCCGGAGCAGGCGCCGTGAGGCGCCTCGGCCTCGGCCTCCTGCTGCTGCTGGGCGCCGCCCTGCCGGCGGCGGCGCAGAGCGTTTCCATCGATCTCGGCGCGGCGGGCCAGGCCGGCGCCACCTCCCGCCTCGTTCAGCTCACCGCGCTGATCGGGCTGCTTTCCCTGGCACCGTCGCTGCTGGTAATGGCCACCGCCTTCACCCGCATCGTCATCGTGCTCTCCCTGCTGCGCAGCGCCATCGGTGCCCAGGGCGTGCCGCCCAACCCGATCCTGGTCGGGCTGGCGCTCTTCCTCACCCTCTTCGTCATGCAGCCGGCGCTGGAGGCAAGCTGGCAGGGCGGCATCCAGCCGCTGATGGAAGGCCGGATCGGCGAGATGGAGGGGCTGGCGGCGGCGGCCGAGCCCTTCCGCACCTTCATGGCCGGCCAGGTGCGGGAGGGGGACATGGCGGTGTTCCTTGATCTCGCCCAGCTGCCGCCGGTGCCGGAGGATGCGCGGCCGGAGCAGCTGCCCTGGCGCGCCCTGCTGCCCGCCTTCCTGGTCAGCGAGCTGAAGCGCGCCTTCGAGATCGGCTTCCTGCTCTTCCTGCCCTTTCTGGTCATCGACATGGTGGTGGCCAGCCTGCTCATGTCGCTCGGCATGATGATGCTGCCGCCGAACGTGATCTCCTTGCCCTTCAAGCTGATCTTCTTCGTGCTGGTGGATGGCTGGCGGCTGGTGGCCGGCAGCCTGGTGCAGGGTTTCGCGCCATAGGCCGCTACATGCCGAAAGCCCCGCCAGCCGCCCTGGCGGGCAGCGGCAGGGCGACTGGCGGCAGCGGCGGTCTCTCAGCCCGCCAGCGCCGCCGCGATATAGGGCGGCAGGTGGAAGGCGCCGACATGGATTTCCGGCGTCCAGTACCTCGTCGTGCCCAGCACGCCGGCCGCCTGGGCCCGGGCGCGGATCTCCTCCACCCCCACCTGACGCAGCGACGCGTCCTTCGCCGCCCAGCCCAGCGTCATGAAGCCGCCGACATAGGTCGGCACCGCCGCCACATAGGCATGGGTGTCCGGGAAGGCCTTGGCGCGGCGCAGATTGGTGTCCCGCAGCTCATCCGCCTGCATGAAGGGCACGCCGCACTGGTTGACGATGAGGCCGCGCTCGCTCAGCAGCCGCGCCGCATTGGCGTAGAATTCCTCGGTGAACAGCACCTCGCCGACGCCGATCGGATCGGTGCTGTCCACGATGACGACGTCGAAGCTGGCGGCCGGCGCCTGGCGGACATAGTCGATGCCGTCGCCGACGATCACCTCGGCGCGCGGATCGTTCCAGGCATCGCCGGCGATGCCCGGCAGGTGCTCCTTCGCCAGCCGGATCACCTCGCCATCGATCTCGACCATCACGGCGCGCTCGACATTGCGGTGCTGCAGCACGCGGCGCAGCACGCCGCCATCCCCGGCGCCGATGATCAGCACGCGCTTCGCCGCGCCATGCGCCAGCAGCGGCACATGGGTCAGCATCTCCTGATAGACGAACTCATCCGCCTCGGTGATCTGCACCACGCCGTCCAGCAGCATCACCCGGCCATGGGTGTAGCTCTCGAACACCATGATGTCCTGGAAGCCGCTCTTCACCCGCGCGAGCTCCCGCTTCACCAGGAAGCGCTGGCCCCATTCGGCATAGAGGGATTCATTCACCCAGGAATCGGTCGCCATCACGGCCCCCTTCACGACAGAAGAAGGGCCGGACCCTGCCGGATCCGGCCCCCGTTCTTCACCCGCAAAATGATGTCAGGCGATCAGCCCGCGCTTGTTCTCGGCGAGCTGCACGCGGCCGGGCAGGAAGCCCTTCTTCAGCACCGGAATGGCGTTGTACGGGTTGCAGGCGCCGCAGACGAAGATGTCGAGCGCCGCGTAGTCCCGCTCCGGCCAGGTGTGGATGGAGACATGGCTTTCCGCGAGCACCAGCACGCCGGAGACGCCGCTGTTCGGGCCGAAATGGTGAAAATGCCCGTGCAGGATCGTCGCGCCGGTGGCGATCGCCGCCTCGCGCAGCACCGCATCGATATGCTCCGGGTCGGCGAGGTTGGTCGCGTCCCACAGATCGATGATCAGATGCGTGCCGGCGAATTTCACGCCGTCACGGGTGACGAAATAGTCCTTGTCCTCGCTCACCGAGGTCACGGAATTCTGGGTGTCGCTCGGGAGCTCCGAGACCATCCCCAGTTGGACGAGAGCTTCCATCGCGGGCTCCTTCCCACCAGCAGATGACCAGGGTGATCGGGATTGATCAGGTCAACGGGGCGCGCATATGAGGCACTCCGCCCCCCCACGCAAGCGAAAACATCCCCCCTCGGCCGAAAATTTTGCCGCCCACCCCCGCGTTGCACGCGGGACTCACCGCGCCACCGGCACGCCGGCCCGCAATGCCTCCAGCCGGCTAGGCAACGACCGGAAGAGTTGCAGCTCCTGCTGCAGCCGCGGCAGGTCGGAAAGGCCGCGCATCGGGTCCCCGGTCAGGGCCTGGAAGGCGGCCGCCAGCCGCGGCTCCGTGAGGCGCGGGCCGTACTGGGCGCGCAACGCCGCCAGCGCTGCCTCATCCCCCGCCAGGGTGAGGATCGCCGCCTGGCGCAGCACGGCGCGCTGCGCCGCTTCCGCCAGGGCCGCGTCGCCTGCCAGCAGGGCGGCGCGCAGATGCGCCCCGAGCGCCGCCGCTGCCCCCGGCCAGTCCTGCGCCTCGACCAGCAGATCGGCCAGGGTCTCCTGCCCTGCGGGCCCGAGCGGCTCCAGCATCTGTCGCGCCTCCGCCAGCCGGCCGC
>NZ_JAMZIK010000248.1 GCF_024178315.1 Siccirubricoccus soli | reverse complement strand
AGCAGATCGGCCAGGGTCTCCTGCCCTGCGGGCCCGAGCGGCTCCAGCATCTGTCGCGCCTCCGCCAGCCGGCCGCGCCGCGCCTCGGCCCGCGCCGCCAGCATCATCCGCCCCTCCGCCAGCGCCGGCGGCAGGCCCGGCAGCTCGGTCGTCGCCAGCGCCTCCAGCGCGCCGGCGGCATCGCCTTCGGCGAGTCGCAGCGCGCCGAGGCGAAGGCCGAGCGAGGCGCGCTGCGGCCCGGTGGCGCGCTCCGCCGCCTGGCGCAACAGCGTGGCGGCGCGGTCCACCAGCTCCAGCGCCGCCAGCCGCTCCGCCAGCAGCAGCACCGCCTGCTCACCGCGCTCGCCCTGCGGCAGCAGCTCCGGATAGGCGTCGAACAGCGCGATGGCGGAGAGCGGCGCCTCGCTCTCCAGCGCCGCGGCGAAGGCCTCGGCGATGCCGGCGCGGATCTGCGCCGCCTGCTCGGGGAAGAGCGGCTCGCTCTCCTTCAGCAGGGCCATGGCGCCGCGGGCATCGCCGGCGCTGCGGCGCAGCTCCGCCACGCGCAGCCGCGCCGCCACCTCGCTGGCATCACCGCGCCAGGCGAAGAGCGTGGCCTCCATCGCCCGCGCCGCGGCGGCGGTGTCCATGCGGCCGGTGGCGAGGCGCAGCTCGATCGCCCGCCGCAGCGCGCGGACGCGGGCCAGCCGGTCCCGCCCCTGGGCCACCCGGTCATAGGCGGCCAGCGCCTCCTCCGGCCGGCCCTGCACCTCCGCCAGGATGCCGCGGGCGAGGCCGAGATCCAGCTCCGGTGGCGCCGCCGCCAGCAGGGATTGCAGCGCCGTCGCCGCACCGCCCTCCGCCAGGGCCAGCGCCACCGGCGGCAGCAGCCGGGCGCGCAGCGGCAGCGGGTAATCCAGCAGCAGCGGCAGTGTCGCGGCGAGCGCAGGAGCGGCCGCCGCCGGCTCCCCCTGCGCCACCACCAGCAGGGCGCGCCAGAGGCTCAGCTCATCGCTGTCGGGCAGCCCGGCCTCGCGCAGCGGCGCCGCCTCCGCCAGCCGCCCGGCCAGCAGGGCGGCGATGCCGCCGAGGGCGCGCATCACCGGATCCGCCGCGGCCACCGGCGATTCGGCCATGCCGAGGCCGATCATCGATTGCGCCTCCTGCGGCAGGCCGAGGGCGAGCAGCGCCTCCGCCGCCGCCCGGCGCTGTGGTGCGCGCGAGAGCGGCGGCACCGCCGCCAGCCCGGTCTGCAGGGAGCGCACGCGTTCCAGCAGCTGGGCGGGCGACATGGCGGGGAAGTCGAAGCTGCGGGTCATGGCCGGGGCGGCGGCGGGCCGGGCGGCGGAGTCGTCCAGGGTCAGCCGGGCGCCGGCGGCGGCGAGGAGGAAGCGGTCCGCCCCGGCGCGCAGGGTGACGCGGTCCGCCCGCGCCAGCACCGCGATGCCGAGGCGGGTGGGGGCCAGATCCAGCTCCGGCAGGCGGCGGGCCACCGGCATGGCCTGGCCGGCCACCGCCACCAGGCCGATGAGCAGGGGCAGGCCGCTCTCCGGATCGGCGATGGCCAGCACGCGGGTGGGTTGCTCGGCCAGGATGGCGAGGCGGCCGGGCGGGTTGCCCTCCAGCGCCAGCCCCATGGCGCGGCCGGCGGAGGCGGCGGCGGCGTCGCGCGGCTCGGCGCTGCGCACCGCCTCCAGCACCCAGCCTTGGGGCGTGCGCCGGGCGCGCGGCGGGGTGCCGGCCGGCAGGGGCAGGCGCAGCAGCATGCCGCCGGGCACCGGCTCGGCCGCCACGGCGGCGAAGATCGGGTCGTTGCGGAGCGCCGCGAGATTGAGTGGCACGGGGTTGTCGAAGGCAGCCAGCCAGGCGCCGCCGCGGTGCAGCAGCGCGGCGCCGGTGCCGGCGGGGTAGGCGAGCAGCAAGGCGCGGTCCTGCCCGGGCTGGCCGAGCAGCCGGGCGGGCATGGCCTCCGGCGGCGGGGCGGGCGGCGG
>NZ_JAMZIK010000247.1 GCF_024178315.1 Siccirubricoccus soli | reverse complement strand
CCGGACCGAGCGCGCCACTTAGCCACCGTCTTCGGGTTGATCCCATGGCGCCGGGCCAGGGCTCTTAGGCTCTCTTGACTATGTTGGATCGCCCGACGGACTGCCTCTGTCGTGCGGGCGCAGCCATGAAGAACCTGGCCCATAGCGCATCCCTCCATACCGGGGAGAAGACTGCACCATCAAACCCTGGGATCAAACATCTAGGCGGCATCGACCTGGGTCGAGGACACGCCGATGTTCCGCCGCCTGCTGCCCGCCCTTGCGCTGCCGACCCTGGTCGGCTGCGAGCAGCCGACCCGGACCATCGTCGTCTCCCAGCCGGCGGGCTGCGACACCCGGTTCAACGAGATCAACAACTCCTCCGGCACGGTGGAGCAGCGGTATTTCAGCCACTCCTCGCAGGGGAGCTGGGGCAGCGACCAGCTCGGCCGGAACGGCCTGCCGCCGGGCACCCGCGCCGCCAATACCGGCCACTATGATTTCCGCGTGGTCTGGGCGAATGGGCAGAGCGCCGAGCTGCGGCAGGTGAATGTCTGCGTGGCGGGCAACATCTACGTCACCGACCGCGGCCTCAGCGCGAGCTGGCGCGGCCAGGGGCGCCGGCAGGCCTTCGCGGCCCGCGGCAACCCGGCCGGATACCTGGCCTTGCCGCGCTGCTGATCCTCGCCATCCCGCTTCCGGCGCGTTCGGCCGTGCCAGGGTCGCCATGGCACAAGCCTTGGCCGATCAGGCGGAAGCGCGTGGCGCCTGGGAACGCGACGGACGATAGGCCGGCCGGTTTCAGGCCGGCATGGCCGGCGTGAAGCCGCTTCTGCCGCCAGGGCGCGCGGCGGCGGCTACTCCGCCGCCAGCGGCGCGGTCCGCGGCAGCACCGCCCGCAGCGCCGCCACCAGCTCCGCGATCATCGCATCCGTGTGGAAGGGCGTGGCGCAGAGCCGCAGCCGTTCCGTCCCACGCGGGACGGTGGGGTAGTTGATCGGCGTGGCATAAAGCGCGTGCTCCTCCAGCAGGCGGCGGGCCACCTGGCGGCAGGCCTCCGCCTCCCCCACCCAGACCGGGACGATATGGCTCGGCCCGTCCATCCGCGGCAGGCCGGCCGCGTCCAGTGCCGATTTCAGCGCCCTGGCGCGCTCCGCCAGCGCCGTCCGCCGCGCCGGGTCCCGCTTCAGCACCCGCACGCTCTCCAGCGCCGCGCCGGCCACGGCGGGCGGCAGGGCGGTGGTGAAGATCAGCCCACCGGCCACGCTGCGGATGTAGTCCACCACCTCCGCATCGCCGGCGACGTAGCCGCCCAGCACGCCGAAGCCCTTGGCCAGCGTCCCCTCGATGAGGTCGACGCGCGCCGCCACGCCGTCCCGCTCCGAGATGCCGCCGCCCGTCGCGCCGTAGAGGCCGACGGCATGCACCTCGTCCAGATAGGTCATGGCGCCATATTTCTCGGCCAGGTCGCAGATGGCGCCGATCGGCGCGATGTCGCCATCCATGGAATAGACGCTCTCGAAGGCGATCAGCTTCGGGGCCTCGGCCGGGGCGGCGGCCAGCTTGGCCTCCAGGTCCGCCAGGTCGTTGTGCCGCCAGATCACCTTGCTGGCGCCCTTGGCACCGCGCATGCCGGCGATCATCGAGGCATGGTTCTTGGCGTCGGAGAAGACGATGAAGCCCGGCAGCGCCTCCAGAATGGCGGCGATGCCCGCCTGGTTGGCCATGTAGCCGGAGCCGAAGAGCAGCGCCCCGCCCTTGCCGTGCAGGCTGGCCAGCTCCGCCTCCAGCGCCGCATGCAGGGGGGAGGTGCCGGAGATGTTGCGGGTGCCGCCGGCGCCGGCGCCATGCTCGGCGATGGCCCGCGTCGCCGCCGCCAGCACGGCGGGGTGCGCGCCCATGCCGAGATAGTCGTTGGAGGACCAGACCGTGACCTCCCGCACCCCCTCCGGCCGGTGCCAGAGATAGGTGGGGAATCGCCCCGCCAGCTTCTCCAGATGCGCGAATTCGCGGTAGCGCCCCTCCCGCTTCAAGGCACCGAGATTGTCGCGGCAATGGGTGAGGAAGGCATTGCGTGTGGTCATGGGTCTGGGTGCCGTGGCAGAGGGCTGGGGGCGAAGCGGAAGGGCAGAATACTGCGGCATGGCGGCGGGCTCTATCGACTTCGCCGCAATCCTGCGTTGCGGTCCGGCGCCAGCCTGGCCTTGGAAGGCGCCGCCCGTCTGTGCCACCCCGCACGCGCCGGGTCCTTGATCCAGGTCAGGCTGCCCGGAGACGCGGAATCTAGCGCGGGATGAGCAGCCGGAGAAGCCCGGCAACCAGGACAGTGGCCCCGACCCCGGCCGCCCAGAGACCGATGAACCAGAGGATGCGCCGCGACGCGGTGGGGGCGCCCCCGGTCTCCGGCCGCCCGGGCAGCCGTTGCCGCTCCGGCGCCTCAGGCGCGGCCATGCGGCACTCCCCCGGGGCGCCGCGGCGCTCCGGGCATCTAATGATACCCCGCCCCGGGCTTCACCTTGCCGCGGAACAGCCAATAGACGTAGCCGGTATAGGTCAGGATGACGGGGATCAGCACCGCCGCCCCGACCAGCAGGAAAAGCTGGGAGTCTCGCGGCGCCGCCGCCTCCCACAGGGTGATGTCCGGCGGCACCATCATCGGCCACATGGTGATGCCGAGCCCGGTATAGGACAGGAAGAACAGCCCGAGCGCCCAGAGGAAGGGCTTGCCGTCATGCGCCGGCGTGCCATCCGTGCGGCCCAGGTCGCGGAACAGCAGCCAGGCCAACACCACCACCAGCACCGGCACGGGCAGGGCGGCGAGGATGGCGGGGAAGTCGAACCACCGGTCCTGGAAGGCCGGCAGCAGGAAGGGCGTCACCGCGCTGACGACGGCGATGGCGGCCAGGGTGAGGATGCCGCAGAGCCGCGCCAGCCCCCGGGCCCTGTCCTGCAACGCGCCTTCCGTCTTCCACACCAGCCAGCAGGCGCCGAGCAGCCCATAGCCCGCCACCAGCGCCGCGGCGGTGAGCAGGGAGAAGGGCGTCAGCCAATCCCACCAGCCGCCGGCATAGGCCCGCCCTTCCACCTTGATGCCCTGCACCAGGGCGCCGAGGGCGATGCCCTGCATCAGCGTCGCCACCAGGGAGCCGCCGGTGAAGGCCCGGTCCCAGCCCCGCCGCGCCGCCGGGGTGGGGACGCGGAAGCGCATCTCGAAGGCCACGCCGCGGAAGATCAGCGCCAGCAGCATCAGGATCAGCGGCATGTAGAGCGCCGGCAGGATGGTGGCATAGGCCAGCGGGAAAACGGCGAAGAGCCCGGCGCCGCCCATCACCAGCCAGGTCTCGTTGCCGTCCCAGACCGGGGCGACGGTGTTGATGGCGGTGCCGCGGTCCTCCTCATCGAGCTGCGGCAGCAATATGCCGATGCCGAGGTCGAAGCCGTCCATGCAGACATAGAGGAAGACGGCGACGGCGATCAGGCAGGCCCAGATGGTGGCGATCAGTTCGGCGCTCATGGCTGCACCTGCGCGGCCGGGACCTGCGGGGCGGGGGTGATGCCGGCGGTGCGGATCGGCGGTTCCGTCTCCGCGCCGCGCTCCTCGGCTTCCGGGGCATGGGCGAAGAGGCGGAACAGGTACCAGATGCCGGCGCCGAAGACGCAGAAATAGACCGCGACGAAGGCCGCCAGCGAGGCGGCGAGCGCCGGCGCCGCGATCGGGCTGACGCTCTCCGCCGTGCGCATCAGCCCATAGACGGTGAAGGGCTGCCGCCCCGCCTCCGTGGTGATCCAGCCGAAGGTGACGGCGATGAGGCCGGAGGGCCCCATGGCCACCGCCCAGCGCAGGAACCAGGGCGTCTCGTAGAGCCGCCGCCGCAGCCGGAGCCAGAGCGAGGCGAAGCCGAGCCCGATCATCAGCAGCCCCATGCCCACCATGATGCGGAAGGACCAGAAGACCAGCGGCACGTTGGTCGGCCGGTCCTCCTTCGGGAAGGCCTTCAGCCCGAGGATCTCGCCATCCCAGTCATGCCGCAGGATGAGGCTGCCGAGGCGCGGGATCTCGATGGTCAGCCGCGTCTCCTCCCGCGCCATGTCGGGAATGCCGAAGAGGATGAGCGGCGCGCCGCGATGCGTCTCCCAATGCCCCTCCATGGCGGCGACCTTCTGCGGCTGGTGCTCCAGCGCCCAGAGGCCCTGCATGTCCCCGAAGAAGAGCTGGGCCGGGGCCACCGCCGCGGCCATCCACATCGCCATGGAGAACATGATCCTGGCGCGTTCGTTGGCCCGGTTGCGCAGCAGGTGGAAGGCCCCGACCGCGCCGACGATCATGGCCGTGGTCAGGTAGGCGCCGGTGATGGTGTGCAGGTAGCGGAAGGGGAAGGAGGGGTTGAAGACGATCGCCCACCAGTCGAGCGGGATGAAGCGTCCCTCCGCGTCGAGGCCGTGACCCGCCGGCGTCTGCATCCAGGAATTGGCCGAGAGGATCCAGAAGCCGGAGATCAGCGTGCCGATGGCGACGAGGCAGGTGGCGGCGAAATGCAGCCCCCGCCCGACGCGCCCCAGGCCGAACAGCATCACGCCGAGGAAGCCGGCCTCGAGGAAGAAGGCCGTCAACACCTCATAGCCCAGCAGCGGGCCGAGGATGGGCCCGGCGCGGTCCGAGAAGACCGACCAATTGGTCCCGAACTGGTAGGACATGACGATGCCGGAGACGACGCCCATGGCGAAGTTCACGGCAAACACCTTCAGCCAGTAGCGGAACAGGTCGAGATAGGCCGCCCGTCCGGTCCAGAGCCACAGCCCTTCCAGCACCGCCAGGTAGCTGGCCAGCCCGATGGTGAAGGCCGGGAAGAGGAAGTGGAAGGTGACGGTGAAGGCGAATTGGAAGCGGGCGAGGTCGAGCGCGCTCGGCAAGGCGTCCCAGGGCATGGGCACTCCTCAAGCGACGGCGGGCGGAGGCCCATGCCGCACCCGGCAGAGCCCCTTCCGGGGCGCCACCTTCAGGGATGACCCGGCCACGCCTTCTGGCCGACTACCTATCCGAGGGCGGGCAAGCGACTCAAGCCGCGACGGGCAGGGCGTGCAGCATTTCGCGCAACACCCCGGCGACGCCGACCACCTGGCGGAGGTTGCCCTCCACCAGATGCACCATCTCCGCCGGCATGGCGTCCAGGCGGATTTCCGCCCGCAGCATCTCCCCCTCCCGCACCGCATGGAAGGCGTCGGCGGTCAGGTCGCGTTTGGCGAGGGGCTGGAGCAGGCGCGGCAACAGGCCGGGCGAGGCCTCCGCGGTGACGAGGAAGCGCACGGCAACGGGGGTAGGGTTGGACATCTGGGAAACTCTCCGGTACGGCGGGGCAGGGCAGGAACCCGGCGGCGCGGCACGCGCCGTACCCACGGCGCGGCTCAGGCAGCCGGGCCGGTAATTCGCGCAGTACGGAGAGCGAGGCTGGTCATCGCCCGGCAGCCTAGCCCTGGCTGGCCTGGGGAACAACCCCTGGCGTGGTCCCGCCTTCCCGGCATGCCCTGGTCATCACCGTAAGGGGCTGATTTTCCGTAAAGTCCGGCGAGGGCCGGCTCACCGCGGCCAGTTCAACCTGGGCAGCGTCGCCAGGGGCAGCCGGGCCAGCATCAGCCGCCGCTCCTCCAGCGTCAGCGGCAGCTCGATCTCCGGCGGCCCGCCCCCCTCGGGCGGGCGGCTCATCACCCGCAGCATCAGCCGGGCGGCGAAGACATTGCCCGGCGGCAGCGCGCCGGCGGCCTGGGCGGCATCCAGCGCCGCCTCCGCCCCCGTCACCCGCAGCGTGGCGGCGCCGCGCGGCTGCAAACCGGCATCCAGCCGGACGCGGCCGCTGCCCTCCGCCCCCAGCGGGCCCCAGCGCAGCGCCAGGGCGGAGAGGGTCAGCGCCCCGCCCGCATCCCGCCAGCGTGCCGCATCCCCCGCCCGCACCGGCCCGGCCGGCAGCGGGCCGCTGAGGGTGCCGGAGAGGCTCAGCGCCTCCACCACCGGCCCCAGCGCCGCCCCGGCGGGGCCCAGCGCCCCCGGCGGCGGGTGCAGCCGGTCCAGCACCAGGTTCAGGGTCGCGGCAGGCTCGGCCGCGCCGGCCGCCAGCGCCGTCTCCAGCCGCATCCTGAGGCTATCAAGGCCGAGCGCGCCGAGCGCCAGCTCCTCCCCCTCCAGCAGCAGCAGGCTGGGCCATAGCCCGGTCTGGATCGGCATCCGGGCGGTGAGGGCGGCGGCGCTCAGCGGCAGCTCCTCCCGGTCTAGCCGCAGGCGGTGGCGGCCGGGCAGATGCACCTCCAGCATCCCGAGCTCCGGCGGCGTCAGGCGCAGCGTCACCGCCTCCGCCGCCAGGCCCCATGCCGGCTGGGACCAGCGGAAGTCCGGCACCGTCAGCGTTGCGGCCCAGGGCCAGCCTCCCCGCAGCGGCGGCGCATGGGAGACCTGCCGGCCCAGCGAGCGCTGCAGCGCCACCCACTGGCCGAACCCCACTTCCAGCCGCTCGGTCAGCCAGAGCCAGGCCGCGCCATGCGCCGCCCCCAGCAGGACAAGCAGCAGCACCGCCCCGAGGAGCAGGCGCGGCAGGCGGCGGCGGGGCGGCTTGGCGGACATGGAGCGCAGGGATATAGCGGGAAGGGCGCCGGCGCGAATGCCCGGCCGGGACCGAAGCCGCGCATGCCGCCTGCCGAGTTGCTGGATGCCGACGGGCATCTCTACGTTTTCGCCTATGGCTCCCTGATCTGGCGGCCCGGCTTTGCCCATCTCGGCGCCCATCCCGCGCTGCTGCGCGGCTTCCACCGCCGCTTCTGCCTCTGGAGCCGGCTCTATCGCGGTACGCCGGACCGGCCGGGGCTGGTGCTCGGGCTCGATCGCGGCGGGGCCTGCCGCGGCGTCGCCTTCCGGGTCGCGGCGGCGGAGGCCGAGGCGGTGCTGGACTACCTGGATGCCCGGGAGAATATCGGCGACGAGGTGGTCTATACCCGCCGCCTGCTGCCGGTGCGGCTGCTGGACCGCGCGGCGGAGGTGCGGGCGGTGACCTATGTGGCGCGCCGCGACCACCCCGCCTATTGCCGCCCGGCGCCGGAGGCGGCCGCCGCCGCCATCGCCCATGGGGTGGGGCAGGCGGGGCCGAACCGGGACTACCTGCTGAACACGGTCATGCATCTGGCGGCGATGGGGGTGCGGGATCTCGGGCTCGACCGCATCGCGGCGCTGCTGCCAAGTGGGGGCGCTGCCCCCACGCCCCGGCCAGGGGCTCTGCCCGTTGGCGGCAGTGCCGCCAACCCCGCCGGGGAGGGGACCCCTCCCCGGACCCCGGTGTGAGTTTGCTGGTTCAGCCTGCCGACTTAGACCGGGGTCCGGGGCCAGGTCCTGGCCCCGGCGGAGGTGGAGGAGGCAGCGCCTCCTGCCGGGGGTTTGGGGGGCGGAGCCCCCGTCCTTCACCCTGGCATCCTCGCCTCGGCGAGCGCCGCCACCAGCCCCGCCATCCCGCCCGCCAGCCGCGCCGCCTGCTCCGCCGCCGGCACTTCCGGCGAGGCGCCCAGCTTCTCGATTCGCACCATCACCATTTCGGCGGGCTCGACGATGACCCGGGCCGGGGTGCGCAGCGCGGCGGCGACGTCCACCTCCGCCTCCCGGTTCCAGATGACGAAGCGGCCCTCCCGCACGCTGAAATTGAACTGATGGAAGCCGCTATAGGCCTCGGTCTCCGCCTCGTCCGGGAAGTGCTGCAGCATCACCGTCCCGCCGATGCGCGCCATGGCCAGCATCTGCTCGATGCCCCGCAGCGGGTCGTAGGAATGGTCCAGCGCATTGCGGCAATGGACGATGTCGAAGCTGGCGGGCTCCAGGAACAGCGTCAGATCCTCCGCCGGGGCGAAGCGCGGCGGCACCGGCGGCACCAGCCCGTGCCTGGCGAAGAGCGCGGCGTAGCCGGCGGCCAGCGGGTCCACCGGCACCACCTCCACCTGCCGCCCCGGCAGCACATAGCCGGTGGAGGTGAGCGGGCCGGAGCCGACATCGAGGATGCGCAAGCCCGGCTGGTCGAAGCCCGCGGCGGCGGCGGCTAGCCAGGGATCCAACGGGTTGGCCGGGTCCATCCGCGCGGCAAAATCCGCCGGCCATTGCAGGCCACGGGTCCGCATCCACTCGTTCCAGAAATACAGCTCATGGCCGATGCCGGCGGCCCAGGCCTGCAGCCGGGCGGCGAGGCCGGCGCTGCGCGTCGCGTCCATGCCCGAGACAGACCACCTTCCGCGCCACCGCGGCAAGCCCCGAAGCGGCAGCGGCCCCCGGAGCGGCCCGCTATAGCGGCCCGTCATGCGGCGCGGGCTACTCCGCCGCCTGGGGCGGCCCCTCCACCATCTCCACCGCCCGGCCGAGATCGACGCTGAGCAGCCGGCTGACGCCCCTCTCCTGCATCGTCACGCCATAGAGCCGGTGCATCCGCGCCATGGTCAGCGGATGGTGCGTCACCACCAGGAAGCGGGTGCCGCTCTCCTCCGCCATCGCCACCAACAGGTCGCAGAGCCGCTCGACATTCGCGTCGTCCAGCGGCGCGTCCACCTCGTCCAGCACGCAGACCGGGGCGGGGTGGCAGCGGAAGACGGCGAAGATGAGGGAGAGCGCCGTCAGCGCCTGCTCCCCGCCCGAGAGCAGCGACAGGGCGGCGAGCTTCTTCCCCGGCGGCTCGGCATAGATCTCGAGCCCCGCCTCCAGCGCATCCTCCGAGCCGACCAGCGCCAGATGCGCCCGCCCGCCGCCGAAGAGGCGGGTGAAGAGGGCGCGGAACTCGGTGTCCACGCGGTCGAAGACCTGCCGCAGCCGCTCCCGCCCCTCGCGGTTCAGATGGCCGATGGAGCCGCGCAGCTTGGCGATGGCGCTGCCGATCTCCTCCCGCTCCGTGGTGATCTGGGTGATCCGGGCCTCGAGCTCCGCCAGCTCCACCTCGGCGCGGAGGTTCACCGGGCCCATCTCCTCCCGCTCCTTGGTCAGCCGCTCCAGCTTGCGGCGGGCGCGGTCCTCGGCGGCGTCGGAGAGCTCCGCAGGCTGCGGCAGCTCGGCATCCTCGCCCAGCCGCTCAATGACGCGGGCGGCGATCGCCTCCGCCGCCTGCTGCGCCTGCTCCACCTGGCCCTGGGCGCGGAGCTGCGCCTCGCGGGCGGTGGCGAAGCCGGCATCGGCGGCGCGGCGGGCCTCGGCGGCCGCCTGGCGTTCCGCCTCGGCGGCGGCGAGGGCGGCGGCGGCTGCCTCATGTGCCGCCTCGGCCTCGCCCAGCA
>NZ_JAMZIK010000246.1 GCF_024178315.1 Siccirubricoccus soli | reverse complement strand
CGCGGCCTGGCGCTGGGCGGCGGCGGCGGCGGGGGCCTCGGCCACCGCGTCCCGGGCGGCGAGGGCCTCGGCCCGGCGCTCCTGCAAACTGGCCAAGCGGGCGGTCGCGGCCTCGGCCCGCCCGGCCCATTCCGCCTGCTCGGCGGCCAGGCTGCCGCGGCGCTCATCGATCCGGTCGCGTTCCGCCCGCAGCGCGGCCAGCGCCTCCAGCGCCGCCGCTTCCCCCGCCCTGGCCGTGGAGAGGGCGGCGCGGGCCGCCTCCACGCCGCCGCGGATGGTGGCGAGGTCGGGCAGCGCCGCCGCCTCCGCCTCGGCACGGGCGAGGATCGCCTCGGCCTCCGTCGCCTCCGCCACAGCGCTGTCCCGCTGCGGCGCCAGGGCCGCGACGCGGCCG
>NZ_JAMZIK010000245.1 GCF_024178315.1 Siccirubricoccus soli | reverse complement strand
CGCGGTGCCCGGCATGGCCCCGCCCGGCGCGCCGCCGGGCCGCGCCCCGCCGGCCGGCGCCCCGGCGCCGACCCACCCGCTGCATGCCGGACTAGGCATCTCAGGCGTCCGGCCTGGCGCCGTAGGAGCCATAGACCTCATAGGCGCCATAGGCGCCGAAGCTGTCATTGCTCGTCATCCGGGTCTGGTTCAGCACGAGCTGCAGGGTGGGGCAGGCCTCCACCAGGTCGAGCGCCGCCTCGACCTCGTCCCGCTGGGTACGCTCCGCCTGCACCACCATCAGCACCTGGCCGACGGCGGAGGCGAGGGCGGAGGGGTCGCTGGTGGAGAGGCAGGGCGGGCTGTCCAGCACCAGCACATGCCGCGGCAGGGCGGCGGCCAGGCGGAGCAGGGCGGCGACCATCCCGGCACCCGAGGGCGCCTCGGAGGCGCCGGTGACATGGCCGAAGGGGAGGATAGCGAGCGCCGGCAGCTCCGTCGGCACCAGCAGCCTGGCGACCGGCAAGGCGGAGCCCGCAGCCAGGGCGTGCAGCCCGGGCTGGTCGGCGAGGCCGAGCAGCTCCGAGACCGAGCCGTGCTTGCCGTCCACATCCACCAGCACGGCAGGGCGGCCGCCGCCGACCGCGATGCTGGCGGCGAGGTTGAGGGCGGTGAAGGTCTTGCCCTCCCCCGGCCGGGCGCTGGTGACGAGGATGGCGCGGGCGCAGCGCCCCTCCGCCTCCGGCGTCGCGCGGAGGGTGCGCAGCACCTGGTGCTGCACCACATTCACCTCCTCCGAGGCGCGGTTGCGCTCCGCCCTGCCCGGGGCGACGACGAGGCCGGCGCGGCGCATGGCCTCGAGGCTCACCGGTGCGGCCGCGGCGGGGACCTCGCCCCCATCCGGCGGGGCGGGGGGCGGGGCGACGGCTTCGGCCTGCCCTGCCGCCTTCGGCAGCGGCCCCGGGCGCGACCCCGGCATGGGCGCCGCCGGGGCGGGCGGGGTACCGCCGGGGCGCAGCAGCGTGCCTGCGCCACCCAGCGCTTCCATCGCGCGCTCGACCAGGTGAGAGCGGGGTTTCGGCTCGCTCACGCGACGATCCTCGCCAGCAGGGAGGGGAGCCGGGCGACCATGTGGGGCCCGGCGGTCAGCACCACGCCATAGGCCAGCAGCAGCAGGCCGAGGCTGCCGGCGAAGCCAAGGCTGCCGACGAAGCCGAGCCGCGCCGCGGCGGAGCCGGAGGCGAGGGTGGAGGAGATGCTGCCAAGCACCGGCAGGCCGAGCTGGCGCAGGTCATGCAGCGTGTAGAAGCCACGGTCGAACTGCACCAGCAGCAGGGCAAGGCCGGCGCCGGTGCCGAGCCCGATGGCGAGCACGGCGGAGGCGAGCAGGAAGCGGTTCGGCCCGGTCGGCAGGTTGGGGACCACCGGCGGATCGACGATCTCGAGCCGCACCCGGTCCGTGCCGTTGCGCGCCGCGCCGGCGATCTGCACCGCCTCCCGCCGGGCCAGCAGCTCCTCATAGTTCCGCCGCAGCACGTTGTAGTCGCGGTCGAGGTTCAGGGACTCCGCCTGGAGCTGCGGCGCGCCGCGGGCGACCGTCTCCAGCCGCTCCAGCTCGGTTTCCTCGTCGCGCACCTTGCGCTCCAGCGAGGCGATCTGCACATCCAGCTCGATCAGCCGCAGCTTCGTCTGCTCATAGACCGGGTTGGGCCGCGCCGTGGCGCGGGAGGCGCCGGTGCCCCGGGCCGGGGCGCTGCCGGCGCCGGAGGCGCGCAGCTCGGCCAGCGCAGCGCGGGCGGCGACCACGTCCGGGTGCTGCTCGGTGAAGCGCAGGCGCAGCTCGCGCAGCGCCCGCTCCGCCTCCGCGATGCGGCCCTCCCCGCCCGGGCCGCCGGGCTCGGTCAGGGTCTGCGGCAGGGCGGCGAGCTGCGGCTTCAGCATGTCCCGCCTTACGATCGCGTCCTGCAGCTCCCCCTTCAGCCGCAGCAGGCCGGCGCGGGCGGCTTCCAGCCGGCTGGCGCCGCCGAGCGCATCCTGCGGCAGCAGATCGATGTAGCGGGCGCGGAATTCGGCGCGGCGCCGCTCGGCCTCCCGCAGCTGCGCCTCGTAGGAGGCGATCTGCTGGTTGACGAAGATGCGGGCATTCTCCATCGCCTGCCGGTCGTTGCTGCTGGCGGATTCGATGAAGAGGGTCAGCAGGGTCTGCACCACGTCGCGCGCCAGGCGCGGATCGCGGTCCGAATAGGAGATGGTGAAGAGGTTCCGCGTCTGGGTGGCGATGCGGATGTCCTTCGCCAAGCGCTGCAGCAGCGTCTCCCGCTCCGCCACGCTGTTCACCCGCAGGTCGAGGTCGGTGCGGGCGATCACCCGTTCCAGATTCGGCTGGCTGAGCAGGGTGCGCTGCAGGATGTCCACCTGGTTGGCCGGGGCATTGTCCACCGCGATGCCGCGCAGGAGCTGGCCGAGGATCATGTCCGCATCGGCGTAGAGCCGGGCGGTGGCGCGGTACTGGTCCGGGATGGCGGAGACGACGGCCCAGCCGAGGGCGCAGATCGTCCAGGCGAGGAGCATCGCCTTCCAGCGGTGCCGCCAGCCGGATTTGCCGTAGCGGCGAAGCTGGGTGAGGAACTGCATGACTCAGAACCAGCCTTGCGGGATTACCAGCGTGTCCCCCGGCCGCATCGGCACGTCCTGGGCGATGTCGCCATCCCGCAGCAGGTCCGAGAGGCGGAGGCGGATGACCTGGTTCCGGCCGTCCGCGCCGCGGCGGACGATCTCCGCCCGGTTGCCGGCGGCGTAGCGGGTGAGGCCGCCGACCTCGATCAGCACGTCGAGCACCGACATGCCTTCGCGGTAGGGGATGGCCTTGGGCTGCGCGGCTTCGCCGATGATGCGGATCTGCCGGTTGGTGGGGCCGACGAAGGAGCGCACCATGACGGTCACGTTCGGCTCCCGCACATATTCCTTCAGCTTCTCCTCGATGGTGCGGGCGAGCTGCGAGGGGGTGCGGCCGGCTGCCTCGATGTCCGGCGCCAGGGGCAGGGAGATGCGGCCGTCCGGGCGGACCGGCAGGTCGGCGCTGAGCTCCGGCGAGCGGTAGACGAAGACCGAGAGGCTGTCGCCCGGGCCGATGACGTAGTCCGGCGCGGCGACCTCGGCAGCCCCGGCGGCCTCGGCGGCCGGGGTCGGCGGCGGCGCGGCGCAGGCGGCGACTCCGAGAAGGAGCGCAAGCATTGCCATCCGGCCGGCCCCGGGCGGCGCCCACCGGCGTCGCGCCAGCATACGCTGCGCCACCATCCTCTACTCTCCTTCAACGCGCATGCCGCCGCCGTTGCTCTCGCGGCAATATGCAGCCCAGTTCTTGAGATGGCGTGAAGCTAGAGGGAGCCTCACAGCTTCGCAACATCTAAAAAATAATCTTTGTCCAATTTTCACAAAGATAGCCCGGATGGCGGCCGGCGCCCGGCGGTACCGAAGTGACGCGTAATTATGACCAGAGGCTTGCCGGAAATCCGGGAACTTCGGCGGGCATCCGTCTGTCATCACCATAATTTGAATATAGGGCTTGCCGGCTTTCGCCTGGCTCAAGCGGCTCATTGCGGCCTTGGCGCGATCCTCCCTCGTCGCATCCCGCGAGGCACGCAACGCTCCACGGGCGAATTCGCCGTGACTCTTATATTGAAAATTTTTCTCAAAGAGTGGACATAGCGCAGCAGAGACGAACACACCGTTAACGGCGGGCCGCCCCGCCGTCACGCGCACGAGGATGTTCAGACATGACGACCCTCTTCGGGCACAGCATCCGGTCCGAGCTGCTGGTCCTCTACGTCATCGAGGGGCTGGCCTGCTTCCTCGCGATCTACTGCGTCCTCCTTTGGGGCGCGCCACTCGACCCCCTCTCCGGCCTCGGCCCCGCCGCCCTGCTGGCGGTGGCCGCCGGCCTCGTCTCCGGCGCCAGCGGCCTGTACCGCCCGGCCATCTGGTCGCGCTTCTCCCGCCTGCTGCGCGGCAGCCTGGTCGCCGGGCTGCTGCTGCTGCTGCTCGCCTGGCCGCTGCTCCACCTGTTCCGCGCCACCGGCCCGGCGGCCGGGCCGGGCTGGCTGGCCAGGCTGGTCCTCGCCTGCCTCCTCGTCATCATCGCCACCCGGCTCGGCTTCGCCGCCGCCGCCCGCGGCGGGCTGCTGAAGCGCCGCCTCGCCCTGGTGCGGGACGAGGCAGCGCCGCGCCTGCCGGAGGTGCCGGAGACGGAGTTCGAGACCGCCTTCACCGTCCGTCCCGGCCAGGCCCTGGCCGCCGAGCTGGCGCCGGGCCGGCTGCGCGCCGGCCGGGTCTGGGCCGTGGTGGCGCAGGACCCGGCGGTGCTGCCCCCGGCGGTACGCCACCGCTGCGAGGCCGCCGGGGTGCATGTCTTCAGCGCGGCGGAGCTGCGCGAGCGCCACCTCGCCCGGCTGGACATCGACCGGCTGCCGGAAGGCTGGGCGGCGACCACCCGCGCCGCCCGCGAAGGCCGCGCCGAGGCGGCGCTGCGCCGCGGCCTCGACATCGCCATCGCCCTGTTCCTGCTGATCTTCACCCTGCCGGTGCTGGTGCTGACCGCGCTGGCCGTCAAACTCGACAGCCCTGGGCCGGTCTTCTACCGGCAGGAGCGGGTGGGGCGCGGGGGCCGGGTGTTCCGGCTGCTGAAATTCCGCAGCATGGTGACGGATGCGGAAGCCGGCGGCGCCCCGGTCTGGGCGAGCAAGCAGGATCCGCGCGTCACCCGGGTCGGCCGCTTCATCCGCCTCACCCGGCTGGACGAGGTGCCGCAGGTGCTGAACGTGCTGCGCGGCGACATGGCCCTGGTCGGGCCACGGCCGGAACGACCCGCCTTCGTCGCGCAGCTCGCCGAGCTCATCCCGCATTATGCGGACCGCGCCCTGGTCCGCCCGGGCATCACCGGCTGGGCCCAGGTTAACTATCCCTACGGCGCCTCCGTGGAGGATGCCCGGATGAAGCTTGCCTACGACCTCTACTATCTCGGCCGCCGCAGCCTGTTCCTGGACCTGCTGATCCTGGTGGCCACGGTGCGGGTGGTGCTGTTCCAGGAAGGCTCGCGGTGAGGCCGGGGAACGCCGGCCCGGCCATGCCGTGACCGCCACCGGATCGGCGCTGCTGCATGGCGGCTCGGCCGCCATCTGCCTGGCCTGGACCCTCCTGGTGTTGGCCGCCGGGCGCGGGCCCGCGGCCTGGCTGCTGGCGGCCGCCTGCGGCAGCGCCGGGCTCTGGGCCGCCGCCGTCGCGCTGACGCCGGAGGCACCCCTGGCCGGCCCGGCCGGGGTGCTGGAAGTGCTGCGCGACGCGCTCTGGGGCCTGTTGCTGCTGCGGCTGCAGGCGCGCCTCGCCGGCGGCACCCCGCCGCTGCTCCGCCGCCTCGGCCTGCTCGGCGGCGGCTTCGCCCTGCTCGCCCTGGCCGGGCTGCTGCCCGAGATGCTCCGCCTGCCGCTCCCGCCCGCCCTCGGCACCGCCGCCGGGCTGGCGCGCCTCGGCCTGCTCCTCATGGTCGTGCTGCTGGCGGAGAACCTCTACCGCAATGCCGACGAGGCGCTGCGCTGGCATGTGAACCTGCCGGCCATCGCGCTTGGCGGCCTCGCCGCCTTCGACCTGCTGCTCTTCGCCGGGGCCAGCCTCTCGGGCGGCATCTCCGCCGTGCTCATCGATGCCCGGGCAGCGCTCGCCGCGCTTTCCGCCCCGCTGCTCGCGGTGGCGGCGGTGCGGGACGGGCGCTGGCGGCGGGACCTGCCGGTGTCCCGCCAGGTGGTGTTCCACGGCGCCACGCTGGTGGTCGCCGGCACCCTGCTGCTGCTGGCCGGTGCCAGCGGGGAGGCAATGCGCCGGCTGGATTCGCGCTGGGGGGAGGTGGCGCGGGCGGTGCTGCTGGCCGGGGCGCCGCTGGCGCTCGCCGTCGCGCTCTCCTCGCGCTCCATGCGCTCCCGCCTCCGCCGCCTGGTCGTCGATCATTTCTTCACTGCCCGCTACGATTACCGTCGGGAATGGCTGCGCTGCGTCGATATCCTCTCCGGCCCGGATGCCGGCCCGCACGGGGCCGCGCCGGCCGAGCAGCGGGCGATCCGCGCCATTGCCGATGCGGTGGACAGCCCGGCCGGGCTGCTGCTGCTGGCCGAGCCGGAGGGGCGGCTGCGCTGGGTCGGGTCCTGGAACATGCCGAAGCTGGCCGCGCCGCCGGAGCTGCCGCCGCCGCTTGCCGCCGCCTGCGCCGCCGGGGAGGTGTTCCGCTTTGCCGAGACGCCGCCGGCGCTCGCCGCCCTGGGCCCGCTCTGGCTGGCCGTGCCGCTGCCGCACCACCGGGGCAGGCCGCAGGGGGAGGCGGCCGGGCTGGTCGGGCTGGTGCTGCTCGCCCCGCCGCGCGCCGGCTTCCCGCTGGACCGGGAAGTGTTCGAGCTGCTGTCCACCCTGGGCCGGGAGGTGGCGATGTTCCTCGCCGAGCGGCAGGCGGCGCAGCGCCTGGCGGAGCAGCGCCAGCTCGGCGACTATGCCCGCCGCTTCGCCTTCGTCGCGCATGACGTGAAGACGGTCTCCAGCCAGCTCAGCCTGCTCCTCGCCAATGCCGAGGAGCATCTGCAGGACCCGGAATTCCAGCGCGACATGCTGCTGACCGTCCGCGCCTCCGCCGAGCGGATCAACGCCCTGATCGCCCGGCTGCGCCAGCCTGGGGAGGCGGCGGGGGCGGCGGCGCTGCTGTGGCCGGAGGAGCGGATCCGCCAGCTGCTCGCCACCCGGCCGCACCCGGTGGAGTTCGCCGTGGAAGGGCGGCCCGCCGCCGCCGCCATGGCGCCGGAGGAATTCGACGCCGCCTTCGGCCATCTGCTGAACAATGCCGCCGAGGCCTCCCGCCCCGGCGATCCGGTGCGGGTCGGCCTGCGGGCGGCGCCGGGCCGGGTGCTGGTGGAGATCATCGATGCCGGCCCCGGCATGAGCCCGGAATTCATCCGCGACGAGCTGTTCCGTCCGCTCCGCAGCTCGAAGCCGGGCGGCTCCGGCATCGGCGCCTGGCAGGCGCGGGAGCTGCTGCGGGCCGCCGGGGGCGAGCTCGTCGTCGAAAGCCGGCCGGGGGCCGGCACCACCATGCGGCTGGTCCTGCCCGCCGCTCCGGAACCCTTCCCGGGGCCGGTGCCGGCCCTGGCCGAGGAGACGCACGCGTGAACAAGCCGAAGCTGCTGATCGTGGAGGACGATCCGGGCCTCGCCGCGCAGTATCGCTGGGCCTTCCCCGCCTGCCGCGTGCTGCTGGCCGGGGACCGCGCCGCGGCGGAGCAGGCGGTGCGGCGGGAGCAGCCCGCCGCGGTGCTGCTCGACCTCGGCCTGCCGCCGGATGCGGAGGGCGTCGCCGAGGGCTTCGCCACGCTGGAGATGCTGCGGGCGGTCAATCCCTGGCTGCCGGTCGTCATCGCCTCCGGCCAGGGGCAGCGGGAGAATGCGCTGCGCGCCATCGCCCTCGGCGCCTATGATTTCTGCGAGAAGCCGGTCGATCTCGCGGTGCTGCGCACCGTCATCGACCGGGCGCTCAGGCTGCGGGAGCTGGAGGAGGAGAATCGCCGCCTCGCCGCCGCTCCCGGGCCTTCCCCCATCCGCGGTATCGTCACCGCCGATGACGGCATGCTGAAGGTCTGCCGCACGGTGGAGCGGCTGGGCGGCGTCTCCGTCCCCGTGCTGCTGCTGGGCGAGAGCGGCACCGGCAAGGAGGCGCTGGCCCGCGCCCTGCACGAGATGGGGCCGCGGGCGCCGAAGCCCTTCGTCGCGCTGAACTGCGCCGCCATCCCGGAGAAC
>NZ_JAMZIK010000244.1 GCF_024178315.1 Siccirubricoccus soli | reverse complement strand
GGGCGAGAGCGGCACCGGCAAGGAGGCGCTGGCCCGCGCCCTGCACGAGATGGGGCCGCGGGCGCCGAAGCCCTTCGTCGCGCTGAACTGCGCCGCCATCCCGGAGAACCTGCTGGAGAGCGAGCTCTTCGGCCATGAGAAGGGCGCCTTCACCGGCGCCGTCGCCCGCGTCATCGGCAAGATAGAGCAGGCGAATGGCGGCACGCTGTTCCTCGACGAGATCGGCGAGATGCCGATCACGCTGCAGGCCAAGCTGCTGCGCTTCCTGCAGGACCAGGTGATCGAGCGGGTCGGCGGCCGGCAGCCGATCCGCGTCGATGTCCGCGTCGTCTCCGCCACCAACCAGCCGCTGGAGGAGCAGATCGAGACCGGCCGCTTCCGCGGCGACCTGCTCTATCGCCTCAACTCCGTCACCGTCCGCATCCCGCCGCTGCGCGAGCGGGGCGGCGATGCGGTGCTGCTGGCACGGCTCTTCCTCGCCCGCTTCTCCCGTGAATTCGGCCGCCGGCTGCGCGGGCTGGACAGCGCGGCGGCGGCGGCGATCCTCGCCCATCGCTGGCCCGGCAATGTGCGGGAGCTGGAGAACCGCATCCGTCGCGCCACGCTGATGGCCGACGCCCAGCTCGTCACCGCCGCCGACCTGGAGCTGGCGCCGGCCGCCGGCGCGGCGGAGGCGGCGGAGCAGGATCTCGACCTGCGCGCCGCCCGGCTGCGGGCGGAGCGCGATACGGTCGAGCGGGCGCTGGCGCGCAGCAATGGCAGCCTCGCCACCGCGGCGCGGCTGCTTGGCGTCAGCCGCCCGACGCTCTACGGGCTGCTGGAGACCCATGGCCTCGGCGCCAGCCTGTCGCGCGCCGCGGAAGGCGCCGCCGATGCCGGGTGAGGTGCGGGCGGCGCGGTTGCCCGGCCCCGCGCCCGGGCCCGCCAGGGCCCCCACACGTCCTGCCCCTGCCGCGCCGGCCGGCCGGCGCCCCAACCTGCCGTAGCGGAGAACACCAGCATGGCATCGCCCCTTCCGCCCCGCCGCGCGCGCTGGCCCCTGCTGCTGGCGGGGCTGTTGAGCGCCGGCCTCGCCGTGGCCCCTGCCGCGGCCCAGCCGCTGGAGCGCGCCCGCGCCGCCCAGGCCCGCGGCGACATGCGCGCGGCGCAGATCGAGCTGCGCAACGCCGTCCGCCAGGACCCGAATTCCGCCGCGCTGCGCGCCGCCCTGGCACAGCTCAGCCTCGACATCGGCGATGCCGACACGGCGGAGAAGGAGGCGCGGGCGGCGCTGGAGCGCGGCTTCGACCAGGCGCGGGGCACCGCCCTGCTCATGCGCTCCTACATGCTGCGCAGCCGGCACCAGGAGCTGCTGCGGGACTTCCCGATCCCGGCGGGCGGCCCGCCCGCCCTGGCCGGGGAGGTGGCGGCGCACCGCGCCCTCGCCCTGCTGGCGCTGCGGGAGGTGGAGCAGGCGAAGGCGGCGGTGGCGGAGGCGCTGCGCCTCGCTCCCGGCTCCGCCCAGGCGCATATCGCCGCCTCCAGCCTCGCCCTGGCGCAGAACGACAAGGCGCTGGCGATGGCGGAGACCGAGCGGAGCCTCGCCCTCGACCCCGACCTGCCGGATGCGCTGCTGCGGCGTGCGGCGCTGCTCTCCGACCGCGGCGATACGGCCGAGGCGGTGGCGACGCTGGACCGGCTGCTGGCGAAATGGCCGGCCCAGATGCAGGGCCGCCTGATGCGCGCCGAGGTGCGGCTGCGCGCCAACGACCTGCCGGCGGCGAAGCAGGATGTGGAGGCGGTGCTGCGCGCCGCCGGCAACCATCCGGCCGCGCTGTACCTGCGCGCCGTGCTGGCGGCGCGGGAGCAGGACTGGCGCAGGGCGGATGAGGCGCTGCAGCGCCTCGGCTCCACCCTGGGCAGCATGCCGGAAGGCTTCCTGGTGCTGGCCACGGTGAAGCGGGCGCTGGGCCAGAACGCCCAGGCGCTGGACGCGGCGGGGCGCTATGCGGCGCGGCGGCCGGAGGATCCGCGCGGCGCCAAGCTGCTGGCGGTGATGGAGATGGAGGCCGGGCGCCCGGACAGCGCGGCCGGCGCGCTGGAGCGGCTGCTGCAGCGCGGCCCGGTGGATGCCGAGGCGCTGGACATGCTGGGCCGCGCCCGGGCGGCGGCGGGCCGGCCGCGGGAGGCG
>NZ_JAMZIK010000243.1 GCF_024178315.1 Siccirubricoccus soli | reverse complement strand
GGCGGCGCGGGTCAGGCCGTCCCGGATCGCCGCCAGGTCGCGCGGGGCGAAGCGGTCCAGCGAGAGGCGGGCCAGGGCGCGCGCCATGTCCGGCGCGCCCTTCAGCAGGGTGCGGATGGCGCCGCGCAGCGGCGTGGCGGCCAGCAGCGCCGCCACCGCGTCGTGCCGGGCGGCGATGGCGGCGGCCTCGGCGAGCGGGCAGGCGAGACGGGCGGCGAGCTCCCGCGCGCCGGCCGCGGTCACCGTGCGGTCCACGGCGCCAAGCAGGCAATCCCTCGCCCCGCCCCGCTCGGCACGGAGGATCTCGAGGCTGCGGCGGGTGGCGGCATCCATCTGCAGCACCCCCTGCCCGCCCCGCGGCACTGGACGGGCGAGGCGCGGCAGGGCGCCCTTCTGGGTCTCCGCCACATAGTCCAGCGCCATGGCGGCGGCGGCGAGCTCCTCCGGCGCGAATTCGCCGAAGCCGTCGAGGCTCGCCACCTGCCAGGCCTCGGCCAGGCGGCGGGCGGCGTCGCGGGGCGGGGTCCGCTCCACCGTGCCCGGCGGGCCGAGCCCGGAAGGGGCCAGCACCTCGGCCGGCTCCAGCCGGGCCAGCAGGGCGGGGAGCTCGGCGGCGGGGAGCGATTCGGTCTCGAACAGGCCGGTGGTGATGTCGAGCCAGGCGGCGCCGAGGCGTTCCTCCCCTTTGGCCTCCCCCTTGGCCCCGGCGGGGGCCAGGGCGAGCAGCCAGGCGGGGCGCGCCGCCTCCAGCAGGCTGTCCTCCGTCACCGTGCCGGGGGTGACGAGGCGCACCACCTCCCGCCGGACGGCCGGGGCCTTGCGGCGCTTGGCCTCCTCCGGCGTCTCCATCTGCTGCGCCAGCGCCACGCGGAAGCCGCGGCGGATCAGCCGCGCCAGATAGACCTCATGGCTGTGGGCGGGGACGCCGCACATCGGCACCTTGCGGCCCTGATGCTCGCCGCGGAAGGAGAGGGCGATGTCCAGCGCCTCGCTCGCCGCCTCCGCATCGGCGAAGAACAGCTCGAAGAAATCCCCCATCTGGAAGAAGAGCAGCGCATCCGGGTGCTGGGCCTTGCAGGCGAACCATTGCGCCAGGGCGGGGGAGGCCCCTTCGGCGCTGGGCGGAGACTCGGGCGCGGGGAGTGCGGTCATGCCGTCTGATTAGGCGGAAATGGCTGCCGCGCCCAAGGCCGCCCGCGACTCGGCGGCCGCCGGGGTGGCGCACCGCTAGCCGGGTCACCTAGCGCTCGGCTGCTCGATGCCGAGGGTGCATCAGACGAGGAGGATCGCCGGCAGCATCCGGGCCAGGCGGGCAGCAGGGCAAATGCCGATCCGGAAGAAACCCGGCAGCTCACGTCACGCTGTTACACGCACAAGGGGAAATGTAACCGTGCCTGCAACCCATGACCCCGGCGCCGCATCGGGCGCGACGGCATCGGGCCAAATGGAGGACGCCAAGCCTGCCCGGCCGGCGGAAGTTAAACGCACGGAATTTTAAGTTGCTTTTCTCCGCGCCTTTCGCCCTTGCGAAGCAGCCACCTTCCATCCCTCTCCCGCGGCTGCGATGCTGACGCCGATGGCGGCGTGGCCGCCCTGGATTCGCCTCGGGGATGAGGAACGCCGGAATGGATGACGTGCGCAACACTGGACTGCCGGGCGACGGACGCACCGCCCGCATCACCGGCGAGGAAGCTCTGGCCATGCATGCCGAGGGACGCCCCGGCAAGCTGGAGATCCGCCTGACCAAGCCGCTGGTCACCGCCCGCGACCTTTCCCTCGCCTATTCCCCTGGCGTCGCCGAGCCCTGCCTGCACATCCACCGCGACAAATCGCTGGCCTATGACTACACCTCGAAGGGCAATTTCGTCGCGGTCATCTCCAACGGCACGGCGGTGCTGGGCTTGGGCAATCTCGGCGCCGTCGCCTCCAAGCCGGTGATGGAGGGCAAGGTCGCCCTCTTCAAGCGCTTCGCCGATGTGGACGGCATCGACCTCTGCATCGACACCGAGGATGTGGATGCGATGGTCAACG
The DNA here is from genome assembly GCF_024178315.1 of Siccirubricoccus soli. GTDB lineage: Bacteria > Pseudomonadota > Alphaproteobacteria > Acetobacterales > Acetobacteraceae > Siccirubricoccus > Siccirubricoccus soli. Next base: position 8,016 of record NZ_JAMZIK010000243.1, on the reverse strand, counting down.
CCATCCGCTACCTCGGCCCCTCCTTCGGCGGGATCAACCTGGAGGACATCAAGGCGCCCGAGTGCTTCATCATCGAGCAGCGGCTGCGCGAGCTGATGGACATTCCGGTGTTCCACGACGACCAGCACGGCACGGCCATCGTCGCCGCCGCCGGCCTGATCAACGCGGCGCATCTGACGGGGCGCGACCTGGCGACGACGAAGCTCGTCATCAACGGCGCCGGCGCCGCCTCGGTGGCCTGCGCCGAGCTGCTGCGGGCCATGGGCATGCGGCCCGAGAACATCACCATGTGCGACACCAAGGGCGTGATCTATCGCGGCCGGGTGGAAGGCATGAACCAGTGGAAATCCGCCCACGCCGTGGAGACCAAGGCGCGCAGCCTCTCCCAGGCGCTGGAAGGCGCGGATGTGTTCTTCGGCCTCTCGGTGAAGGGCGCGGTGACGCAGGAGATGGTCCGCGCCATGGCCGACAAGCCCATCATCTTCGCCATGGCCAATCCGGACCCGGAGATCACACCGGAGGAGGCGAAAGCGGCGCGGCCGGACTGCATCATCGCCACCGGGCGCAGCGACTACCCGAACCAGGTGAACAACGTCCTCGGCTTCCCCTTCATCTTCCGCGGCGCGCTGGACGTGCGGGCGAGCACGATCAACGACGCGATGAAGATCGCGGCCGCCCGCGCGCTCGCCCTGCTGGCGCGGGAGGACGTGCCGGAGGAGGTGGGTTCCGCCGGCGCCGGCAAGTCGCTGCGCTTCGGGGCGGACTACATCATCCCGAACGCCTTCGACCCGCGCCTCATCAGCCGGGTGCCGGTGGCCGTCGCCAAGGCCGCGATCGAGAGCGGGGTGGCGCGCAGGCCCATCACCGATCTCGCGCGCTACGGCCGGACGCTGGCGGCGCGGCTGGACGCCACCGCGAATGCGCTGGAGCTGATCACCGAGCGCGTCCGCGCCAACCCGAAGCGCGTCGTCTTCGCCGAGGGCGAGGAGGAGAAGGTGATCCGCGCCGCCATCGCCTTCCACAATGCCGGCTATGGCTACCCGGTGCTGGTGGGGCGGGAGGACCGGATCACCGCCACCGCCCATGCGCTCGGCATCCCGCTGCCGGACGGCATCGAGATCCGCAATGCCCGGATCTCCGACAGCAACCGGCGCTATGCGGACTACCTCTACGGCAAGCGGCAGCGGGAGGGCTTCCTGTTCCGCGACTGCCAGCGGCTGGTGAACCAGGACCGCAATGTCTTCGCCAGCTGCATGGTGGCGCTGGGTGACGCCGATGCGGTGGTGACCGGCCTCACCCGCAGCTACTCCGTGGCGCTGGAGGGTGTGACCTCGGCCATCGACCAGGAGAAGGGCCACCCGCTCTTCGGGCTGACGCTGATGCTGGCGCGGGTCTCCGGCACGGTCTTCGTGGCGGATACGGCCATCCATGAGCGGCCGGATGCGGCGACGCTGGCCGAGATCGCCATCCGCTCCGCCGCCGCGGCGCGGCGCCTCGGGCATGAGCCGCGGGTCGCCTTCCTCTCCTTCTCCACCTTCGGCGACCCGAAGGGGCATATCCCCGGCTCGCTGCGCGACGCGGTGCGGCTGCTGGACGAGCGCAAGGTGGATTTCGAATATGATGGCGAGATGGCGGCCGATGTGGCGCTGGACCCGGCGCTGCGCGCCCGGCTCTACCCCTTCAGCCGGCTGACCGGGGCGGCGAATGTCCTGGTGATGCCGGGGCTGCACGCGGCGCATATCCTCACCCGGGCGACGCCGCGGCTGACCAGCGCGACGACCATCGGGCCGCTGCTGATGGGGCTGTCCCACCCGGTGCAGATCGTGCCGATGGATGCCAGCGTGAACCAGCTCATCGACATGGCCTGCCTGGCGGCGCATGCCGCCATCGCGCGGTGAGGCGCCGCACTGCCCGGGCGCGCGGCCCCGCGCCGGTCGCGCCCTAGATGCAGCGCCTCTGCACCATCGGCTATGGCGAGGCGACGCCCGCCCGGGTGATCGCCGCGCTGCAGGCGGCGGGCGTCACCACGCTGGTGGATGTCCGGGCGGTGGCGAACAGCCGCAAGCCCGGCTTCTCCAAGGGCGCGCTCTCCGCCTCCCTGGCCGAGGCCGGCATCGGCTACTGGCATCTCCGCCCGCTCGGCACGCCGCCGGCGGGGCGGGAGGCGGCGCGGAGCGGCCGGCCGGCCGAGATGCGGCGCATTTTCGCGGCGCATCTGGCGGGCACCGAGCCGCAGGCCGCGCTGGCGGCTTTGACCGAGCGGGCGGGGCGGGAAAAGCTCTGCCTGCTCTGCCTGGAGGCCGATCCGGCGCAATGCCATCGCACCCTGGTAGCGGAAGCGGTGGCAACGCAGTCGCCAGGGATGATAGTTGAGCATCTCCACCCCGCTTGAGGCCGCCATGCCGCAATGCCTGCTGGTCCTGCATTCCCTTGACGCGTTGGAACCCGCCGCGCGAAAGGCGTTCACCGATTCCCTCTACGAGATCTCCTCCGAGCATTGGGCGGTGCAGGAGGGCGCGACGCTGGTGGCGACCGGCACCTCCCCCGGCTACCTGCTGGCGCATCTGCGCGGCGTGCTGCGCCGCTCCGGCGCGCCGGAGGTGCCGCTGATCGTCACCCGCATCCGCGCCGACCTCGCCATGTCCGGCCAGCCGGAGGAGGGCGCGGCCTGGCTGCAGGGGCTGCTGGACGAGGCGAAGGACTGAGCGGCGGCGGACGGCCGCGCCCTACCGCGCCGCCCGGCGCATGTTCCAGAAGACCGGGAAGCCCACCGGCAGCACATCCCGCACATCCTCCCGGTGCGCCGCCGGGACGGAGAATTGGCCATTGAAGAGCATCAGCGCCTCGTCATGCACGATGCGCTGCATTTCCGCCGCGATGGCCTGGCGCTTCGCCGCATCCGGCTCCTTGCCGAATTGCTCCAGCAGTGGCGTCAGCGCCGGGGCGCAGGGCCAGCCGGGGTAGTTCTGGCCGCAATTATATGCGACGGCATAGTGGGCCAGCGGGTTCAGGATGTCGTAGCCGGTGAACACCAGGGGCATCAGGCTCCAGCCACCGCGCCCCGGCGGCTCCCGCGACAGGCGGCGCTGCGCCTGGCTGCTGTAGTCGCTGGCCAGCACATCCAGGTTGAAGCCGGCCCGCTTCAGCCGGTCGATGATCACCAGCGCCATCGGGTTCAGGGTCACGCTGTCCGTGCTATGCAGCAGCACCACGGGTTCGTTGTTGTAGCCGGAGGCGCGCAGCGCCTCCCGCGCCGTCTCGATGCTCGGCTCGCGCAGCCGCTCGGTCCCGGCCTCCGAGGCATAGGGGCCGCCGCACATGAAGATGGACTGGCACCAGGGCATGGACATGGCGGCGGGCAGGCCAAGCCCGGCGATGATCTCGCCCTGGTCCATCGCCAGTTGCAGGGCGCGGCGCACCTGACGGTTGTTGAAGGGCGGGTGCAGGTGGTTGATCGCCATCGCCCCCATCATCTGCGCGATGGGGCGCGGGTTGATCAGGCGGACATTGCGGTCCCGCTGCAGCCGGGCGATGAAATCCGTCGGCACGAATTCCAGGTAGTCCACCTCGCCGGCCTGCAGCGCGGCGACGCGCGTCGAGAAATCGGGCAGGCTGACGAAATCGACGCGCTCGAAATGGGCCACCTTGCCGCCGGCGAGGCCGTCCGCCGCATCCTCCCGCGGCTTGTAGCGCGGGTTGCGGCGGAAGATGGCGCGGTCCCCCTGGCGCCACTCGCCGCGGTCGAAGGTGTAGGGGCCGCTGCCGGTGCTCTCCGGCACCGGGCGGGAGATCTCGGTTGCCGCCAGCCGCGCCGGCATCATGAAGGGGATCTGCGCCGCAGGTTTGCCGATCGCCTCGATCACCTGGCTGAAGGGCTCGCGCAGCTCCAGCACGAAGGTGGCGGCATCCACCACGCGGAAGCCCTTCGCCGCCGCCATCAGCCGGCTGCCGAGCCCGTCCCGCCTGCCCCAGCGTTCCAGCGAGGCGACGCAATCCTCGGCGGTCACCGGCTTGCCGTCATGCCATTCGAGGCCGGGGCGGAGCCGGAAGGTCCAGGTGAGCTGGTCCTCGCTCGCCTCCCACCCCTCCAGCATCTGCGGCCGGTAGCGGCCCTCGGCATCCATGCTGATCAGCGTGTCGTAGACCAGGTAGCCATAGGCCCGCGTCACGTTGGAGGTGGTGATGATGGGGTCGAGCACCTGGAGCTCGAGGTTCAGCACGGCGCGCAGCGTGCCGCCCTGGGCCTGGGCGAGGCCGGGCAGCAGGGCGAGGAGGGCGGAGGCAAAGATCCGGCGCATGGCGGTCTCTCCTTCGGAGAGGCGTTTCCCGCGCGGCAGGGTGGCGCGCGGCGGCGGCGCTGACAAGCTCTGGCCCGGGCGGCCGGGGCGTGCTGTGCTCTGCCGACGCAGCGAGGTGCCCGGCATGAGCCAGAATGCAGGCGGCCCGGACGGCCGCATTCCCGTCCTCGACATCGCGCCCGCCCTGGCAGGCCAGCCCGGCGCGCGGCAGGCGCTGGCCGAGCGCATCGCCCGCAGCGCGGAGGATACCGGCTTCCTGGTGCTGGCGGGGCATGGGATCGACCCCGCCCTGCCCGCCGGCTGCTTCGCCGCGGCGGCCGCCTTCTTCGCCCTGCCGGAGGAGGTGAAGCTGGCGCTGAAGGTGGGAGAGCTGAATATCGGCTACCTGCCCACCGGCGCGCAGGTCATCCGCACCTCGAAGATCGCCGAGGTGAAGCAGCCGAACCTGAACGAGAGCTTCTACATCGTCCGCGACCGGGCGCCGGACGACCCGGATATCCTGGCGAAGAAGCCCTTCGTCGGGCTGAACCGCTGGCCGGAGAGCATGCCGGAATTCCGCCGCGCGACCATGGCCTATTTCACCGCCATGGAAGCGCTGGCGCAACGGATGCTGCCGATCTTCACCCTGGCGCTGGGGATGCCGGAGGATTACCTGGAAGGGGATTTCGCCGATCCCACCTGCACGCTGCGCCTCATCCGCTACCAGCCGCAGCCCGAGGCGGAGGAGGGGCGGTTCGGCTTCGCGCCGCATATCGACACCAATTTCATCACCTTCCTGGCGCAATCCGCGCTGCCGGGGCTGGAGGTGCGAACGCGGGAGGGGGAATGGCTGCGGCCGCCGGCCATCCCCGGCACCTTCGTGGTGAACACGGCGGAGATGCTCGGGCGCTATTCCAACGACCGCTTTGCGCCGACGCCGCACCGGGTGCTGAACGCGAACAACGAGATGCGCTACGCCATCCCCTTCTTCTTCGGCCCGAACAACGACGCGGTGATCCGCCCGGTGCCGAGCTGCGTGAGCGCGGAGAGCCCGGCGCGCTACGAGCCGCTGCGCTACGAGGACCACCGGCGGAAGCTGAACGTGACCAACTTCGCACATCGGCAGGCGCAGCCGGCGTGATCGAGCGGGGAGCCCAACTCCCTCTCAAGGTGGCAAGTTCAGCCCGCGAAGCCCAAATTCCTGGTTTCCAAAGGCCTTTCGGCCTTTGGCAGGGGGAGCGCGAGGGGGGCAGCGCCCCCCTCGCCCCCCGCCCCGCCCGGGTCTAATCTCCCGCCAACACGGCGGAGGACGCGACAGATGGACGGGTACAATTTCAGCGCCATTCCGGGGCTGGCCGAGGAGCACCGCATGGTGCGCGACCTCGTCGCCAAATTCGTCGAGCGCGACCTGATGCCGCTGGAAGCCGCCGTGCTGAAGCGGGAATCCGAGGGTCAGCGCTACGGGCTGACGCCCGAGGAAGAGGCGCCGCTGCTGGAGACGTGCAAGGAGCTCGGCCTCTGGGGCCTCGACGTGCCGGAGGAGTTCGGCGGCGCCGACCTGCCGCTGGCCGCCCTCATGGCGATCGAGGAGGAGATGGGCCGCACGGTGACGCCCTTCATCTTCCCGCCGGACAGCCCGAACCTGCACATGCTGCTGGCCGTGGCGAATCCGGAGCAGCGGGCCAAATACCTCGACCCCTATGCGCGGGGCGAGATGCGCTCCTCCATCGCGATCTCCGAGCCCGGCGCCGGCGGCGATCCGGCGGGGATGACGACGCGGGCGGTGAAGGACGGCACCGACTGGGTCATCAACGGCCGCAAGATCTGGGTCAGCGGCGTGCCGCGGGCCGACTTCATCATCCTCATGGCCCGCACCGGCGAGGGCAAGCGGCAAGAGGGCGTGACCGCCTTCATCGTGGAGCGCGGAACGCCCGGCTTCATCATCGAGCGCGAGATCCCGATGATCGGCGGCCGCCGGACCTATGAGCTGGTCTTCGAGGATTGCCGCGTGCCGGAGAGCCAGGTGCTCGGCACCCTCGGCGCCGGCTATGCGCCGATGCAGCTCCGCCTGAACGTCCGCCGCCTGCAGATGGGCGCGCGCTGCACCGGCATGGCCCGCCGGGCGCTGGAGATGATGTGCGAGCACGCCAAGCAGCGCGTCACCTTCGGGGTGAAGCTGGCGGACCGCCAGGCCATCCAGTGGTGGATCGCCGATGCCGCCACCAAGATCCACATCGCCCGGCTGATGGTCCGCGACGCCGCGGCCAAGCTCGGTGCCGGGGAGGAGGTGCGGAACGAGGCCTCCATGCTGAAGGTCTTCGCCACCGAAATGGCGCAGGAGACCATCGACCGCGCCATGCAGTGCTTCGGCGCCATGGGGATGACGAAGGAATTGCCCCTGCAGCTCATGGCCAGCCAGGTCCGGGTGCAGCGGATCTATGAGGGGCCGACCGAGGTCCACAAGATGGCCATCGCCAAGCGGGTGCTGAAGGGCACGCCCTGATCCTGCGACGAGCCGGGGGAGGCGGCCTTGCATCCCCCGGCAAAATCCGCCATAGCGCCACCCCGCGCCTGGGTAGCTCAGCTGGTTAGAGCACGGCACTCATAATGCCGGGGTCGCCGGTTCAAGTCCGGCCCCAGGTACCACCTTACCGCGCTGATCTTGCTGGATATTCCGGCGCGCTAGAGCAGATCGCCGTAGGGCGGCATCGCCCGAAGGCGTGAATCTGCTCTGCAACCAAAGGCGTAGAGCGTTTTCGGTGCACGCATGTAAACCGAAAACGCTCTAGGGCAGGCGGGCTCCGGCGCGGCGCCCTGGCTGCCCGGACGAGCGGCCCAAAGCAGCAACGGCGTCCCTTCTTCGCCGATGGCAGCAGCGCGTCAAGCACCGGGGGCGGGTGGCCGGAGGCAGCGGGCAAAGGCCCGCGGACGGGCCAGCAGGATACGCGGCACGCGGCCCGGTGAGCAGGTGAGCCCAGGGGGTGACATCCCTGCAGGTCGCCTCCCCCCGAGCTCCGCGCCCGCGAGTGCAGCCTTCCTGGCGAGGCTGCCACGCTTCCATGCAGCTATCGCAACATCCGGCGCGGGACGCCCAACCCGGCATAGGCCGAGGCACCCTGCATGCTTGCCGTCAGGCCGAGCCAGGAGGGCTGCAGCAGGCCTTGCCGCCACAGCGCCGCCGCCGGCGCCGTACCGTCCGCGCCTCCCCTGGCCTCCAGCCAAGCGCGCGTCGCCGGCTCGGGGCCGAGGAAGGAGGCCGACAGCGCCCAGAACAGGGCAAGGGCTTCCGGCCGGCCATCGGGGTCGAGCTGCACGCTGTAGGCAAGCCGATGGCCCTCCAACGCCAGTTCGGGGTCGCGCCGGCAGAGCGTGGCCAGCTCGGCGCGGAGATGGGAGGCGGCGGCCGCCAGGCCCGTTGAGCGGCCGAGGGCCGCAAGGTCGCCCGGCTCGTGGCGGCGGCGGCGCCAGTACAGCTCCACCCGCCCGCTATCCTCGAGGCCCAGATGGAACAGGCGCAGGCCGGTGGTGCTGCCGGGCCGCCAGGCCGCGGCCTGCGGCAGCAGCTCCGCCGCCGCGGGCCCGGTGCCGACATAGAGCTTGTAGCGGTCGCCCGCCGCATCGTGCCGCCCACCCAGCCAGATGCCGCGCCCTTGCCCATGCGCGGCGGCGCGCCACGCCAGGGCACGAAGGCCGGGCGGCAGGGCGGGCGCGCCGAGGCGGCGCAGGCGCCGGAGCGCCG
>NZ_JAMZIK010000242.1 GCF_024178315.1 Siccirubricoccus soli | reverse complement strand
GGCGGCGCGCCACGCCAGGGCACGAAGGCCGGGCGGCAGGGCGGGCGCGCCGAGGCGGCGCAGGCGCCGGAGCGCCGCCGCCAGCCTTCTCGACGCCGGCAGCTCCGGCGGCGCCGGCTCCGCCGTCCAGAACAGGCCGGGGCGGGCGGGCCGCCAGATCAGCTCCGCCGGGAAGCCGCCCGGGGCGATGTCGCTGAAGCGCCAGGCGACCTCCGGCCAGGCGGAGCC
>NZ_JAMZIK010000241.1 GCF_024178315.1 Siccirubricoccus soli | reverse complement strand
CGCCGCTGTCGTTGCGGCGCTCCCATGATGAACCTGGCCCATAGCGCGTCCTTCCACGCCTGCTGGAAGACTGCACCATCAAACCCCGGGATCAAACATCTAGAGCAAGAAAGCCGATCAGTCTGCGTCGTACCCGGCTGCGGCGAAGGAGTTGTCGCACTCGGTCGGGGTGAAGGTCTCGCTGATGCGGCCGATGGTGTGCCAGAGGTCATCGAGGGGTAAGTGGCAGCCGATCCACGCCTTGTGGTGACCACGGCGGGTGAGGGTGGCGTAGGTTGCGCTGTTGGTCCCCAGATTTGCCCAGATGCCCTGGCTCCAATCCTCGAAGGACAGGGTGTCGTTGCCCTCGCCGCCGGACACGCGCTGGTCGGCCGCGGAGCCCTGGCCGGAGGTCATGCCCGGCACGAGAAGGTCGTGGCCGTCGCCGCCATAGAGGTCGTCGGCACCCTCGCCGCCATACAACGTGTCATTCCCGCGGTCGCCGCTGAGGGCGTCATTTCCGCCATGTCCGTAAACTAGGTCACTGCCCCATTGGGCGTTGATGATGTCGGTGGCATTCGACCGTGCAGGGTATCGTCCAGCATTGTCGGAAACGGTGGCATGCGCTCTCTCCTCGGTGCCGGGCAGGCGGCCATCCGCCCACCCCGGCGACGGTGGGAGAGAAGCCCAGGCGAGCGCCGCGTGTACCGAGATACCATACGCTTGTCACGGCGGCGGTCGAAGCCAGGCTGATGGAAGAGGCTCGCGCGGTGGTGCAGGAGGTGCTGCGGCTCGGTGCGCACTGGAACATGCGCACGCTTCCCGAACTTTGGTATTTCCGCCACACGCGGGACACCGACCGATTCTTCGCGCCTTCCGCGCGGCGGGCCTCCCCGAAGGCTGATACCTGGCTCGGAAGGCCTGACGTTCCGAGCCGGGTATCGCGTGCAGGGGTGGTGTGGCGGCTGCGCGCCGGGATCACGGACATGCCGGCCGCACTCGTGAATCGGCATCGGTCCGCATGTCGCGCGGCTGGTATGGGACAGTTTCAACGCACCAGATGGGCCTTCGGCATCGGCCGCAGCCTTGCCTCGATCTGCGCCGCCGCCGCCCGCATCTCCGTCAGCACCTCGTCCAGCCGGGGCGCCTGCAGCCGGGTCGAAATCGCCGCGAGGCCGAGTGCCGCAACCGGATCGCCCGTGGGCCCGTGGATCGGCAGGCCGATGGCGCTGGTGCCCGGGACCAGATCCTGCACGATGCTGTAGCCATCCCGGCGCGAGGCGACGAGCCATTGCCGGATCAGCGCCTCGTCCACGCCGGCCCGTGCCCGTCCCGCCCGCTGCTCCGGCAGGTTCAGCAGGCGCTCGATCTCGGCCTCGTCCCGGATGAAGGCCAGCAGGGCGAGGCTGCCGGCGCCGAGGCCGAGGACGTGGCGGTCGCCCGGCGTCACGATCCGCACATGGATGGGGTAGGAGCCTTCGACGCGCGCCACGCACATGGCCGTATCGCCGGAGCGCAGCGACAGATAGGTGGTATCCCCCGTCACCTCGCTGAGGTGATGCATGATGGGATGGGCCACTTCGGCCACCCCGAAGCGGTTCGTGGCGGCGAAGGCCCAGCCCGCGAGCTGCATGCCGAGGAAGTAGCGGGAATCCGTGGCCGCCTGCTCGATGAAGCCGTGCTCGGCGAGGGCTGCGACCAGCCGGTGCACCGTGGTCTGGCTGAGGCCCGTGGCGCGGACGATGTCCACGAAGCGCATCCCCGCCTCCCCGGAGGCGGCCAGCGCATTCAGGATCACCGTTGCCCGTCCGAAGGATTGTTCCAGCCCACGCTCTCCCGGCGTGAAGCCGCGGCGCTCCGCGGCGCGCCCGGCGCTCATGCCGCGGCTTTCCCCAAGGGGGCCGGGCCAGGGAAGACTGACTTCATTGACTTGCGGGCAGGCATTGTGTTTCCCTGGAGGGAAAGAAATTTCCTTTTAACGGAAATTCGGGCCGGGACAAGCCAGGTCGCCAGTGCGGTGCCAGGGCTGTCGCGGCACCAGGACATGCGTCGCCCGGCGCGTAGGAGGAGGAGGACGGCATGGCACGCGAAGCGGAGCTGGTGATCCGGGGCGGCACGATCGCCGACGGGCTCGGGGGGACACCCTATGAGGCCGATGTGGCGATCGGCGGCGGCCGCATCCTCGCCGTCGGCAAGCTGGGGCCGGCGCCGCGCGGGGCGGAGGAGATCGACGCCAAGGGCCTGCTGGTCACGCCGGGCTTCGTCGACATCCACACCCATTACGACGGCCAGGCGACCTGGAGCAGCCGCCTCGACTCCTCCTCCTGGCATGGCGTGACGACCGCGCTGATCGGCAATTGCGGCGTCGGCTTCGCCCCCTGCCTGCCGGAGCGGCGCGACATCCTCGTCGCCCTCATGGAAGGGATCGAGGACCTGCCCGAGATCGTGCTGACCGAGGGGCTGCCCTGGACCTGGGAGAGCTTCCCGCAGTTCCTCGATGTGCTGGGCGGCCGCAGCTACGACATGGACATCGCCACCCAGGTGCCGCACGCCGCGCTGCGCATCCATGTGATGGGCCAGCGCGCCGCGGATCACGAGCAGGCCAACCAGGCCGACCGCGCGGAGATGGCGCGGCTGGCGGCCGAGGCCATCGCCGCCGGCGCGCTGGGCTTCTCCACCTCCCGCGCCCTGGCGCACAAGACGCTGGATGGGCGCCATACCCCGACGCTCCGCGCCGCCGAGGAGGAGCTGGCCGATATCGGCCGGGCCATCGGCAAGCTGGGGCGTGGCTGGCTGCAGGTGATCTCGGATTTCGATGAGCCCGGCGAGGAATTCGCCATGCTCCGCCGCGTCGCCGAGGCCGCCGGCCGGCCGATGACCTTCAGCCTGCTGCAGCGCGAGAAGGTGCCGTGGCTGTGGCGCTTCCTGCTCGACCGCCTGGAGGAGACGAACGCCGCCGGCACGCCTATCACCGGGCAGGTCATGGCGCGGCCGATCGGGCTGATGCTGGGCTTCGAGCTGAGCCAGAACCCCTTCTTCGCGCGGCCGAGCTGGCAGCTTGTGGCCAAGCTGCCCTTCGCTGAGCGCCTGGCGGTGCTGCGCACCCCGGAATTCCGCGCCCGCATCATCGCCGAGCCGACGACGGACCCGGCGATGATCTACCGCCTGAACACCTGGCACATGATGTTCCCGCTGGGCGACCCGCCGGACTACGAGCCGCCGCCGGAGCGCAGCCTGGCCGCCATGGCCACGCAGCGCGGGGTGGACGTGCAGGAACTCGCCTACGACCTGATGCTGGAGAAGGACGGCCGCGGCATCCTCAACCGCCCCATCATCAACTACGCCGACGGCGACCTGACCGCCGTGAAGACCATGGTGGAGCATCCCAACACGCTGATGGGCCTCGGCGATGGCGGCGCGCATCTCGGCCTCATCTGCGATGCCAGCTCGACCACCAGCACGATCACCCATTGGACGCGCGACCGCAGCCGCGGCGAGAAGCTGCCGCTGGGCTTCGTCATCAAGCGGCTGTCGCATGACAATGCGCGGGCGCTGGGCCTGACCGATCGCGGCGCCATCGCGCCGGGGCTCAGGGCCGACATCAACGTCATCGATTACGACCGGCTGCGCGCGCGCGTGCCGGAACTCGCCTATGACCTGCCGGCGGGCGGCAAGCGGCTGCTCCAGCGCGCGGATGGCTATGTGGCGACGCTGGTGAACGGGCAGCCGGTCTATCGCGAGGGCCAGGCGACCGGGGCGCTGCCAGGGCGCCTGGTGCGCGGCGCCGCGGCCTGAAGAGACATCCGGCGCTGGACGCCGAAGCAACCACAGCGGAGGAACTGAGATGATGAATGGCCAGCAGCGCATCCCCGGGGGGGCGGCCCCGGCGGCCCCGGATGTGGATGTGGTGGTGGTGGGGGCGGGCTTCGCCGGCCTCTACATGCTGTACCGCCTGCGCGGGCTCGGCCTGCGGGCTCGCGCCTTCGAGCAGGCGAGCGGCGTGGGCGGCACCTGGTGGTGGAACCGCTATCCCGGCGCGCGCTGCGACGTGGAAAGCATGCAGTACTCCTACGGCTTCTCCGACGAGCTGCAGCAGGAATGGAAGTGGAGCGAGCGCTTCGCCTCCCAGCCCGAGATCCTCCGCTATGCCAACCACGTCGCGGACCGGCTGGACCTGCGCCGCGACATCTCCTTCAGCACCCGCGTCCAGCAAGCGAGCTGGGACGAGACCACGGATCTGTGGACCGTGCGCACCGATAAGGGTGATGTGGTGCGGGCGCGCCATGTGGTAATGGCCACGGGCTGCCTCTCCACCGCCCGCCTGCCGGAGATCGAGGGCATCGACAGCTTCGGCGGCAAGACCTTCCACACCGGGCAATGGCCGCATGAGAAGGTGGATTTCACCGGCCAGCGCGTGGGGGTGATTGGCACCGGCTCCTCGGCCATCCAGGCCATCCCGGTCATCGCGGAACAGGCCGGGCATCTCACCGTCTTCCAGCGGACGGCGAATTTCAGCATTCCCTCCCACAACGCTCCGATGGATGAGCCCTACGAGCAGGAGTGGAAGTCCGACTACCCGGCCCGGCGCGCGAAGGCCCGCGCGCAGCACACCGGCATCCTGCGCAACCTGAACGACAAGGGCGCGCTGGAGGTCTCCGAGGAGGAGCGGCGGGCGGAGTATGAGCGGCGCTGGGCGGTGGGCGGCACCGCCTTCATGGTCTCCTTCAACGACCTCGTCACCAATGAGGAGGCCAACCGCACCGCCGCGGAATTCGTTCGCAGCAAGATCCGCGAGATCGTCAAGGATGCCCGGACGGCCGAGCTGCTGGCGCCGAAGGACCACCCCATCGGCACCAAGCGCATCTGCGCCGATACCGGCTATTACGAGACCTTCAACCGCTCCAATGTCTCGCTGGTGGACCTTCGCAGCAACCCGATCGCCCGCATCGTCCCGGAAGGGGTGCAGCTGGCGGACGGCACGGTGCACGAATTCGATGCCATCGTCTTCGCCACCGGCTTCGACGCGATGACGGGCACCCTGACCAGCATGGACATCCGGGGCGTGGGCGGCGAGACGCTGGCGGAGAAATGGGCAGCGGGGCCGCGCACCTATCTCGGCCTGTGCAGCGCCGGCTTCCCCAACCTGTTCATGGTGACCGGCCCCGGCAGCCCCTCCGTGCTCAGCAACATGATCGTGTCCATCGAGCAGCATGTGGACTGGATCACGCAATGCCTGGCGGAGATGCAGAAAAAGTCGCTCACCCGCATCGAGGCGGAGCGCGAGGCGGAGGACAAATGGGTGGAGCACAACAACGAGGTGGCCCACCGCACCCTCTATCCGCGGGCCGGCTCCTGGTACATGGGGGCGAATGTGAAGGGCAAGCCGCGCGTCTTCATGCCCTATATCGGCGGCGTCGGCACCTATCGGAAGATCTGCGAGGAGGTGGCGGCGGAGTCCTACCGGGGCTTCCGCCTCGGCGAGCCTGTCGCCGCGTAAGGGGAGGAGAGCCGGGGCGCGGTGACGCGCCCCGGCGCCGCGTCATTCGGCCTCCAGGCCGGCTTCCTTCGCGACGCGCGTCCACAGCGCCACGTCGCGCTCCACCACCGCCTTCAGCGCTGCCGGCTCCGACCCCACCGGCGCGAAGCCGAGATCGGCCAGCCGGCCCTGCACGCCCTCATCATACAGCGCCCTGGCAATGGCCTGCTGCAGCCAGGCGATGCGCTCCGGTGGCGTGCCCGCCGGGGCGAAGTAGCCAAGCCAGGCCACGATATCGAGCTGGGTCACCACCCCGACCTCGCTGATCGTCGGCACCTCGGGCAGGCCCGCCATCCGGCGCGGGCCGGTGACCACCAGGGGCCGGACCATGCCGGAATCGACCAGCGGCTTGGCGGAGCCGGTGACGGCGATGGCGTATTGCACCTCGCCGCTCGCCACCGCCTGCACCGCCAGCCCGTCGCCGCGATACGGCACCATGGTGACGGATGGGTTGCCGGCCAGCTGCTTGAACAGCTCCGACATCATGTGCATGGTCGCGCCGGTGCCGGTGGTGGCGTAATTGCCGCGGCCGGGATTGGCCTGCAGCCAGGCGATGAACTCCGGCAGCGTCCGCGCCGGCACGTCCTTGTTGACGACGAAGATGTAGGGGCCGGAGGCAGCGACGGTGACCGGCGCGAAGGCGGTGCGGACGTCGATCTCCCGCGCGAAGCTGCGGTTCAGCACCTGCAGGATGGTGATGTTCGGCCCGCCATAGAGCAGCGTGTAGCCATCCGGCGGCTGCCGCGCGACATGCTGCGTGCCGATGGCCGAGGCCGCCCCGGGCCGGTTGTCCACCACGAAGGTGTGGCCGGTCTGCCGGCCCATGCAATCGGCCAGCACGCGGGTCAGCAGGTCGACACC